>CAMNCH010000049.1 GCA_946534145.1 uncultured Lachnospiraceae bacterium
CCCCACATACCCTGCTTGACGGGCTCCACAACGTTAGAGTTGGAGTGAACCATAACGGAGGAACCAAGACCCGCTTCGTTACTGAAAATACCGCGCTTACAGCCGTTCTTGATGGCAAGCTTCAAAGCTTCACCCGCAATACCGCCGGCAATAGCCTTCGCGCCGAAAGCAAACTTAAAGATAGATGCAAACATGGCGCCGATTGAAGAAATGTGAGCGCACATAATAATAATCGAACCTATTACGTAAACGATAGCCATGAAGGGAACAACTCTCTCTGCAAAAGAAGCTATTCTCTGAAGGCCGCCGATAATGATGAATCCGCCGATGATTAACAGCACACCGCCTATAATCCAGTTAACAACGCTCACCCCGAGAAGTGTGGGTGCCGTAACGTTTGCAAAGAAAGCAGATTCAATGTTAAGGGTAATCTTGTTAATCTGACCCATGTTACCGATACCGAAAGATGCAAGAGCCGCAAAGATTGCGAAAATTACGGCAAGTACCTTACCGATATGCTTAAAGCCCTTGTAACCGCCGAGACCGTCCGTAAGGTAGTACATGGGACCGCCGGACCATTCGCCGTCTTTATTCTTACGGCGGTAATATATACCTAAAATATTCTCCGAGTAATTGGTCATCATTCCGAGGAATGCAGCTATCCACATCCAGAATACCGCACCGGGACCGCCTACGCAGATTGCAGCGGAAACGCCCGCGATGTTACCGGTTCCGATGGTCGCCGCAAGTGCCGTACAAAGCGCCTGAAACTGGGATACCGAGCCTTTATCCTTCTTTTTGTGGGTGTCCTTTTTGAATAAAGAACCGATAGTTGACTTCCACCAATGACCAAGATGCGATATCTGGAAGCATTTGGTGATTACGGTACAAATAAGGCCTGTACCAAGTAGCATAAAGATTGCAAACCAACCCCATGCAAAGCTGTTGACGGTGTCGTTGACCGCCGTCACTTTTGTGATAAAATTGTCCATTCTTCGTCTCCTGTCCTTTTGCCTGAGAGATCGGTAAAGATAACCTTACACCTTCGGCTCCCTTATTGGGTCTCTCCAAGATAATAAAAATTTAAAGAAAAACGTCCAAAAGCAGTCTAACATCCGCCCTTGGACATTTCTTGTGATGATTATATCAGCGTTGCTTTAGTACGTCAACACTTTTCTGTGGTAAATCGATGAATTTCTTAAGATTAATTTGAGGAAGAAGAATGGCCGCTCATATAGTCCGACATTTTAAGCCAGTCTATATAAATCTGTCCTGCCTCCCACTCATCCATCAATGCGTTCACTTCTTCATACTCTATTACAGCATCTTCAGGTATCTCAGCGCCTTCATAAATATCATTACTCGACCCGTTAAGGTGCACCGGGACACTGTTTATTGCACCAACAAACTCGTATTCCTCAAATCCCAGGAAGCCCCAGTCCACGTCTTCTTCACCGGCTGCTTTTGAAGCCCTAAAACGAAGCCTGGAGATTCCCCAGTCGCCTGCTCCTCCGGAACCCAATTCATATATTATTCCGTCGGAACCGAGCCAATGACACCAGCGGTTTCCGCCCTCACCGATTTTGACGACCTTACCGTCAACCAGTGCATATTCCCTGAAAATATAATCTCTTTGAGGTAAATCATATTGCACGGTATAATCATCGCTGTAAAAGACACCCATTATAAGCTCGAAGGTTCCGTCGCTGTCCAGGTCAACATAAGTATAGCCTATATTGGAAAGGTCAAAGCCGTATTCCTGTATATACGCAGAACCGACGGTTATGAATTCTTCTTTCTCAGGCTTTTGGTACACAAGAGTACGCGCCTCACACGTTGCGGTCGAATCGGGGAAGTATCCCATGTCTTTAGCAATAAATTCATTGTAGCTGATTGTGTCCGCAAAAGCATCCGCGTAGAGCTCGTCATACTTCTCAATGATAGCCGGGTCGGTCAGTCTGTATGTGTATACGCCGTCCTCTTCAGTCAGATATGTACGGTCGTATTTGCCCTCTTCGGGTCCGAATTCACTTGCCGTTTCGGTTGAAGTCTCCGTGGAGGTTTCGGTGGATGCTTCTGTAGAAGTCTCGGTTGATGCCGAAGAAGTCTCCGTATCGCTCACGGTTTCTTTGGCCTTCTCTTCTGTTGTCGTTTCTGTAGTCACAACGCTTGTCGTAACCGATGCACTGTCGCTTGATACGCTTGCGGTGTTGCAGGCAGCCATGAGTACCGTGGCAGTCATAACCAAGCTAATGATAGTCTTTTTAATCATAATTCCGTTCTCCCCTTTATTTTACCGAAACCTTAAGCAGCCTTGTGCACCATCACCCTGATGGACTCCGGAATGCTCTGGTGTTTGATTAATGTTGCGTCAAAAGAAAGGCTCTTGAAAGCCATCTGCATAATGGGTCCCTGACAAAGAGCGCAGATAATCGTACCGATACCCACAGGCCCGCCGAGAAGGAAGCCTGCCAGCGTAGCGGTGCTTAAAAGACCGATGCTCACAAGGCCGATGGGCACCTTCTTAAGCCTTCTTTTTAAGCCCACCAGCAGCGTGTCTCTGGGGCCGCAGCCGAGGGACGCTTTCATATAAAGATACTGTGTATAACCGATAATCACCAGTCCGATTAACATCGTGGCTATACTCGAAAGAAGGCTCTTACACTCGGGAACCACATGAATATAGTTAAAGAAATCCACAGACTTGCCCACCACAACCGCATCTATGAACATTGCGAGGCCGATGGGTTCTTTTAACATTATATCAATAAAAAGAATAGTCAGTGAAACTCCGATGGAAGCGGTTCCGTAGAGTATTCCGAAGGTTTTGGAAAGGCCGAGGTTAAACACATCCCAGGGCGCTGCGCCGATGCCAGCGTGCATGGTAAGGTATACGCCGAAGCCGTTTACAAACAAAGCGACTGCGGCCATAAAAGCATTAAAAATTATATCAGCGACTGTCCTGTTCTGAGACAGTCTTATCAAACGTTCGTGACTCATAAATCCTCTTGCGGCCCGGTTTCTTTGCACTCTAAATGCATGTGGATCGCATCCGTGACATTATAACACCGGGCTGCCCCGTTATGCAATCACAGTCCGTACTTTGGGACAGCGGTTTGAGGTATAAAGAAATCAGTTAAAAACCCCTTGATTTATTTTTAAACTCTGTTATAATAGAACACACATTCGAGAACATCAGTTCGCTTTTTATGTGACCTTGAATAGTAATTTTGCAATCACGCTCGAAAGGAAGGTGTCATCTCTATGAATGAACAGTTTAAGACCATTGCCGTCGACTTTGATGGCACATTATGCTTTAGCTCCTGGCCGGAGCTTGGGGCTCCCAACGAGCCTTTAATAGAATATCTTAAGAGATGGCGGGCAGAAGGCAATAAGCTTATTCTTTGGACCTGCCGCGCCGGTGAAGCTCTTGACAGGGCTGTAGCCTGGTGCCTTGAGCAACACTTAACCTTTGACGCGGTGAATGACAATCTTCCCGAGATTATTGAACTTTACGGCAATAACTCCCGTAAGATTACCTGCGACTACTATATCGATGACAAGGCCGTTTTGCCCGATATGATAGCCGGTTAACATGCTTTTTCCAAACTCACTATACAAAAGGGCCCGCAGACAACCTACACTGTCTGTGGGCCCACACTCACCATGAAAGGCTTTCGATATGGATTCATATCTTTGCACCAATATACCCGTTAAGATGATTTCCTACACCGACATAGACGGTAAGATTACCCCCATGCGCTTTCAGTTCACCGACGCCGACGGCTCCACCGTCATGGTGAAGATTGAACGTATCATCTCCTCCGACCAGCCTTCGAGTAAAATCGGAGCTTTCTTTGAATGCGCCGCCACCTTTTACGGTGTGGAGAAGCGCTTTAAGCTCTATTACAGTTCCATGTCCCGCAGATGGTGTCTGCAGCGGATTGCGGGGTGATTATTTAATCTCCCACGCTATTGTAACCGTATCTGTTACATCAATATCCTCAGGTTCAATATCCGGGGCATATGAAACATCTTCTTTTGCCGTTGCAAGGCAGTTACGCATCATAGGACCGTCAAGAGGTCTTACCACAAATTCAACCTCGCTGAAGGAATAATCGATGGCACTGATATCTCCGAGGGTAACACCCGATGCTTTTGCCAGCACCTCCGCTTTGGCTCTTGAGTCCTCTACTGCCTTTTTCAGCAGTTCGTTTTTGGCTTTCTCGGTATTGGCTATCGTATACTGAATCGTGAATTCCGGATTACCCTTACTCTTAGTCAATGCCTGCAGGACGGCACCCAGTTTCTCGCTTTTTACAGTGAACTCAAGCTTCATGCTGTGGATGAATCTGTAGCCTTTTAAGCGCTGTTTCCAGGCTTTATTCTTGTCCTGATAGCTCTCGTACTCGGTATTTACGTTGAAGTTAAGGGTCTTTAAATCCGTCTTCTTGAAACCCTGCTTCTGAAGTGCTTCGGTAAGGGCATTCTTTTGATCCACGGACTCTTTGACAGCGTCCTCGTAGACCTTCTTAATGTCGGTCTGTGTGATTAACAGTCTTACCGTATCGGGCTTAACCGAGATTTTTGATTTGCCCGTAACTTTAATAACTCTTACGCTTTTTTCACTCATGTTGTAACCACCCTTTCTTATCACACGTTACAGTTTAATATCTTCGCCCGTATAATTTTCAAAAACGGATTCTATGTACTCTCTTATGACGGCTGCTGCCTCTTTTAATCCGTCGGATATGTCCTCGCCTACGACAAAGGTGTTAAACTGCACATCGCTCTCACCCTGAGCGCAGTATCCGATGGCAGGCTTACGGTTCGTATCAAAGGTTACACCGTCGGGATAATCTATGCGTCCGTTACTGTAATCCCTGAGCCTGGTTTTCTCCACAAGTTCGGATATATGAGCATAGAACTCCGGCGTTACATTAATGATTCTTTTGAATTCGCCTGCCCGGGTTTCCCGGTTCCAAATACTCTTAATATAGTGCAGACAGGGCTTTCCGTAAGCGTCTCCCTCCATGTAAATGCTGTTGTATCTGATGTTGCGAGGCCACTCGTCATACTTTAAGTCAAATCGCACCAAAGTACGGTCTGCCTTGGGCGGCAGCAAGTCTTCGATTCCATGTCTTGCAAGCTCATAACACAGCGCATTCTTTAAATTTCTGCACCACTCATAGCCCGGGTTACCGACCACGGAGAAAAACAGCTTCTCTCCCGAATCGTACAGAGCCTTAAGGGTATATGGCTGAAATTCTGTGGGAAGTCCCTCGGTATATTCATTGGTGCCGTTTAAACCCACAAGAGAATTATTCTCTATAATCCCCTGAATTTCCTCAAGGAACGCCTCATCGGTTTCAACCTTATGGCCTTCTGCGGCTAACACAAGTCTGCCGCTCTCGTCCTTCCTGACACTCATATGCAGGAAATTAAAGGCGGGCGAACCGGGCTGCCATGCGGAACCGATGCTGTTGCGGGTACAGAAATGAGCCTCAAAATCCACGATTTTCCTCGAGGCTATTTCTTTGGGCGCATTAGGGTCGCTGTTATCTACATGTCTTCCGGTGCCGTTAATAATTCCGCCGGGTATCCCCCCTGTGGGCCCGTTCATTACAAAGAAGCCGTTATCCATAAGATTCCCCTCCCATACACTATTTGTTGGGATAATAAACGTCTAAATCCACATCGCCGCTTATACCGTCGATTCGACCGGTACTGGAGTGCTGCCACATAAAGTACTGTCCTTCGTAATTGGTGGCCGATGTGTAATGTGCCAGCCATACGGGGTACTTCTTGGGGCCTGTCCAGATGGTGTTCTGGGCATTTTTACTGCCGTAGAGACAGGCTCTGTAGCCGTATTTTTCAACTTCTTCTTCAAAATAAACTAAAAGGTTATTTAAGTCATACAGATTCATGCCGTATCTTTCGAAGTTTCTGTAGTCTTCCCAGTCAAAAGCAATGGGGAAGTCAAGTGCCTCTCCGTTTAACACTCCCGCAAGGTACTTAACGCTTGCCTGAATCTGTTCTTTGGTACTGTCTTCAGAGTGCCAGTAGATACCTATTTTCATACCTGCTGCCTTGGCACGCTGCCAGTTCTGCAGGAAATATCTGTCTGTATAGTGCTCGCCTTCATCGAATCCGCCGATTCTCATGTATACGAATTCGCAACCTGCGGCTTTACACTTGTCAAAGTCTATATCACCCTGCCATCTGGATACGTCGATACCCAGCATTGTATCGGCGGTTTTATAATTGGCGATAAAGTCCGAGAACTGCTCCTTGGGGCCGGTATCACCGCCTTCACCTCCGCCACCGCCACCGCCGGTGTTAATGATGGTAACTTCCATGTTCTTGGTGGTGGAACGGCCGGCATCATCCGTAATGGTAATCTTAAGCGGATAGGTACCGAGAGTAGACGTGTCCACGGAGCCCTCAACCGTAAGGTCGAGATTTCTGTCCACATCATCCGCATATCCGATAAATTTGTGTACGTCAAAAGTATCTCCGATATTTAACTTGGGCGAGCCTTTGTAGTACAAAAATACAGGTGCTTTTTTGTCTTCATAACCGTCTACGATTACCCTTTCGGGCTCCTTGGGTTCAGGCTCAGGTTCGGGTTCCGGTTCAGGTTCAGGCTTCGGCTCAGGCTTGGGTTCCGGTTCGGGCTCGGGTTCGTTCTCGGAAACAGCTTCGTTGTCCGATACATCATCCGCCGATACATCCTCGGGCTCATTCTCCGAAACAGCCGGCGGTTCAGGCTCCGGTTCCGGCTCCACCGAAGCAACCGTAACGGTTATGGGTTCCTCCCTTAGTATCTCCGTGCTCTCTTCTTTGCCCAATAGTTCCGAGAAAGCAAATGCAACCATGCCACCGATGGCGGTCAAAAGAACCAGCACCACAACGGTGACAATAACTGTCTTCTTAGTATTATTCATATACCTCTCCCCTCTATATGAAAGGGAGCAGACATTTGCTGCCTGCTCCCTGTATAATCTTTAGTCCGTAAACACTTAAGCACCGGATTACTGTTCTTTGGCAGCTAACTGAGTTTCATGCATCTTAAAGAAGTCAACTCTGGGCTCAAGGAACTTAAATGTATGGTCGGCACCGTCTTCAAACAGGTCGGTAAGGCTTGAGAAGATGTAATTCCAATCATAAATCTTTTCGCTGACGTTAAGGTATTCGCGAATCTTTTCGCATCCCGAAGGAGCGATGGGATGAAGAAGGGCCGTAGCCACTCTTATACCGTAGAAAGAATCTGCAAGCACCTGAGCCTTTAACTCAAGGTTACCCTCCGCATCAGCGGTTCTAAGTGTATTAACCAGGTTCTTGTTCATGTTACGAATCAGTGTATCAAGAACGTAAGTAATCTTGTGGAACTGATGGTCGTACATGTTCTGCTCGTAAGTAAGTATTGCTTCTTTGGCCTCGGCGATGACGCTTTCGGAAACCGCATTGCCCGGAAGTTTTCCGTCAAAGTCCTTCTGAAGGGTGTAGAAGCAGGTACGGATAATCTTGTTAAATACATTTGTAAGAAGATTACCGTCTTTAAGCACGGGGTCAGCACCGCTTCTCTCTTCCTCGGGAAGATATACCTGAGGATCGAAGCTTACGCTCTTATTGGCAAGGCCTAAGCTTAAGAAATGCATACGCATCTGCTCGGCGGTGTAGAACTCAAGAAGATCCTTGGCCATGGGAGGCTTGATGGAACCTGAACTTGATGCTTTTTTGTTCATGAATAAAATGTGGTTGTTGGGTACCAAGAAGGTCTTCTTAAGTCCCAGTGATTCCCACATAGCCTGCTGGGCGATTCCGTAGAAAGAAATGTTGTCCTGACCGATGAACTGATAAACGGTTGCATCGTCTGAATTCCAGTATTTCTTCCACTCGTCTTTGTCAAAGCCTTTGCTCTCAAGATAGGTCTTGGAGAAAGAAATGGGTGCCCAAAGAGATTCGGGCCATACCCAGAAGGTTAAGTCCTTAAGGCCTTCTTTTTCCGGGAAGGGAACGCCCCACTCGATGTTACCGGAAAGTCTGAAGGGAACCAGTGTCTTACCGGTACGGTAGTTGATGTTTAAGCCTTCAAGTACCTTGCGGGCGGCATCTCTGTCGTCAAGGTTCTTGAATACGAATGTATATGAGTTTTTATTGTCGTCTATTATGTCATGTTCGGGGAACTTGGCTCTTAATGCGTCAAGGTCCTCAACGAACTTCTTCTGAACGTAGATGTACGGAGGTTTTAAGAACTCCTCGATGGTGGTGAGCATGTACTTACGTGCATTGGAATGGGCACGAAGGTCATCTACGTAAGCCTGGATCATGGGGATGCAGTCCTCAAGCTTATAATACCAGTTGGTTACATCCACAAGCTCGGGAGTAAGACCCGAAAGGGTGCTGTGAGGATCGATAAGCTCTGTAGGCATGTACTGGTGACCGAGGTCACATTCATCTGCGTAGGCTTTCTCGGACTGGCAGCCCTGAATGGGGCACTTACCGATTACCTGACGGCCGTTAAGAAGGCATTTGAACTTGGGGTCGAAGAACTGAGGAGTGCTTAACTTCTCAAGAGTGCCCTTTTCGTATAAGCCTTCAAAAATCTCTGCAGAAACTTCCTTGTGAATCTCGCCTGCACGGCCGAGAGCGGAGGCTCCGAATAAGTTTAAGCTTATCTCGTATTTGTCGAGAGTGTCTTTCTGGGCTTCATGGTTCTTGCGAACGTAGTCTTCGATGGTTCCGTCAAAGGTTCCTGCTTCTTTGGCCTTTCTGAAGCCTTCGAGAATGGGGGAACCGTAGCAGTCGGTACCCGATACAAAAATAACATTGTCCGCACCGATTCTGTCTCTTAAAAATCTGGCAAAAGTGTCCGCATGTACGAATACACCGCCTATATGTCCGAAATGGAGCTCCTTGTTACCGTAAGGCATTCCGGCGGTTACAACTGCGCGCTTGGGGAAAACCGGGCGCATTTTGTGTTCTTTAACGTATTCCATAATCAACCTCTTTATGTTTGGATATTTCTATGACATTTTAAGTTTTTTTACGATTAATGTCAATTTATCTCTTACGCTTGTCTGAATCGCGTCTGGCTTCTTTGTCACTGTTGACAACCGCGCCCATTTTACCAAGAACGGTCATCAAATAGCCGCGGACGTAGTCCTTGTGCTCATCCTTAACAAGGTAATATATCAAAGAATCAATGTAGAAAGCGGCACCTTCGCCACGTCCCACGATTTTAAAGTTCTTGTAACCCATCTTAATGTAGTCCGCAACGTCTGCATTGGACATAAAAGAAGGACGCTTCATGCAGCCTTTAAAGGTTCTTTTGTCGGGAGCGGGGTCTGAGCAGGGAAACTGAATCTTGGTGTTGTGCTCAAGCTGGGCCTTGGAGATTTCTTTGTAATGACTTACTCTCAAGGGACAATGGGGCTGGCAGGTCTCATTAACGAGGATTTCAATTCTGTCTGCCACCGGCTTAAGAGCGTCGATAACCTTCTCATCATGGTTAAAGTCGTAGTCCAGCACCACCAGGAAATAGTCCTTGTCCACCTCTTCTTTGAGACGGTCGAGGCTTAAGATTCTTTTGGTGGTGGAAGAAATAACCTTGTATTTCGGGTAATTCTTGCGAATATAGTCTTCCAGAATCGGACTGTTAACAAGCACCTGATTTAAGCCGTTGTCGCCGACTTTCATAATCATGTTGCAGTATTCGTCGCTTAAATGCTTCTCTTCCAATAAAACATTGGTCCAGGTAAATCTTACGGGTATATTGAAAGCATTGTAGGACTTAATAATCTGCTCCACTTCCTGTTTGCTTGAAATTCCTGCCAGGAAGTTACGGCCGCCGTTCCAGATGGCGCTTGGGAAAGTTCCGTATACGGAGCCTACCTTGTAGCCTTCCACAAAGAGATCGGGCTGTCTGCGCATGATGTCAAACAACACGTGATTTATCATTCCGAAATAGCATATACCGGGCAAATGCCAGTAGACGGTTTCTTTTTCCATAAAAATGAGTACCTCTCAAAACGTTTTTCTAACCTATGTAAGTATACCTTTACGGCGCAGTTAAGTCAAAACAAATCAAGGCTGCTGTCAAGGTAAATCTCCTCCCTGACCTTAAGCCTGAACTCAGGCTTAACCATGTAGTAAAGAAGCATTTCAAACACCACCGCACTGCCAAGGCTTCGTCCCTCGATTTTAAAGTGGGAAAAGCCTGCGGGGGCGTAAATATTCAGGATATCGTCGGTACCGATGAAGCCCGGGTTCTCCATTGCATCGGAGAATCGATAACCTCTGTCGGCATTCGGCGATGCACAGATATGGTCGGCGCAGTCCTCACCGAGGCTCTTGCGGCTGACGTTCTCGTAACATGCTTTTCTCGCGCGACAGTCAAAAGAACAGCATTCGTTACAGAGAAACTCAACCTTCTTTTTAAGTGTGGCGGACAGGGCACTCAGCCTGTCAAATTCCTTGTTGAGCCTGAAATCCGGCACCACAAAACTGTAGTCTTCTCTCTTAAGCTCCGCCTCAAAATCCTTAAAGTCCGTTAGCACCTTAGTGGTGGTGGAGACAAAATAAAAGTCCGGGTAGCGGGCCTTGATATATTCAAGAAGGAGGTCGGAATATATGATGATACCGTTCTTCTGAGCTCCGTTATGTTCAAACAGGGCGCATAGAGCGTTGCATTCTTTGTCCTTGAGATGTTCCGCGGTTAAAAGCGAATTACTGAAGGTCAGGCGCAATGAGATGCCGTACTCGCTCATAAGCGTCGCCACAGCCTTTGGTGAAGCATCGCCGAAGCCCACACGGCCGCCGCCCCAGAGGGCATCTCCGGGAGCTCCGTATACAGAGCCTATCTCACACCAATCGTAAAAGAATTCCCTGTGCTCATAAAACAACGGCAGGAAAACCTTATAAAAATCATAGAATTCAAACAATCCCGGCAGATGGTAATAAACTGCACATCTGTTTTCCATAGTCTTTTCTTGCGACAGCACGCTACAACGCACTCTCGTACTCCCTAATCTGTGATTCTATGTATGACATTTCGTCCTTAATCTCTCTTGCACGCTTCCTTGCGGCCTTTTTCATGCGGGCTTTTTTGCCAAGGAGCGAAAACTTTAAGGACTGTTCAATGGCCTTCTGCTCGTCAAAGAGCCTCTGCTGAACATCGAAGGCCTCCCTGAGTCTTTCGATTTTGTCCTCTATAATGTCCTTTTCTGCTTCCGTAAGCTCGTCAATCTTTCTGACGCCCAGAATTATAAGGGCCACGGATATCATGATGCCCACAAATATCAGGCACAGCACCGCTATCAGCACAGGCTTACCCACTGCCGCCATTATTCCGCTTACGGAAAAAGAATGCTGCGACAATACCCACATAACAGCGAAGAACTCAACCATAAGCACAAGAGAGCCCATAACAATCATGGATACCCCTGCGGCCTTGGAATGCTTGCTGGCCCTTATACGGTTCTCAAGGCGCATCTGCTCCGTTTCGGCCTCGATGGCATGGGCGCTTTCTTTGGCCAGTTCCGCGCTCTCACGGGCGAGATTGGCCCGCGCATTACTGAGAGTGGCCTCTACAGCCTTAATCCTTATTATATTGTCGGTCTCACTGTCCTCATACACCAGTACCAGGGCGCTTCCGCAGTATGAGCAAAAGAAGTTCATCCTCGTCTCATCAATATCGTCAAGCGTCGCACCGCAGCAGGGACATTTTACGTCGTAAATATCCATATCATAACCCGCTTATATATTATTTATTTAAGAATATCACAAGTTTCTGCCCATAGCAAAAGCCGGAGGCACTCAAGGTACCTCCGGCTCTGTATAAGCTTTAAATTACTTGTTAAGTTCCATAATGGTGTGAGCGTTCTCGCCAAGATAAGTCTCGGGAAGTTCGCCGTTCCAGTTGGTTACGTAGTAGTAATCAACAAGTTCGGGATACTTCTGAAGCATTGCACCCAGGTTGCTCATGATGGCTGCATCCTTCTGGCCCTGATACTCGGCTGCGTCTGCACCGATTTTAGCGACTTCCGCATCTGCCTGAGCTGCGATAATCTGTGCTTTTGCTTCAGCATCGGCTGCGATGGTAACCTTCTCGGCGTTTGCTTTTGCCTCGATAATGGCCTGCTCCTGCTCGGTCTGTGCACGAAGTTTGTTCTGCTCAGCTACCTGCTTGGCCTCTACAGCGTCGGTGAAGGAATCCGTAAAGTCAATGTCCTCGATGGAGGTGCTTACAAGCTGTACGTTGTACTGCTCAAGTGACTTTGAAAGAATCTGTTCAATTTCCGATGAAAGAATGCCACGGGAAGCGATAAGTGTTTCTGCGTTGTACTGGGCAAATACGCCTTTAACGGCTTCAAGAATCTTGGGCTGTACTACCTTCTCGAAGTAGTCAACACCGATGGTTTTGTAAATCTTCTGAGCGTTGGCCTTGTCAATCTGGTAGTTAACGGTATAGGTAAGTGTTACTTCCTGAATATCGCTTGAGAAGCAGTTTAAAGAAAGGGAGCTCTTCTGTGTACGGTTATCCATGTTGATTACCTTTTTCCAGGGAGCTACAAAATTGATACCTGCTTCGTAGGTAATGTCCTCAACCTTACCGAATGTGGTAACTACTCCGGTGTGTCCTGTGGGTACCACCTTAACGCAGGCGCCTATGCAACATCCTACCGCAAGTACAAAAGCGATTACGGAAAAAGCAGAAAATGCTGCCTTACCTCCGTCTGCATTAATGTTCTTTTTAATGATCATAAGTACCAGACCCACAATCAGGAAAAATACTGCAAAAAACAGTGCTGTCATTATTTAATCTCTCCTTTATATGTATGCCCTCCCACGGGGCTTTTTTGTTTATGAAAATAATATATCAGATTCTTTAGATAATAGAAACTCAAAAAGGTACAAAATAAATGATTATAATTTGCTATTGACATAAAATTAGTGTACAATATATCGCGAAACTGTCAGTTGGTTTAGGTTGGAGATATTATGGGTAAAAGATCAGTCAGAGAAAACAAAAACATTTATCAGATAAGCCGCGAGAACGCGGGTCTTACCAGAGATGCGGCAGAAGCTCTCATGGAGTACGTATCTGCCGAAAGAATCGAGAAAATCGAGAGCGAAAAATCTCTTCCCCACCCGGATGAGATTCTTAAAATGGCCGAGGTTTACAAGGCTCCCACTCTTTGTAATTATTACTGCACTCACGAGTGCCCCATCGGTGAGAAATACGTTGATGAGGTTACTTACAAGGATTTGTCCCAGATTACTCTTGAAACTCTGGCTTCTTTGAACGCCCTTGACAAGGCCAAGAGCCGCTTCATAGAGATTACCGTGGACGGTAACATTTCCGAAGACGAGTTAAGAGACTTCTTAAAGATTCAGGATGAAATGGGCAAGATTTCCTCTACCGTTGCTTCCCTTAAGTTATGGATTGACGACACCGTTGCCAACGGCAAGATTGACAAGGCCATGCTTGCAAGGGTCAAAGAAAGCATGGGCAAATAAACAGGCTGTTTAAAAGCGCTCCGACACTTAATCGGGGCGCTTTCTTTGTGCGTTTTCTTATTCTTTTCTTTCGGCCTTCATAAGAGCCTTTCTTTTGTACATGGCATCATCGGCTTTCTTAAATACAACTTCAACGTTTCTGTCCACGTTCTTATTATACTTGTGGTAACCGATGGCAGCGGATATCTTTTCCCAGGGCTGCAGAATATTGTCGCTTTCTATCTGCTCAAGTCTGTCGTTGAACTTTCTTATAAGACGGTCTGCATTTTTGTAGTCGCCATTTCTTAATACCACCACAAACTCATCACCGCCCACACGAAATACGGGCGAGTGTTCAAATATCTCGCACACCAGTGAACACAGGCATTTAATGGAAATGTTACCCTTTTCGTGGCCGTAGGTATCGTTTATTTTCTTAAGGAAGTTAAGGTCCACCATTGCAAGACCGAACTCACAGTCTCCGGTTTCCATTTCCGCCTCAAGTCGTTTGACTTCATAGTCGTAAGCCGTCTTGTTTCTTACACCGGTAAGAGCGTCCTTGGATGCAAGCTCCTGCGATGCCTTAAGTGCCACCTTTGCATCTATCACTTCTTTGATATTTGAGTTCATATCGGCTTCCATCTGTTTCATTGACGAAAGAAGCTGACCTATTTCATCATTGGAATTTCTTTTAAGGTTTTCAAAGGCATGGTGCTCCATGTTATTGGCTTCGGAGCAGTAGTTTTTGGCGGTGTCCGACAGTTCCTTTACAGGTCTGATAACGCTTATGTCAAAATACCGGGACGAGAAAAAAGTCATGCCCACGGTAAGCGCAACCATTGTAAGAACGGTCATTAAAAAGTAATTGCGTTCTTTTTCCTTAATCTCGTTCACGGAGACATCCACGCACATGTGGGTAATAACTTCTCCGTCCTTCATAATGGGGTATGCGGCGGTATACAGCCAGCCGTAGATTTCTTCATTGGTCAGGGTGGCGGGAACTATCGGATTGTCTTTGTCCGGCCAGATACCGTCGTCAAAAGAATCCACAACGCCGGGGGGACAGGCCTCTTCGTAAGCCGCATCCACCAGGTAAATTGCGTGTTTAACTTCGGTTTTGTAATCCATTATGTAGATACAGCTGACTTTGAATATATCCTGATAAACCCTTAACTGTTCCCTTAGCCTGTTAAAGACCGGGAGTCTGTCTATTCCTTCGTAGTGAGCCATATATTCATTCCAGGCATCGGACCCCCACTCGGTGCTTGGTATAACTTCATCCACATTATCGTAGACCTTAAGAACGGCATCCCTTAATTCTATAACGTCGTCGGGGTCTATCATATTCGCAACCGCCTCGGAAAGCTGTTCGGCTTTGTTTTTGTACTCTATATCAACTATACTTGAAGCAATTCTGTTTACGGAAAACACAGACAAAGAACCCATCAGAAAACAGATGAGTATAAGACACGTGAGCATTTTTGTTCTCAGTGAAATAAACCGCTTTTTTGCCATGCTTTTTCACTCCCGACTCTACTTGTCTTTTCATTATACAAAACAGGGGTAACCCTATAGTTAAATGCAACCATCGGATTGCTTAATGATGCAATCCGAGATTGTATGCGGTCGCCATATGTCTGCCCGAGCAAGCTCGGCAGCCGCATGGCTCGTCGCTACACAAAAAGAAGCGCCTCCGCTTTCGCGTGGCGCCCTTTGGCTTACAATAAATATTTAAAACAATTCCTGTAAAACTTTAACTACCTTTGAGTATTCGTTCAAAAGTCTTTCATGATTCTCTTTCATGAATTCGATGTGACCTGCTTTGCCTTCAAGCTCTGATTTCTTGGCAATTTCGGAAAGATTTTTCGCGCCTATCTGTTTGGCGGCATTTTTAAGTCCATGCGCCTCGATAATGTAGCGTTCATAGTCCTCAGTTTCCATGAGATTCTTTAAAAGCGGAATCTTCTCCAGTCCCTCTTCCAAAGCTGTCTCAAGGACTTCTTTGTATATTTCCTCATCGCCTATGCAAAGCTCCATGGCTTCTTCAAGATCAAAACCGTGACCAGCTAAATCTTTGATCTCCATACGTGCCTCCTTTACCATAGACTCACCCCTGACCCCGGTACAAGGCACATTCTCAAGCAGCGTAAACACTGCTCCCCTTTTACTGTTTCTTACTCTTTTTCTCGACGGAAACGTCGTATTTATTGTTTTTATCTTTGGCCTTGCCGGATTTAACGTTCTCGGCTTCGGACTGTTCTCTTAAAGAGTCCACAATCTTCTCAATCAACAGTTTTCTCAAGAAGACGTCACAACCTAGTTTACACACAAATGCATAAAGTTTCAAGTAGTCCTTGTCAGCGTCCGGAGCATCTTCGAATTTGGTCATTGCATCCTGATACTGCGCTGCCACATCGTCGCGGACTTTTGAGATATCCTCATCCATGTCGGAGAATATTTCATCATAAACGTCTTCTATTGCAAATCCGTTGCTATTGTCAAAGAACTTCTTGATAATCGGGTCCATAAGGTCCTTTATATCGTTTATCTGAAGTATACTCTTAAAGTAATAAACCATAATTAAAATAAGAATATGCTCTTTATTGTATTTCTTTCGATCCGGAGGCGGAATGACATTGTTCTTGGTGTAGTTGTTGATCATGGTCTTGGTCATGAGCTTGTCTTCGCCGTGATTGCGGGCACTCTTCTTAAGCCTTTCGTCCATGAAAGTGGTAACCTGGTCCATGTAGAGATCTATACCCGGAATGTCTTCCGACTTGATATATGTCATTCTGTCGAAGCTTGCCAATATACTGTTTAATAAATCTTTAGTATCAATAGTCATACTTGCGCTCCAACGCTTCATTTATTGCAAAAAAATCTTTTGTCCGTAAGAAGCCTTTCTTCAAACTTGATTATAAGGTATTCAAAACCACGACACAAGTAAAAGTTAAGTTTCTTTTAAACATCTTTACTTTAAAACTTTAGTATGGTAAAATTTTATCACGTAAAGGAAATTTTCCGCCAGGAGGTTGTTATATATGAACAAAAAAATTAAGACAGATGCCGTGGACCATCTTTTTGATGCCGTGTTGCTCTTAAAGAATCGCGACGAGTGCTACAGCTTCTTTGAAGACCTGTGCACAGTCAACGAGCTTTTATCGTTATCGCAGCGTTTTGAAGTTGCATCAATGTTAAAAGCCGGCAACACCTATATGGAAATCGCCGAGAAAACCGGTGCTTCCACCGCTACCATCAGCCGCGTAAACCGTTCTCTTAACTATGGTAACGACGGATACGACATGGTATTCGGACGTATGAACAAATAATAAAAAGGGTAGCTTAATCGCTACCCTTCTTTTATGCCCAAAATTAATCTTAAGCGGTTTC
>CAMNCH010000050.1 GCA_946534145.1 uncultured Lachnospiraceae bacterium
GGCGTAGCATTCCGCTGCTGTTGAGGTACTTTCGAGACAGCAGTTGCTATAGTTCTAGATAACTTTTTTTAATATGTTGTTGAGTTTTCCTTGCTGTTGAGGTTTTTGAGACAGCAGTTGATAAGTTTTTATATTGTTTTCCTTTTTTCTTTGGACGCGCGAGCGTCTTTTTTTTATTAATTTCTGCAATTGCTTCTTAGATTTTGTATAGTTTTGTATAGTGTTTAAATTTTAGGTTAATTTGATTTTTTTAAAATGATACTAACGGAGCGGAAAATCCGTTCTTTATGTGGAAATTAACCAAAAATTATCTACAAAATTCAGATTATTGTTTGATTTTTACGCACAATATGGTATAATTTTCATATATTTGAAAAGTAAAAATGTGCCCATGCACAGATAGGAGATATGGATGGATACTAAGATTCTTTTGGAGAACGGTACAAACGAACTGGAAGTTCTTGAATTTGTTCTTGACGATCATTCCTATGGTATTAACGTAGCAAAGATCAGAGAAATAATACCTTATGCAACGGTTACACCCGTACCCAATGCTCATCCCAGTATCGAAGGCATATTTATGCCGCGTGACACTATGATTACAGCTATCGACTTAAAGAACTGCTTACAGAGAGGCAAATCTGAGCCCGGCGGTCTTTTCATAGTGACTAACTTCAATAAACTTGATATTGCATTCCATGTAGATCAGGTTCTTGGTATTCATAGAGTTTCATGGGCAGACATTATTAAACCCGGCACCACCATTTCAACTACAGAAGAAGGTGTTTCCACCGGTATCATTAAGATGAATGATAAACTTATCATCATCCTTGACTTCGAGAAGATTGTTGCAGACATTAACCCTGAAACCGGCCTTAAGGTTTCCGATATTGATGCAATCGGCGAAAGACCTCGTAACTCCATCCCGATTCTTATTGCAGAGGACTCAGTTCTTCTTAATAAGCTTATCGTTGATTCTCTTAAGAAAGCAGGTTACGTTAATCTGATTCATACCGAGAACGGTCAGGAAGCTTACGACGTTATTTGCGACTGTAAGGCAAAGGGCACCCTTAAAGAGCATGTTCAGTGTATTATCACCGATATTGAGATGCCTTTGATGGACGGTCACAGACTTACAAAGCTTGTTAAGAGCGATGATGCTACCAAGGATATCCCGGTTGTTATCTTCTCATCACTTGTTAATGATGAAATGAGACGTAAGGGTGAAGCTCTTGGTGCCGATGCCCAGCTTTCCAAGCCTGAAATCGGTAATCTTGTTAAAGTTATCGACGGTTTGATGCTTAACAGAGCATAGAATGAATTATAAGGGCCGTGTTTGCGGCCCTTTTTTAATTGAGAGGTACATATGATTTTTGACGGTTATGATATGGTGCTCATCGGAATCGGTGAGGAATTTTCGGAAGCTCCTGATGCGCTTAAGGCGTACAATAAGCTTTCAGAGGATTTGAAAGGTAAAAACTATTTTATCGTTTCTTTATGCATGGACGATATAATTTATGACAGCAATCTGGACAGCGACAGAATTGTGTCTCCCCTTGGAGGCAAAAGAAAGAAGCAGTGCCCGGATGCCTGTGAAAATGCTTTATACGATGTAGACAAAGAAACTTGTCCGATCTGCGGCAAGCCTCTTATTTACAATAATCTTTTGGCCGAGAATTATATTGAAGCCGGCTATCTTCCCATGTGGGAAAAACACAAACGCTGGCTTACCGGCACTCTCAATAAATCCCTTTACATTCTGGAACTGGGCGTATCCATGAGACTGCCTCAGGTTGTAAGGTGGCCCTTTGAGAGAGTGGCGCTCCTTAATAATAAGGCATTCTTTTTACGTGTTAACGAAAAACTCCCCCAAATCAATGCAGAATTGAAAGATAAAGGGAAAGGCATAGCGGAAAATTCCGTAAAGTGGCTTATTGAGAATTAGATATGCCTATGATAAGATGAGTATATAAATAGTCGTGCGAGGTGGAGTATGACCAGTAACGAGGATTATTTAGACAGCCTGCTTAAGGCGGCGGTTGCGGAGGATAACCCCAATTCCGCCATTAATAAGGTGCGCAAAATTGAGAGCGAAATGCCCAAAGAAAGCACCGAAGAAATTGTTGAAGCCGCGGATGAAACTTCGTCCGGGGCTATTGATGATTCTTTGGCAGACATTTCGGCGGAGGATAGTTTGCAGACCGTGGATTTGCTTGCGGGTGTAGAAATACCCATGGCAGAAGATCTTCCTGCGGCTGAAGAAATTCCCCCTGTTGATAATGTAGCTTCTGTTGAAGCAATCCCTGAAGTTACTGATATTCCCACGGCTGACGAAATTCAGGCAGTTGAAGATACCGCTTCCGCAGAGGAAATTCCGGCAGTAGATGAGATCCCTGCTGTAGATGAGATTCCTTCTGTCGACGTTCCGGCTGCTGAAGTTCCTTCCATCACTGAAGAAACACCTGAAGAAACTGCCGCCAGAATGGACGAAGCTCTCAAGGCCATTGAAGCCCTTGACCTTCCGGCGGATGCAATTGAAAGTGAACCGGCTGCAGCGCCTCAATCTGAACCTGAAGTTACAGTTACAGAGGAACCTGTTGCTGAAGAAATTCCGGTAAAAGATGAAATACCTTTATCCGAAGATATCCCTGTGGCAGAAGATATGCCTGCAGTAGAGGAAGCATCTTCCGAAGAAATGCCGGCAGAGGATACTTCAGATGCCTTGGCGGACCTGTCCTCTGACCTTTCTTTGGACAATCTTGCGGATATTGCAAACGATTCAGACTTAGGAGACCTTGCCAACCTTGTTGCTGAAGAGTCCGTTGGAGGCGCGGAAACTGTTTCCACCGATGATGCGTTGGAGGCACTCGGAGATATAAATCTAGACGAATCTTTGGAAGGACTTGCAGATCTTACGGCCGAAGAACCGGCTGGTGCTCCTGCTGATATTCCTGATGATGTTTCTGTTGATGAAACTGCAACCGTTGAGCCTGTAGACATCCTTGGCGAAGCTCTTCCCGAAGAGGCTCAATCCGAAGAAACCGAACCGGTTGTTGAAACGGTCGAAACTGCAGCCGAGGGCTCTGAAGAAGCCGTAACGAGCGTAGATGACCTTCTTAACAGTGATTTTGCCGGTGAAGTGGACCTTCCCGACGTAAGCTCCCTTTTAGAGAGCGCGGAAGAGTTTGCCCAAAAAGAAGCAGAAAGCACCCAGAATCTTAGCGACGAAAGTGCGGAAGCACTGGATATGTCGGGCGATGAAATTGAGAAGATGTTAAGTGATGCCGCAGACGTTAAGTCTGAGAATTCTATTGCCAGAGAAGGCGAAATAGAAATAGATTTATCCGACATGGCAGCCCTTGAAGGCGAACTCGGAATTTACGATAAAAATGAAGCAGATGAAGCTGCCGCAACGGATTTGGAGGGCGGCGGTGAAGAACTTGCCGAAATTTCCAGCCTTTTAAAGGCTATAGACAGTAACGAAACCGAATCCACCGATGACCTTGACATGATGGAAATGCTCAATGCGGCAGTTTCACAGCAGGAAGCGGAGGATGAGGCGGCTGCAAAAGAAAAAGCGGCGGCCAAAGCAGAAGCCGAAGCAGCGGCAAGAGCCGAGGCTGAACTTAAAAAGGGCAAAAAAGAAAAGAAAAAAGGTCTGTTTTCTTTCCTCAAGAAAAAGGGTAGTGATGAAGGCGAAGAATCGGATGCAGAAGATAAGCCTGCCAAGAAAAAAGGCAAGTTAGGTAAGCTTCTTGACTTTTTAACAGCCGAAGACGAAGAAGAAGGCGAGTCTTTGCTTAACCCCGTGGATGCTCCCGCTGAAGGCACCAACGTTACCGGCGAGAACAAAGAAATCCTCGAAGAGATGGACAAAGAAGGGGAAGACGACAAAGGCAAAAAGAAGAAAAAGAAGAAGAAAGACAAAAAAGGTAAAAAGGGCAAAGAAGCCGAAGGCGGCGGTGAAGGCGGCGAAGGCGACGAAGAGTCCGAAGAAGAAGGCGGCGGCAAGAAAGGCAAGAAAAAGAAGAAAGCGCCCAAGGAGAAAAAGGAGCGTAAACCTCTTGAACTTGACATTGACACCGGCAAGCCTCTGTCCAAGCGCAACATTAAACTCGTTGCGGTGCTTGCGGCAACCCTTCTTTTGGCAATCATCCTCGTATGCAGCCTGATTCCCAAAGTTATAGTTAATTCCGTTGCCAGAAAGGCATATTACAAAGGGGATTACGAGACCACTTATAAATCCTTCTACGGCGAGAAAAAACTCAGCGACAGCGACAGGATTTTGTTTACACGCTCCGAAATAGTGCTTAAAATGCTTCATAAATATGATGCATATAAGACCTATGTTAAGATAGACATGGCTGAGGAGGCTTTGGATCAGCTTCTTCAGGCAGTTCAGAACTACGAGCCCTGGCTTTATGCCGCTGAGGCATGTAACGCCACAGAAGAGTTTAAAGCAGCATACGCAAAGTGCCTTGATGCACTTTTAACCGACTACGGTATGTCGGAAGAAGCGGCCAAGGCAGTCATTGCGCTTCCTACGGACGAAGAATATTCCCTTATGGTTCATGCGATTGTAACCCATACGGAGTATATCGATCCCACGGCACCTCTTCCTGCACCTTTTGTGGAGCCTCAGAGCGAGATTACCGATGAGGGCGACGGTTCCGGAGACATTTTAGACGAGGAAGACAATTAAATGATAGCTATTATTGATTATGATGCAGGGAATATTATGAGCGTCGTAAAGGCCTTCAAGTACCTTGGCTGTGACTGTGTCCTTTCAAGAGACAAAGAAGTTCTTCTTTCGGCGGACAAGCTCGTTCTTCCCGGGGTAGGGTGTTTTAAAGACGCTGTTGACAATTTAAATAAATATGACCTTATACCGGTCATAAAGGAATGTGTGGATGCAGGCAAGCCCTTTTTGGGCATTTGCCTCGGAATGCAGCTTTTATTTGATGAAAGTGAGGAAAGTCCCGGAGTTAAGGGACTTTCACTTTTGCCCGGAAGATGTATTAAAATTCCGGACAATAAGGGCTTAAAAGTGCCTCAGATAGGCTGGAATTCTTTGGATTTCCCTCGCGAATCAAGGCTTATGGCGGGAGTGCCCGAGGGCGCATTTGTTTATTTTGTCCATTCATATTATGTTTCGGCGGGTAACTTCTCCGATGTGTGTGCAACGACCGAATACGGTGTTACCGTCCATGCGGCCGTAGAGAAAAACAACATTTTCGGTTGCCAGTTTCACCCCGAAAAAAGCTCTGAAGTGGGCTTAAAGATACTTAAAAATTTTGCGGAGCTTGCATAATATGTATACTAAAAGAATTATTCCCTGTCTCGACATCAATGCGGGCAGAGTGGTTAAAGGCGTTAATTTTGTTAACTTAATAGATGCGGGAGACCCGGTTGAGCAGGCCATTCTCTATGACAGAGAAGGAGCCGACGAACTGGTTTTCCTTGATATTACGGCTTCAAGCGACAAGCGTGATACCGTTGTGGACATGGTGGAGCGCGTGGCCGAGCAGTTATTCATTCCGTTTACCGTGGGCGGAGGCATCAGAACGGTAGAGGATTTTAAGAAAATTCTGCGTGCGGGTGCCGACAAGGTTGCGGTTAATTCGGCGGCCATCATGAATCCCGACCTTATATCCGAGGCGGCTCTTAAATTCGGCAGCCAGTGCGTTGTGGTTGCTATAGATGCCAAAAGAAGACCTGACGGCTCAGGCTGGAACATCTACAAAAACGGCGGTCGTGTAGATATGGGTATCGATGCGATTGAGTGGGCAGTCAAGGCTTGTAAGCTTGGCGCGGGAGAGATTCTTCTTACCAGCATGGACAAGGACGGTACCAAGAACGGATTTGACAATGAACTTACCAGACTTGTGTCGGATTCCGTCAATATTCCGGTCATTGCTTCAGGCGGAGCAGGCTCCAAACAGGACTTTTACGATACATTTGTGGACGGTCATGCGGATGCGGCTCTTGCTGCCAGCCTGTTCCACTTTAAAGAGCTTGCAATAGAGGATTTGAAGGATTATTTAAACGACAAGGGCATTTCGGTCAGGAGGAAGCTTTCATGATAGAGAATGAATGGCTTGAATACCTGAAACCCGAATTTTCCAAACCCTATTACAGGGAGCTTTATAATTTTGTAAAAGAAGAGTACTCGACAAGAGAGATTTTTCCGCCTTCGGATAAGATTTTTTCGGCGCTTGAACATACTTCCGTCAAGGATGTTAAGGTGGTAATAATAGGTCAGGACCCTTATCATGAGCCCGGTCAGGCCCATGGCATGAGTTTCTCGGTTCTTCCCGGGGTTAAGACTCCTCCTTCTTTGCAGAATATGTACAAAGAACTGAATACGGAATTGGGATGCTACATACCCAATAACGGCTATCTTGTTAAGTGGGCGGATCAGGGAGTCCTTCTTTTGAACGCTGTACTGACCGTCAGAAGCGGTGCAGCCAATTCTCATAAGGGAAAAGGCTGGGAACAGTTCACAGATGCCGTTATAAGGGCCGTAAACGCCCAGGACAGGCCTGTGGTGTATCTTTTATGGGGGTCCAATGCAAGGGCCAAGAAAACCCTTATTAACAACCCCAAACACCTGGTGCTTGAAACGGTTCATCCAAGTCCCCTTTCGGCATACAACGGTTTCTTTGGCTGCGGACACTTTAAGAAGGCCAATGAATTTTTAAAAGAAAACGGCTTAACACCTATAGATTGGCAGATAGAAAATATATAAAGACAAAAGAAAAAGCTTATGCAGGATAATGCATAAGCTTTTATAATGCCGGCGATGGGACTTGAACCCATACGTTGTTGCCAACAACAGATTTTGAGTCTGCCTCGTCTGCCATTCCGACACGCCGGCTTGTCTACGCGACATCAAAAATATTATCATAAACGCTTCGGTGATGCAAGTGTTTCTTGCATTAAAAGGAAGCTTTTTCTTTTGCCTCAAAGTAGTCATGCAATTGGCGGTTATAATAATTTATTGCCGGACAATAAGTATTTCTTATAAACGACAATACTAATCCAAATGAGAATTGCTTCAAAATCATAGGGTTATAAGTAAAAAATGCAAAACGGATAAGAAATGCTTATGACTCGATATGCAGGTCTAATTTGCTTTTGCCAAGAAGCACTAATAAAATCTTATTATAAAAAGCATAGATACATTGACTTAGTATAGAAGGATTTCTCAGGGGACACATGAATACGGAAAAAGAACGGGAACTGTTTGAAAATCGTTCGGTTTCCAAGGCTGTTTTTGCTTTGGCATTTCCTACGGTTATCGGACAGATTATTTTAGTTATTTACAATATGGCTGATACATTCTTTGTGGGCCTTACCTGTAATGATGCCATGATTACGGCAGTTACGGTTTGCATGCCCGCATTTATGTTTTTATCGGCTGTTGCCAATCTTTTCGGTGTGGGCGGAGCAAGCGTTATTTCCAGAGCCATAGGTGCCGGCAATAGGGAAAAGGTTAAAAGCGCTTCTTCCTATGCTTTATTGGGATGTATATTTGTTACACTTGTCTATTCCTTTTTCGCTTATATATTTAGAGATTCTTTCGTAAATGCGCTGGGAGGAACAGATTCGGAGGCTCATCGCAATGCTGTGGAATACCTTATTGTTGCGGTGGTTTTCGGAGGCCCGGTTACATCTGCTAACGTTTTTTTGTCCCATCTCATCCGCGCGGAAGGAAGGTCACTTCATGCCAGCGTCGGAATAGCAATAGGCGGCGTTGCGAATATAATAATGGACCCTTTGTTTATGTTTGTGATTCTTCCAAAGGGCAAAGAAGCCATGGGAGCCGCAATCGCGACAACACTGTCAAATGTCGTCTCTCTTTTATATTTCATAATAGTATTAATCAAATTGCGAAACAAAACTTCTTTACGTTTCAGCTTTTCAGGCAAAATGTTTGAAGAAAATGTGCCGGCAGAAATATTTGGGGCAGGCATTCCTGCATGTGTAATGACTCTTTTTGAAAATATTTCTTACGCAATTTTAGATAATCTTATGTCTGTTTGGGGCATTACATATCAGGCCGGAGTCGGAGTAGCCAAAAAAGTAAATATGCTGGCACACTGCATAGTAAGGGGTATTGCACAAGGCTCACTTCCGCTTATCGGCTACAATTTTGCTGCCGGTAACATCAAAAGAATGAAACAGTCAATTCTTTACGCCGGCTTTATTGCGGTAGTTGTGGCAGGTGCGTGTATGGTAATAAGCCTTATTTTTGCCTGCCCGCTGATTACTGTTTTTATTCACAGCGGTTCAGCTTCCGCAAGATACGGAAGTATATTTTTAAGAATTTTGTGCCTGGGCGGACCCTTTTCTGCGGGAGCATATATCATTATTACTTTTTTCCAGGCTACGGGAGAAGGCGGAAAGTCCTTTGTTCTTGCCATACTCAGAAAAGGGGTGGTAGATATACCGTTAATGTTTATTCTTAACATTTTATTGCCTGTTTATGGTATAGTAATGGCAACCCCTATCGCGGATGCAGTATGTTGTGCGGTTGCGGCTATTATGTTTGTTACTTACATGAGAAGATTTTTAAAACCTGTTGCAAAAGAAGTAAAATTGGATAAAAGAGGAAAAAATGATTGATAACAGATTATTGTCACTTATTAAGATCGCTGAAACGGGAAGCTTTACAAAGGCGGCCGCGGAACTTTCTTTGTCGCAACCTGCTGTAAGTCAGCATGTTAAGCAATTGGAGTCCAATCTGGGGGTTAAACTGTTTGATTTTTCTCATAATAAATTCTGTCTGACCCGTGAGGGGGAGATAGTGGTTACTTATGCCAGAAGAATGGCGGCTATGTATTCAAAGATGGAAGAGGAATTAAAGAATGAAAAGGGCGTTATGCGTTCTTTTGCCGTGGGAATCACACATACCGCCGAGTCAAGCGCTATAATAGAGGCTCTTGCGGCATATGCAAATACTATTGACGGACTTAATCTTAAGATTTTTACTTATACCGCGGATAAACTGTATTCAATGCTTAGAAATTATGAGCTTGATTTTGCCTTTGTGGAAGGAAAAACGTCTGACCCGGATTTCAGATATGCGATGCTTGATACGGATTGCCTGGTGTTGGCAGTTTCGCCGGGGCACAAACTTGCATCGCAAAGTCTTATTACCATTAATCAGTTAAAAAGAGAAAAGTTAATACTCAGACTTCCAAATTCCAATACCAGAAGCCTCTTTACGGCATCTCTTGAAAGCCAGAATCTTAATATAAATGATTTTAATATCGCGATGGAAATTGACAGTATTGCAACAATAAAAGATCTGATAAGAAGAGAGTTCGGTGTATCGGTTCTTGCAAAAAGTGCTTGTATGGATGAGGCAAAAAAGGGAAAACTTAAACTTTTAGCAATTGAAAACCTAAGTATGATGAGAGAGATAAACATTGTTTATCAAAAGGACTTTGATCACCCTGAGATAATAGATTCCATTGTAAAGACTTACAATGATATGAATAACAAATAATTGAAGCGGTAAGGTGCTAAGCCTTGCCGCTTCTATATGTAAAAGCATTATTTATTGAACTGCCAGTCCTTAACGGTAAAATCTTCACCGTCAAATACGAAGTATACGAAGTGAACTCCGGTTATTTCTTCCCTTAAATCTGCGGTGTAAGAGTTGTATTCGCCGGTTCCGTCGATGTCGATTCGGCAAATGTTGGATTTGTTGGGGAAATCGACTCTGATGTATACAGAACCTTTAACACCCTTGTCTGCTTTGGCGGTAATGGTGACGGATTTGGCTGAAACATCTGAAAAATCGACGCCGGTAGTCTCTGTAAAGTCACCGGTGTTAATGCCACCGAGAACCATGTCTTTATAGCCTAAAGAAGGGTCAAGAGCCACGGAATTGGTGCCTACCATCTGTGATACGCAAACGGAACTGTTAACGGCATAAGCATCTTTGCTGATTAGCTGATTGATGCCTTCTTTGCTCTGGCGAACCAGTTTAATGGAACCGTCGGGATTGGTGGTAACTTCGTTGATGAAGGTGGCGCGATAGCCTTTCTCAACGCCCATGTGTTTCTCAAGACAACGAGAGTGGTAAACAATGTACTGCTGACCTTTGAATTCAAATACCGCGTGGTGATTGTTGCCGTAAAGACCGCAGGCAGTACCGGGATTCTCTAAGATTTTGCCGGCAAAAGTAAAGGGACCCATGGGAGAATCACTTACCATGTAGGCAATTTCACCGTTGGTGAAGCCGTACTTCCGGGTGCTCTCGGGGGATACGGTCCAGTTGGTGCAGTAGGAGTAGTAGTATTTGTTCATGTATTTGTGGATGCCTGAGTCCTCAAAAAGACAGGGGGCATCGATGACTACAGGGTCGGATGCAAGACTTATCATGTCATCACCGAGTTTCGCAACACGGGCGGTACCGGGAAATTCTTCTTTGCCCTCGGGAACGCCGCCACCGAAATAAATATAGGCGGAACCGTCGTCGTCCACCAAAACGGCGGGGTCGAAGAGCCAAAGAACGGATGCACAGGTGGGTATATCGCGGCTTATGAGTGCCTTGCCGAGAGGGTCTTTAAAGGGACCTGCGGGAGAGTCGGCTTCAAGAACACCGATTCCGCCTCCGTTATCGGCAAAGTACAAAAAGAATTTATCCTGTCCGTTTATATTCTTCATGGCAGCTGCGGGAGCCCATGAATTGTGAGCCCATTTTGCAAGTCCGTTGCTGCCTGCCACGGGAATTTCGCCGTGGTCTGTAAAATTCTTGAAATCTTTGGTGGACACCACATGAATGGTGCGTATGTGACTGTATGAGTTCTCTTTAATCTCACCCTTGGAATCATATTCAAAGGCATCGGCCGTCATATAAATGTAGACTTCATCACCAACCACCAAAGCAAAAGGGTCCGCACCAAAAGCCTGGGTCATAATGGGATTGGTGTTGCCGCGGGTCTTATAGCCTTTTGTCAGTTCAAAAATTCGGTCCATTTCTGATTCTCCTTCTATATTGGTATTGTTTTCTTTTGATACAGTCTCTTCGCTGTCGGTCGCAGAAGATGAAACTGTTGTGACAGACGTGTCGCCACAGGCGGCAAGTGTCGTGTATAAAACAAAAGAAATGAGCAGAAAAACGATTTTCTTCATATATATTGCTCCTTCCAATTGTCAATAATAACAAAGTATTTGATTTCTGTCTTTACCTTTTTTCATAATTGGCAAAAGATGATAAGTTTTTGGCAAGATGTAAAGAGCGAAGGATAAATTGCTTCGGTAAACTTGACTTAAAATCGGACTTAATATAGGCAAGGTATGTCTATGTTCGTAAAGAGAAGGGATTTGTTTATGGACGCAAGAAACTACAGGAATGTTTTCGAAGAGGTAGGTATTCCCAAATCCGAAATCGATGCGCGACTCGAGGAAATCAGACAGGAATATTTCTTTGGCGATGACCGCGTTTATTTTGAGGCGGGAAGCGATATGGGGTATATCGTGGATACCGGCAATAACGACGCCCGTACTGAGGGTATGTCTTACGGTATGATGCTTTGCGTTCAGCTCGACATGCATGAGGAATTCGACCGTATCTGGAAGTGGGCCAAGACCTACATGTGGATGTCGGAAGGCGAGAATGAGGGCTATTTTGCCTGGTCCTGTGCTTTAGACGGTAAAAAGAACGCTTACGGCCCGGCACCGGACGGTGAAGAATATTTTGCCATGGCGCTTTTGTTTGCATCCCACAGATGGGGCGACGGAGAAGGCATCTTTAACTACTATGCGGAAGCCTGCGCCATTTTAAGCGCTATGATTCATAAAGGTAAGGGAGACAGAGCCGGCGCGCCTATGATGAACTCTCAGAATCATCAGATTTTGTTTGTGCCCGGTATCGGTTTTACCGATCCTTCTTACCATTTGCCTCATTTCTATCAGTTGTTTGCTGAGTGGGGGCCTTCTGAGGACAGAGATTTCTGGCTGGAAGCATCACGCGTTTCAAGGGATTATCTTGTAAAGGCATGTCATCCCGTTACGGGTTTTTGCGCAGAATATGCGGAGTTTGACGGAAGTCCTCTCAAGATGAAGCTTCCCTGGTCCAAGGACCGTCATGACTGGTTTTATTCGGATTCCTACAGAACGGTTGCCAATATCGGTCTTGACTATGAGTGGTTTAAGACAGATGTGGGTCAGCTTAAGGCGGCTTACAATATTCAGCGTGCACTTCTTGACGATATGAGAGCGGACACTTATCACATATATGAAGTTGACGGAAGGATTGCAGGCGACAAGGCTCTTCATCCATTCGGAATTACCGCAACGGTTGCGGAGAGCGTACTTGCCACCAAACTTGACGATGTAGCCTGCGAATGGGTTAATAAGTTCTTTGGAATGCCCATGAGAAAAGGCGAAAGAAGATATTACGACAATTGTCTTTATTTCTTCGCATTCCTTGCGCTCAGCGGCAGATACAAAATTTGGTAAAAAGGGAGTTTGTTTTTATGTCTTCAACAGTTGTATTCGGGAAGGGCGGCCCCAAGGCCCCCAAAGATCCTACCAAAAAACGTCCCGGATTTTGCATAATGCGTAATAAGAGGATTGCTGCCTCGCCCATGCCCGACGGTACGGGAGTCTGCTATATTTTTGAAAGTGACGGAAGACTTCTGGATTCCGCAAGACTTGTGGGCGGAATTTCTGACGAAAGTGTCATTGATTTACTTAAGACCGTTGAATCCATGAAAAAGCTGGTTCATTCAATCGGTGTCACCATAGAGTCTGATGACGGTTCAGATGTTAAGTTTGTTTTTCAGATGTACGGCAAGACCAATCCCTATGTTTCCGGTACCAGTATAGAAGCATTGGTAACAGGTGACGGAATGGAATATCTTATTCCTTTTTCCGATGTGGACTGGTCGGATGATGACAATGTTCCCGGACAGATAAGGTTCCATTTTGACAAGGGCGGTTCTTTTGCCAATGTTACGGTAAGACTATATCTGAATGATGGCTTTACTGCACCTGCCGAAGAAGATGACAGCCCTGTCAATTTTGATTCTCCCGAGTACAAAGCCATTATAGAGAAATCCCTTATGAACAAGGGTAATAACGTCCGTATCAAGAAGGCCTTTGCAAAAGCCAGAAAAGGCGAAGACGTTACCATAGCTTTCATAGGCGGTTCCATTACTCAGGGCGCGGGAGCGGTTCCCATTAACACAGAGTGTTATGCCTATAAGACTTTTCAGGGCTTTTGTGATATAGCAGGCAGAGGTTATGAAGACAATGTTCATTTCATTAAGGGCGGAATCGGAGGTACTCCGTCCGAACTTGGACTTTGCAGATATGAAAGAGATATACTCAGAAACGGTGCCGTTACTCCCGACGTTGTAGTGGTTGAGTTTGCGGTTAATGATGAAGGCGATGAGACCAAAGGCGAGTGCTATGACTCCCTTGTACGTAAGATTTACAACGGTCCCGGGGCGCCTGCCGTTATTTTGATTTTTGCTGTATTTTCCAATGACTGGAATCTTCAGGAAAGACTTAATCCCGTGGGCTATGCCTACAATCTTCCCATGGTCAGCACGCTTGACAGCGTAGTGGACCAGTTTACTTATAAAGATGACAAGAGAGTGGTTAAGAAGAGCCAGTTTTTCTATGACTGTTTTCACCCCACCAATATCGGTCATCGCATTATGGCTGACGGTATTATCAATCTTTTAAAGATTGCGGATACCTCTTCCCCGGACAAAGAAGAAGTTGATATAACTGCTATCAAGCCTCCCATCGGTGGTGAGTTTGAGAATACTAAGCTTTTTGACAGAGTTTGTTCGGAAAGTTTTGTGACTGTAGATGCAGGTTCTTTTTCAGATACCGACGAAGTGCTTCAGGCGGTTGAAATGGACCTTAATCTGACACATACCAAGACCTTTGTAAATAACTGGATGCATAAGGGTACCAATCCCGATACCACACCTTTTTCAATGGATGTGGAGTGTACCGCTTTGTTTATTGTGGTTAAGGATTCGGCAGACCCTGCGGATGGAACAGCGGCTGTGTATGTGGATGGCGAGAAAGCGCTTAATTACGATCCTCACGTTGTAGGCTGGTGCCACAGCAATGCTGTTATTGTATTCAGAGGCGGCGAGTTAAAAAGAAGACACATTGAGGTTAGACTTGACGATTGGACCAAGAATTTTACGATTCTTGGCTTCGGAATAGTCAGATAGGATAAAGACGGAGTTTATTTTGAGAGAGTGCGATTACAATCCAATAATTAAATCAGATTATCCGGATCCGGACGTAATTCGTGTAGATGATACATACTACATGCTCAGCACCACCATGCATTTTTTTCCCGGCGGAGCATTGCTGAGGTCATACGACCTTGTGAACTGGGAGCCTGTGGGCCATTTGTTCAATGAACTTGACAATACCCAGGAAGAGCGTCTTGAGCATGAGTTTACCAATTACGGCAGAGGCATGTGGGCGCCTTGCTTAAGATACCACAACAAAACTTTCTATGCCGTATTCGTAAGTCACGGTACCAAAAAGACCTATCTTTTCAAGGCAACCGATATTAAAGGCCCCTGGAAGAAGAGCGAGATAAAAGGATATTATCATGATTGCTCCCTTCTTTTTGACGATGACGGACGTAATTATATAGTATCCGGTAACAGAGAGATTCGCCTGGTAGAGCTTGACAAGGACTTAACCGGCCCTCTTGAAGGCGGACTTGACAGGGTTATTGCTGTGGATTCCGTTGACGGTCTCGGATATGAAGGTTCACATTTTTACAAGATTAACGGCAGATATTACCTGTTTTTGATACATTGGGAGAAGCCCGGTGTGGGAAGACGTTCCGAAGTATGCCTTTCTTCGGATTCTCTTGACGGAGAATTTACCGGCGGCGAAGTCTTAAATGACGATATGGGCTTTTTCAACATGGGCGTTGCTCAGGGCGGTATCGTTGATACTCCCGCAGGTAAATGGTATGCGATTTTATTCAGAGACAACGGTGCGGTGGGACGTATCCCTGTAATCGTGCCCGTTACCTGGAAAGACGGATTCCCGGTGTTCGGCGTAGGCGGCAAGGTTCCCCGTAATATGGAAATTGCCAGCAGCCGTCCTTATTACAGATATGAGCCTGTTTATACTTCGGATTCTTTTAAATACGACGAATCATTGGGTGAGCATCCCGCGCTGAAAGTTCAGTGGCAGTGGAATCACAAGCCTTCAGAGGAGTTTTGGAGCATTTTGCCCGAAGGCGGACTTAAGATTAAGACGGGCAAACTCTCCATAAATGTTACCCATGCATGCAATACCCTTACGCAGCGCATGATGTATCCCAGATGCGAGGCTGAGGTAACCGTTGACGCAAGCGCGCTTAAGGACGGCGATGTGGCAGGTATCTGCGCATTGCAGGGACTTTACGGACTGATAGGCATTACCAAAGAAACCGGAGAGTATTTCCTTGTTAAGATTATAAGATCCGAGAACGACTGCAGAGACAACGGCAACGACTATATGCCGGGCACAGTTACGGAGAAGATTAAGCTTTCAGGGCCTGTTGTTTCTTTGTGCCTTAAGGCAGTATTTGATGATATGCAGGACAAGCTCGATTTCTTTTACATGAAGGACAGAAGATGGGTTAAGGTAGGCCCCTCCCACAATCTTAAATTCAGACTCGATCATTTCTGCGGCGCAAGATTCGGCCTTTTTGTCTATGCTACCAAAGAATGCGGCGGAAGTGCCGTATTTACAGATTTTGAGTACAGATATAATACTTGATTCTTAATATAAAAAGAACGCACATGCTAGTGCGTTCTTTTTTTGGATCCGCTGTTCTTGGAACGATACTCGCTGGGAGTACAGCCTTTTTGCTGTTTAAACAGGCGGTTGAAGGTGGAAATACTGGAAAATCCCGCCTGCATGGCCACTTCCGTAATGGAGTAGTCGGGACTTGCCAGGTAATCCTCCGCAACCTTTATGCGCCTGAAGGTAAGATAGTCGCAAAACGTATATCCGGTGTATTGCTTGAAAAGTCTTGAAAAATGATATTTGCTGAAGCCGATCTGGTCGGCAACGTCTTCAAGGGATACGTCTTCCATATAGTGACTGTCTATATATTCGAGAGCCTGATTGAACTTCTGAACGTATTCTTTTTGTTTGTAAAGACGAACGTTGGGGAAGAGCTCGTCCGCGTTATTGTGGTTCTCACCTATCTTAACGAACATATTAAGCAGAAGAGACTGAATGGTAAGTTCAGCATAATCGTTGTTGTTAAAGTATTCATTACGAATCTGTAGCAATATTTGATAAATGTCTTCGTAAATCTTCGGATAAGTTTCCTTTGTAATATAAAGAGGATGCGAAAGGATGGACTGAATACCCGAAAAACCCTTAAGACGGCTTATCAAAGTAATATTCATAAGGAAGATAAAACGTTTTCCCCATTCGGGAGCGGTCAATTCGTGCACTTCTCCGGGAGGAATGATGAAGATATCGCCGGGGTTGAGCCTGTAGTCCTCGCCGTTTACGCGGGCATCGTAATAGTTCTCAACGGGGGAGATAATCTCCATGGCGGTATGCCAGTGAGGGGCAAAAGAAAATGTCTGCTCATTCATCCAGATACGATGGGACGTATTCTGCCAGAAGTCCACAAGTTCCTCGGTATCGTGAAGATTGCGGGAGCCGTTCCAGTCGTTGTTTATCTGATAATAGTTAAAGTCTTCTTTAAAATCGCTTCGTGTAGACAAAATTAACCTCCGAGGCAACAAAACGGCTATAGTAAAATGCACATTTGGGACTGTTGCC
>CAMNCH010000051.1 GCA_946534145.1 uncultured Lachnospiraceae bacterium
TATGACGGCCGTGCATACCTTAATGCGGACGAGGGTCGCTACGACGTGATAATGGTGGATGCTTACCAGGATATAACGATTCCCTTCCAGATGTCATCGACCGAGTTCTTTACCCTGGTCAAAGAACATCTAAAAGAAAACGGTGTCATGGTGGTCAACATGAACATGCGAGGCGCTAAACCCGGCAGCATCAACGATTACCTCTGCGACACTATAGCAAGCGTATTCGGTAACGTATACAAGGTTGATGTGGCCTTTTCTGGCAATACCGAAGTGTTCGCATCCGACAATGACGAACTTATTGAATCCATGATTACCAATATAGCCAAAGAAACCAACTCGGAACTGTATGGAATGATGTCCGGCGTTCTTTCCAATCTTTCCAGATACGAAGGCGGCAGCCTCATCATGACCGATGACAAAGCACCGGTTGAACTTCTGGGCATGCAGGTTATCGACGAAATGATTCAGGACGAAGTGTATTACTACAAAAAAATCTACAAAGAACGCGGTCTTTCGGGTATAGCGGAAATTCTTGAATAGGAGACGTATAATGATTTATCTGATAGGCGGAAGCTCCCATGTGGGCAAGACTTATTTTTCACAGAAGTTAATGGAAGAGATTAAGGTTCCCTATGTTTCTTTGGACCATATCAAGATGATGTTCATAAGAAGCGGCCTTACCAAACTCACTCCCGATGATGATTATGAGATGCGCTATTTCCTGTGGCCGTATATGGCTGAATATATTAAGACCTGTATTGAGAACGAACAGAGTCTGATAGTGGAGGGCTGTTACATTCCCGAAACTTACAGGGATGCCTTCCCCGAGTCTTATCTTGAAAACATCAAAGCGGTTTACATAACTATGTCAGAGGACTACCTTCGCAATAATGCGGACCTTGTAGTCGGCAAGGCTTCGGTCATAGAGAACCGCCTCGAAGACGAGGTTGACCTTGAGCGCCTTATAGATTGCAGCAAGGAATTTAAGGAACTGGGAAGGGTAAAATCCATACCTGTTCTTGAGATTGACAAAGAATTTAATGAGGCTGAAATATTAAAAAGGCTCAAGGAAATTCTTCTTTAGACAAAAACATAGAATTTGCTCGCCGAATTCTTTTAAACGGTTAATAATCTGTGCTATATTTTTTATATAAAATAATATAAAGGACATTGCGGTAATGGACAAAGAAAAACTTACTAACTATCTTGAATCTTTAATCCCCGATTTGGGAATACCTTCCGTGGATTGCGTAGTTTACAAAAATCACGAGGAAATCTACAGACACATGTGCGGAACCGTTGATGCGGACAGAACCGTACCTGTAAGCCCCACTCAGAAATATATTATGTTCTCCATGACCAAGGTAATGACCATGACTGCTTTCATGCAGCTCGTGGAGCAGGGCAAAATCAGTCTTGAGGACGAAGTATCCAAATTCTTACCCGCATACAAAAATCTCAAGGTTGAGACGGAGAGCGGCGTAACGGACTTAAAAACTCCCCTTAAGATGAAGCATCTTGTTTCCATGCAGTCGGGACTTGACTACGATCTTAACCGTCCCGGCATCGTACGTGTGCTCAAAGAAAAAGGCATGAAGGCCACCACAAGGGAAATCGTGGATTCTTTCCCCGAAACCCCTCTTAAATTCGAGCCCGGCACCAGATTTTTATACAGCTTAAGCCATGATGTTGTGGCAGCGGTAATAGAAGTCGTATCAGGCATGAACTTTGGCGAATACCTTAAGAAAAATGTCTGGGAGCCCCTGGGTATCAAGAATACTTTCTTTGCAAAACCTTTTAACGACGACGTTGAAGGACTTGCAAGACAGAACATGTTTTACGATATCAAGGATATCCGTCCCATGGAGCAAAGCTGCAACTACCAGCTTACGGAATGCTACGAAAGCGGTGGTGCGGGACTTATCAGCTGTACCGAGGATTATGCCCGCCTTGCGGATGCTTTGGCCTGCGGTGGTGTTGGCATGACGGGGGCGCGTATTTTAAAGCCCGAAACAGTAGAGATATTTAAAAATAACCTTTTAGGTCCGGCCTCGAGAGAGGACTTAAGAGTCAATATGGGTCGTATCGGTTACGGCTACGGAGTGGGCATGCAGATATTCATGGACCCGGAAGAGGCTCATTCCACTGCACCGGCAGGAATTTTCGGCTGGGACGGAGCAGCGGGAAGCGCCATTCAGATGGATACCGCATCCGCAACTTCTTTTGTATTTACGATGCACGTAAGAAACATGGGAATCGTGTATTTTGACGTTCATCCCAAGCTTCGCGATATAATATTTGGTAAATAGTATTTGCATTTCGGAGGGCGAGTTATGTACAAATTTAATGTTGAAAAAGCAGTGGACGGTACCGTTAAGTGGATCCGGAAGTTCTTTGAAGAAAGCGGTCCGGACTGCAATGCGGTACTTGGAATATCAGGTGGCAAGGACTCATCGGTTACGGCAGCTCTTCTGGTAAAGGCTCTGGGAGCAGACCGCGTGGTAGGCGTACTTATGCCTAACGGCGCCCAGCCCGATATAGACGCATCCCACATGCTTGTTAATCACCTCGGAATAAGATTTTACACCATCAACATTTTACAGAGTGTGCTGGGACTTGAAAAAGAACTTAGGGCTCAGGACTTCGAGTATACGGCTCAGGCTCGCACGAATCTTCCGCCCCGTATCCGCATGTCAACGGTTTACGCTGTGTGCCAGTGCTTAAACGGCCGCGTAGCCAATACTTGTAACCTGTCGGAAGACTGGGTGGGCTATTCCACCAGATACGGCGATTCCGTGGGCGATTTCAGCCCCCTTGCGGGCTTCACCGTAAGAGAGGTCAAAGAAATGGGAAGATTTTTGGGACTTCCCGCGCAGCTTGTGGACAAAGTTCCCTCTGACGGCCTCTGCGGCAAAACCGACGAAGACAATCTCGGCTTCACCTATGAAGTTCTCGACAGATACATAAGAGAAGGCGTCATTGACGATCCCGCCACCAAAGAAAGAATCGATACTCTTCATAAGCGCAATTTATTTAAATTAAGTTACATGCCTGTATATAAGCCCGAAGACTGCTTCGAATAAATAAAAGGGGAAAGTGCAATGCTAAAAGCACTTAGCGGAAAACTAAAGGAATCTCTTTTTTCGGTAATTCCGGTGGTGGTAATAGTGCTCATTCTTTATATCACACCGTTTCTGAATCTATCAGGAAAAGAACTAATAACATTCTTAATATGCTCTGTTTTACTGATAGTGGGAATCGCTCTCTTTAACCTGGGAGCGGATATTTCCATGTCGCCCATGGGCAGTTACATGGGAACGGGGCTTACCAAGTCCCGGAATTTAAAGCTTCTTTTGTCCGTGACATTTTTCATGGGTTTACTGATTACGATAGCTGAACCGGACTTGGCGGTTCTTGCGGCGCAGGTCAAGGACCTGTTTCATGAAACTCTGTTAATAGCAATCGTGGGCATAGGCGTAGGATTGTTTCTTCTCATGGCTGTGTTAAAGATTATATTTAACAAACCCCTTTCCATGCTGCTTATGCTGTTCTATATGCTTCTTTTTGCTCTGGCGGCCCTTATGATGGAGGGCGGCAAAAGCGGTTTCATTCCATTATGTTTTGATTCCGGCGGCGTTACCACCGGCCCCATAACCGTGCCCTTTATAATGGCCCTTGGTCTTGGTATTGCATCCACCATAGGCGGTCACGACGCGGGAGAGAACTCCTTCGGTCTGGTGGCACTTTGCTCGGTGGGACCGGTTGCTGCGGTTATGATTCTGGCTCTCGGAGCCAACGGCCATATCAACTATTCACTTCCCGATTACTCTATAGAGGCGGCCCTCGGCGAGGGTGTGGTTCACCTTCTGCTAGAGAAGGCTTTGGAAGTGACGAGAGCGCTGGGACTTATAGTCGTTTTCTTTGTGATTATGCAGCATTTTGTGTTAAAGCTTCCCGCAGACAGGATTAAGCACATTTTTGTGGGTATTGTCTATGCCTTTTTTGGAACTGTTTTGTTTTTAAGCGCCGTTACAGCAGGATATATGCCTGTCGGATTTAAAATCGGAGCGGAGCTTGCAGGGGGCAATACCGGTTTTCTCATAGCTTTTGCCTTTGTAATAGGAGCGGTTACGGTTCTTGCGGAGCCGGCGGTTCATGTGCTCAACAAACAGGTCGAGGAAGTTACCGGCGGCACCGTTACGAAGCGCTCCATGATGGTGGCACTCTCTATAGGTGTCGGCGTGTCCATAGGACTTTCCATCATCAGGGCAATTTACGGATTTTCAATTCTTTATTACCTTATTCCCGGCTACTTTATTTCTCTGGCCCTTTCGTTTTTTGTGCCGGGAATTTATACGGCAATTGCTTTTGACTCCGGCGGAGTGGCAAGCGGACCCCTTACTTCGGGCTTTATTTTACCCATGATTATCGGTGTCTGCGCTATCCTGCAGGGTGAAGCCAATATTATGTCTTACGCTTTCGGTATTGTGGCTATGGTAGCCATGACACCCCTTATTACCATCCAGGCACTGGGCTTTAAGGCTATAGCAGCTCAGGCGGTACGAGAGAGAATCGTTATGAAGCGCATTCTCGATTCGGACGACGAACAGATTATTTATTTTGATGCACAGTAGGTGACCTATGGAAGAGAAGACCAAAGCACGGGGAAAAGTGAATAAAAAGCCGGCTCCAAAGGCTGCGGCCAAAGAAAAAAACGTATCCGGCAACAGGCTCATGCTTCTTGTGACCATCGTTAACAGAAAGAAAGCGGAGTACTATGCCGACCTTATTCAGGACATGGGAGCCAATCTTTCTTTTGTGGCCATGGGCGAAGGAACCGCTTCCCCGGGCATGAAGGAACTGTTGGGCCTTACGGATTCATTGAAGGCCGTAATATTCAGTGTGGTCAAAGAAAAAAGCCAGAACACGATTCTTAAGACCCTTAACGACAAGTTTTCATCCATACGAGAGGGAATGGGCATAGCCTTTACGGTTCCTTTTTCCAGCGTAATCGGAGCCTCGGTCTTTAACTTTTTAAGTGACAACAGAATGCAGTTTAAATAAAACGGAGACAGTCTATGAGTGATGCTAAATATGAAATGGTAGTTTGCATAGTGAATGCGGGATACTCGGATCTTGTAATGGATGCGGCCAGGAGCGAAGGCGCCACCGGCGGCACGGTAATTCATGCCAGAGGAACGGCCAATAAAGAGGCTGAAGCCATTTTCCAGATTACCATTCAGCCCGACAAAGATGCGGTATTGCTGCTGGTACCTGCCAGAATAAAGGACAATGTTCTCCATGCCATTTATCAAAAGGCGGGGCTTGACAGTGCCGGTCAGGGTATTGCCTTCTCGCTTCCCGTTTCAAAAACCGCGGGACTTGGCAAGAAACCCAGAGAAAAGAAGGAATAGCGCCATCCCTCGTTAATAAGAGGATAATGAAAGTTCCATATACTGTTCACAGAATAGTAGCCAAGAGGAACTGTATGGAGCGTATTTTCTTGAACGTCGGTCTTATTCTTTCCGCCGTTTTATGCATAATTTTCATAGTAAGAAGTATTCAAAAGAGAACTCTGCTTGGAAAATTGTTAAGCAGGGTTCTAATAATGATGCTTTTATCGGTTGTTGCTTATGCAGTCAATTATCACAGCAACAGCGGCAGTGTCATGTTTTTTGCCGTAAGCACCACTCATGCGGCATATGACTGGATGCTTTTCTTTATGATGGAGTTTACCTGTGAATTCATAGGCAGAAAGCGCGGCGGATTCATAAGGACCTTCTTTATAGTGCTGTGCTGTATTGACTCGGCTGCACTGATGACAAGCCCCATCAATCATCTTTCTTTTTCCTACGCAATAAGAGAAGGCAATTTTAACAATGTGGCTCTCGTGGAACCGAAGGCTTTCTTTGCCGTGCACATGGTAGTGGGAATGTCCATGGCTATTATTGTTATGGCGCTTTTATGCAAGGGAATCATAGATAATTCAAGATTTTACAGATTAAGATATGAGATAGTGGGAATCGTTTGCATTCTTACCATATTCTTTATACTCATATTCATATATGACGAATATACGGTTGTGGATTTGTCCAAGTTGTTTATGGGTGTTGCGGCGGTATCGTTAAGCCTTACCACCTTTGACTACCAGCCTTTCAGACTCTTAAAAAATCTTCAGACATATGTTGACGAGAACATGTCCGATGCCACCATTATTTATGATAATAAGGGAAGCATTTTAAAGATTAATACTAAGGCCAAAAACCTGTTTAAAGAAGATGTAATAAACAATAAGGACAAACTTATGGCGGCGCTTAAACTTGACGAAGACACGGGGCGCACCATAAAGACCATAAACGACAGCACTTATGAAGTGGTATACAAACCCGAATACGACAGCAAGAACCTGTATGTGGGCAGCACCTTTATTTTCTACGATGTAACCGAGAGTTTAAGGCGCCTTGAGAGAGAGCACAAGGTGGCTACCATCGATTCCCTGACCAACTGCTACAACAGAGCGGGCTTCATGGAAAATGCGGAGAAATTCATCGAGGAGCATAAGATTGACGGAGGCTATGCCGTAATGGTAAGCGGTATCCGTGATTTCAAGGGTATTAACGGACTCTACGGCACCAGAGCCGGCGACAGAGTGTTAAAAGAAATTGCAAGGCACTTTACCGAGTACTCCTACAGCTTCCCCATGCTCTACGGAAGAACCGCGGAAGGCAAGTTTACCTGTATTCTTCCTTTTGACTCCCTCGACAGGGTGGTTAACGAATTAAGCCACATTCAGATTCCTCTTGAAGACGAGATGGCGGTTAATGTCAATCTTTGCCACGGATTTGTGGTAATGACGGATATGACCAAGCCTGTGGAATATTACTATGAGATAGCGCTTCTTGCTTTGGCCGAGTGTAAAAAGAATGTATCAAACTCAGTGCTTGAGTATTCAAATGCCATGGCAATGGAGCAAAGAAGAACCCAGACCCTTATTGCCGAGATGCACGAAGCCATCGAGAAAGAAGAGTTCTATATTGAGCTTCAGCCTCAGGTTGATTTAAAGAACAACAGGGTTTCGGGTGCTGAGGCTTTGGTACGCTGGAAGCATCCTACCCTTGGCAAGATTCCGCCGGGTGAGTTTATTCCTTTGTTTGAGGACAACGGTTTTGTATCGAAGGTTGACCTGTATGTATGGGAAAAAGCAGCCGAGACTTTAAAGCGTTTTGAGGAAGAAGGCTCTTACGACGGCCCCATATCCGTCAATGTATCACGTGTAGACGTTATGAGTCTTGATGTGGTGGCGGAATTTGAGAGAATCATTAAAAAGTACGGAATTTCTCCCGACAAGCTTCATATAGAGGTTACGGAAAGCGCCTGCATAGGCGACAGAGAGACCCTCATAAACATGATGGACGGTTTAAGAGAGCGGGGCTTCGTGGTGGAGATTGACGACTTCGGAAGCGGCTATTCTTCTTTGAACGCACTTATGGAGCTTCCCTTTGACGTGGTCAAGCTTGATATGGACTTCATGAAGGAGAATCAGTCAGACGAAAAGAGCGGAGTAATCGTAAACGCCATGGCGGGCATGATTCACAACTTAAACGCCAAGATTATCGTGGAAGGCGTGGAATCCGGCGAAAGCGTCAAGAAAGCTTTGAATATCGACGGTGACGCGGCCCAGGGTTATCATTATTCCAAACCCGTTTCCGTGGATGAGTTTGTAAATTTCGTAAAGAAATTCGGAAAGTAATTGATTTAGAGCCATTTGCATGAGCAAGTGGCTTTTCTTTTGCCCATATTTTGTATATAATAAAATCGTTATGAAAGAGTACAGAATGAGGGTCGGGAAAACTACAATCGTCATAGTATCCTTAGTGTCACTAGCCTTGATACTCAGCAAGATATCCTGGCAAAGAGGACTTCTTGAGGGTATTATGAACGTTCTTTCTTTCTCCATTATGCTGGGAACACTGGTATATTGGGGAATCTCCATTCGTATCAGAGTCGTTGATTCCGTGATTCGGGACAGCCTTTTATACATCGATGTTTTGCTGGTCATGTGGATATTTATGCGTATTGTTAAATTCGACGTGGTTACCACCGCACTGGCCGTAAGATATTTATGGTACTGCTACTATGTTCCCCAGATTTTCACAGCTTATTTTGCTTTTGTAATAGTCGATCATCTGCGCAACGAAAACATTGCTTCCCACAAGAGGCGGTGTTTTGCGGTGCGTCTTGTTTCTTTTCTGTTGGCAGTGATGGTTCTTACCAACGAACTTCATAATTTTGTGTTTAAAATAGACCCGGTTACGGGTGCCGAGACCCATACTTACGGCTACTATATGGTGGCTGCGTGGGTGCTTGCCCTTTCTTTCGGCTCGGTATTGTTCATGCCGGGACTCAGGCAGAACAAAAACTCCTTTAGGAAGCTTGTGTTGCCGCTTTTGTGCATGCTTTTGACCATTACATACTGCATTATGTATTTTATACCCGCCACACAGTTTGTTAAGGATATTATGGACTATACGATTGCCATGTGCCTTGGTACCGTGGGTACGTGGGAGGCTCTTATTTTCACCGGTGTGGTGCCCACCAACAGAGATTACGAGTGGTGCTTCAACCATTCCACCGTGCGGGCCCAGATTACGGATATCAAGGGCAATATCATGTATCGTTCTTTTGAGGCAAGACCGGTGCTTAAGACCGAGTTTGAAGTACTGAGAAAGACCAGACTCTACAAGGTAGACAGGGATACGGAACTTGTTATGGCACCCATCCGCGGCGGCTTTGTGGTAACGGAGAGAGACATTAAGGAGATTAACCGACTTATGTCCCGTCTGTTTGAGACCCAGAGCTATATCCGCGACGTTACCGATTCCTTGCGCGCCAGCATCGAGATAGAGAAGCGGCAAAAGAACGCGGCCGAGAAAAACCGCCTTTACGACCTTACCTTTTCCAAGGTTCAGGAGAAGGTTACCCTCCTTGAAAGCCTCATAGACGAGGCCAAAGGACTGTCCGGCGAGGCATTTCTCAAAAAGCTGTATCTTATAGACATTATAGGCGTGTTCATTAAGCGTAAGAGCAACCTTATTATTCTTACCGAGACCGGTCTTTCGGACTACTCGGGTGAGCTTAAGCTATGCTTTAAGGAGACCTTTGACAACTTAAAAGAAGGCGGCGTGGACGGTGGCTTTCTTTTTAACAACGTGGAAGATATGAGCAATACGGCGGCTCTTTCAATATATGAGACCCTGGAAACGGTGATAGAGGCAACTCTTGAGGGCGCAACTCTGGTAAATGCCATACTTACGGGCTTTGGCGGGGACTATTCCCTTACTGTAAGCGTGGACAACGAATGTATCAGGCAGGAGTTTGAAATAGACGAAAAACTCTTCCCCGAGGACGTAATCATCAACATTGAAAAGGGAGACGGAGACATGACTGTGTCCGCTCTTGTACGCGGAAGGGGGGCCTGGTCATGAAGTATGAGATTATAATGGCTTCGGCCTATTTTACGGTTTTGATGCTGTCGGGAGCTTCTGCGGTCAGGTGGCTCAGAATGAGGAGCCTATTCCCCATGTTCTTTGCACCTATTTTCGTATGCTATACCCTTTATGAACTGGTCATATGCTATCAGGTTAAATACGGCACTTTCGATCAGCTCGACCGCTTTACGCAGGCCTGGTACAACGCTCCGATTTTCGTGCATCTGTTTACCCTTCTTTTGCAGGATGCGGCGTGCATATTCATAGTGGAGAGGGAGCGGTACGTAAGGCGGCATACCATAAGCCTCAACTCGGTTGCGGATGCCCTCAATAACGTGAACTGCGGACTTTTGTACTCCGAGTGGGACGGAACCGTAGTGCTGACCAATCACAAGATGTGGCAGCTTTCCAAAATTTTTACGGATGCAAGAGTTTATAATGCGTCTGAGTTCTGGCGACAGATTATTTCTTTTAACGAAAACGACAAGGCCAAAAGAATAGACTTTACGTCATGGCCGGCATTTCTCTTAAATGACGGAACGGTGTGGAACTTTGAGCGCTCCATTCTTTCGGATTCCGACAAGCGATACCTTGAAATCGTGGCCCGTGACGTAACGGATTTGTACAATAAGCGTGTGGACATAGAGGAAGAGATTAAGGAACTGTCTAACGTTCAGGGACGGTTAAGCGAAGTCCTTAACAATATTTCTACCACCGGCAATGACGAAGAACTTCTGGCTTACAAGGTTCATATTCATGACCGGCTCGGCAATGCAATACTTCGCTCAAGACAGGTTTTAAGAGGCAATGTAGCAGACTTTGGCGAACCTGACAGAGAGGGAATTCTCGGACTGTGGGAGAAGACCATCAAAGCTTTTGAGAACAATCGTCTGGAAGTTGAGCAGAAACAGGAAGGTAACTTATCCGCTCTTTACAGCCAGGCGGAGACCCTTGGAATCGAGCTTATGATATCCGGCGAATTCCCGGTCAACAACGAAACAGCCATAAGAGCCGTGCGCGAGGCCATGTACAACTCAATCCGCCATGCTTATGCCAACAGCATTACGGTAGAGAGCAACAGAGAGCAGAACGGCTATTTTGTCAGAATATACGATGACGGAAAAGCCCGCACGGATGCAGTTACCGAAGGCGGCGGCTTAAAGTCCATCAGACGTGAGGTAGAGGAACAGGGCGGCAGCATGAAGGTTACCGTTGGAACAGGCGTGGTGCTTGAAATTTATTTCAGGGAGGCAGACAAATGACAAGAGTATTGATAGTCGATGATTCCGTTACCGTCAGAACTCTTTTTGAATCCATAATCGAAGGAAGCGGGGAGTACACCCTTGCGGGTTCCCTTGAGAATGCCAAGGCGGCCCTTCCTTTCTGTATGAGAAGCCCTGTAGACCTTATTCTCATGGACGTTTATACCAAGGACAGAGAGAACGGTCTCGAGGCCGCAAGAGAGATAAAAAAAGAGTTCCCCGACATTAAAATAATAATATCCACCAGCCTTCCCGAAGAATCCTTCCTGGAAAAGGCTCATGATGCGGGCTGTGAAAGCTTCTGGTACAAAGAAGTGGGTGAACTGGGACTTTTGGATGTTATGAACCGTACCATGCGCGGCGAGCACGTTTTTCCGGATACCACACCCACAGTTTCCGTGGGTCTTGCCAAGAGCGTAGAGTTTACACCCATGGAGATGAAGGTTTTAAGGGAACTTTGTAACGGCAAGCTCAACAAAGACATAGCCAAGGAACTCTGCATGAGCGAGAACACCGTTAAGTTTCACATTAACAATATGCTCCAGAAAGCGGGCTATTCCAACCGCTACCAGTTAGCAATTGACGCAGTTGAACAAAAACTTATCGTGCCCGGCTTCTAAAAGGGTGACAAAAGAAAAATAGCAAGTGTATTTAGTAAAAACTATACGTTTGGATAGCAAATTTTTATAAAATATTTGTTAGACTTATAAGCAAGTTGTATGTATACTATATATGTGGGTCAGATGGAAGAATTATTCTTTTTACTAGATGACACCGTATCTTACGGCGACAGCCGTTTCGATAATTGAAAGGAGATATTTTTATGGGATTGATCAGAGCAATTGCCGGTGCGGCCGGTGGAGTACTTGCAGATCAGTGGAAAGAGTTCTTTTACTGTGAGGCAATTGACAAGAATGTTATGGTTACCAAGGGCATTAAGCGCACAAAGGGTAACAACAACGGCAATGATAACATTATTTCAAACGGTTCCGGAATAGCTGTTGCGGACGGACAGTGTATGATTATCGTTGAGCAGGGTAAGATTGTTGAGGTTTGTGCAGAGCCCGGTGAATTTACTTACGATACTTCTACAGAGCCTTCTATTTTTGCAGGTAAGCTCGGTGAGAGCATTATCGCTACCTTCAAGCAGATCGGTAAGCGTTTTACCTACGGAGGAGATACCGGCAAGGATCAGAGAATTTATTATTTTAACACCAAGGAACTTATCGACAACAAGTTCGGAACACCCAATCCTGTTCCCTTCAGAGTTGTAGACAATAAAATCGGTCTTGATATCGACGTTGCATTAAGATGCTCCGGCGTATATTCCTACAAGATTACCGATCCCCTTCTTTTCTACACCAACGTTTGCGGTAACGTTTCTCACGATTACAGAAGAGATGAGCTTGACAATACTCTTAAGACAGAGTTTATCGCAGCTTTACAGCCCGCTTTGGCAACTCTTTCGGGCATGGGCCTTCGCCCCAACGAGATTATCGCTCACAACGGCGACCTCGCTGAAGCTATGAAGAAAGAACTTTCCGCTAAGTGGAGCGAGTTAAGAGGACTCAGCGTAGTGAGCGTAGCTCTCGGTTCCGTAACTCTTCCCGACGAAGATGCGGAGATTATCAAGACAGCTCAGAAGAACGCTATCAACATGAATCCCAACATGGCAGCTGCTACACTTGTTTCCGCTCAGGCAGACGCTATGAAGGATGCAGCCAAGAATCCTAACGGTGCAATGAACGGCTTTGTAGGCGTTAACATGGCTCAGAACATGGGCGGCGCCAATGTAGCAAGCCTCTTTGCTGCAGGCTCTCAGCAGGCTACCGGCTGGACATGTTCCTGCGGTGCGGTTAACCAGGGTAACTTCTGTACCAACTGCGGTACCAGAAAGCCCGACGGAGCTCCCACTTATAAATGCAATAAGTGCGGCTGGGTTCCTTCAGACCCTCACAACCCTCCGAAGTTCTGTCCTCAGTGCGGCGATCCTTTTAATGACGAAGACAGACAGTAATTGTAAGGTCGGGGTGGTTAATCCATCCCGACCTTTAATAAGTATAGGGGGATTATTATGTCAGACTTACAAGAATACAAATGTCCCTGTTGCGGCGGAGCCATTGAGTTTAATTCGACAGTCCAGAAGATGAAATGTCCGTTTTGCGAGACTGAGTTCGAGATGGATGCTCTCAAGGCTTACGGTGAGGACATTAAAGACGATGTTAACAGTAACTTTAACTGGGAGACTTCTGCAGGAACCGAATGGTCGGCTGGTGAGACCGATTCCATGAAGCACTATGTGTGTCATTCCTGCGGCGGCGAGATTATAGGCGATGCCAATATGGCTGCCTCTTCCTGTCCTTATTGCGGCAATCCCATAGTATTGCAGAATCAGTTTGCGGGACTTTTAAAGCCCGACTACGTCATTCCTTTTAAGCTGGACAAAGAAGCTGCCAAGGAAAAATTCAACAAGCATCTTAAAGGCAAAAAGCTTCTTCCCAGAGCCTTTATGTCAGACAATCACCTTGAAGAGATTAAAGGCATTTATGTTCCTTACTGGCTCTTTGACACCGATGTGGACGCACGCATCAGATACAAAGCCACTAAGAAATCCACCTGGGAGGATTCCAAGTACAAATACGAAAGAACAGACACCTTCAGCGTATTGAGAACCGGTGCGATTTCTTTTGATAAGGTTCCGGTAGATGGCTCCACCAAGATGGATGACACCCTTATGGAATCCCTTGAGCCCTTTAAGTTCAGTGAAGCCACCACCTTCAATACAGGGTATCTTGCAGGCTATATGGCCGACAAATATGATGTGAATGCGGAAACCTCCGTATCACGTGCCAACGAGCGTGTGAGAGTGGCTACAGAGCGTGCCTTCAGGGAGACTGTACAGGGCTACGACACTGTCGAGACCGAGAACAGTACCCTTAATCTTAAGAACGGTGTTGCCAAATATGCTTTGTACCCGGTATGGATTCTTAATACCACCTGGAACGGTCAGAAGTTTGTTTTTGCCATGAACGGTCAGACCGGCAAGTTTGTGGGCAACCTTCCCTGTGATAAGAGTCTTATGTGGAAAAATTTCTTTATGACCACAGGTATAACCTTTGTGATTTCCTTCCTGGTTATGTTCCTGTTTGGCTTAATCAAGTAGGGGGTGCAGTATGAGCGTATTGTTAAACATAGTTGTTCTTGCTTCTTTCGGCGAGAAAATTGCGGCAGTCAATTATAAGACCATTATTATCGCATCTCTTGTTATAGCACTTATTGTAGGCTTTATCAGAATGATGATATTAAAGGGCCAGCTGACCTCGGTTCACAAGAGTGAATCTGCGGCAGATTACACCAGAGACAAGAGCTTCAGAGTGGATACCAAGAGAGATTTGTTTCTGTACTCCAAGACAGAGAAAAAAGAGAAGCCGAATTCAACGGCCGGTAAATAAGTAAAAAGAAAGCGGGTTGCATATCACTGCAGCCCGCTTTTTTAATGCCGGTAATTAAGGTGTGAGGTGTGAAGGACCTCTGAATAAGAACATAGCCTCCTTAATGGGAAGACCAAGCATAAGCATGGTGAGACGGTCGATACCAAGACCGAAACCACCGTGAGGAGGACAGCCATATTTGAAGAACTCAAGGTAGAACTTAACGTCCTCGCCAAGACCTTTTTCATCGGCCTGAGCCTTTAATATGTCATATCTGTGTTCACGCTGAGCACCTGTGGTAATCTCTACGCCGCGCCAGATAAGGTCGTAACCCTGGGGAACACCATTCTCATCGCGCATGTGGTAGAAAGCACGCTTCTCGGCACTGTAATCGGTGATAAACAAGAACTCGTGACCGTAGTGCTTCTTAACCCACTGATAGGAAAGACGCTCTGCATCTGTGGTAAGGTCGCCCTTCTCGGAATCGGGAACGGTATAGCCGTATTCTTTCTCCAATGCATCGTAAAGGTCTGCAAGTTTAACACGAGGGAAAGGAGTGGTGGGAACGATGATTTCCGCATCAAATTCCTCGGTGGAGAAAAGCTCCTTAATCTTGTCGCCGTATTTGTCCTTAACCTTCTTAAGAGCGTAAGTGATGAGGTTTTCTTCCATGGTCATTACGTCTTCATAAGAATTGATGTAGCTGAATTCGATATCGAAACAGGTAAATTCTGTTGCGTGCTTGCTGGTAAAGGACTTCTCGGCTCTGAATACGGGTCCGATTTCAAAGTACTTCTCAAAGCCTGCGGCCATAGCCATCTGCTTGTAGAACTGAGGGCTCTGTGCAAGGTAAGCATTGGGTAAATTGTAGCTGGGGAAGTAGTCCAGTCTGAATACGTCAGCACCTGACTCGGAAGCTGCTGCAATAAGCTTGGGAGTGTGAACTTCGATGAAGTCTCTGTCGAGAGCAAACTCTCTTAAAGCTGCGGTAAGAGCGGTCTGAGCCTTGAACATAAGCTGGTTCTTGTCGGTACGAAGGTCTACCCAGCGGTATTCGATGCGCTGATCGATGGAAGAGCGCTCAACAGCTGCCTTTTTCTTGGTAGCGGGAATGTACTCGCGTGCGATGGGAAGAGCAGCGGCAATGGATTCAATCTTAATCGCAGAAGGGATAATCTCTACTCCGTTAAGCTTAACGAAATCGCTTAACTGAACTTTACCGGTAACTCTTACTACGGAGTCGGGAGTAATCTGAGAGAGGGTTTCTTCCCAGTCGGGGTGAAGTTCCTTCTCAATGGTAACCTGAACTCTGCCGGTGATGTCTTTAAGTACCATGAAGGCCATAGCCTTACCGTCACGGTAATTGTCTACGAAACCTGCAAGGGAAACTTCGCGGTCAGCGTAGTCTTTAACATTTTCAATGTAAATTCTTTCCATTTAAACACCTCTTGTGATGCAAATTATCTTTAATAGTTTATAACCGAGACTGTCAAAAGTCAATCACCGGAATCCTTAACGATGAATTTCGGTGATTGTATGCGGTCGCCGTATGTCTGCTTGTTCGAGCACAGCAGCCGCATGGCTCGTCGCTACACAAAAAAGCCTTATACTGTAAGCCTTTCATTGAAATTGTTCTTTTTCCAACCGTGGGTTGGATGATATAATAAAAAGCATAAACCAATGCGTTATTGAATACGTCTGAAATCCTTTATACAATTACAGCATAGCAGGCCTGATTATCGCAAATAAGGAGGAACAATATGAACGCAGCCAATTTAGGAGAAAGATTGTTGTATCTTAGAAAGAACAAGGGTATTACCCAGGAAAATCTTGCAAAAGAACTGGGCATTACCAATCAGGCCGTAAGCAAATGGGAGTCGGGACAGTGCTGCCCGGATATTGAGCTGATTCCGGAAATAGCCCGCTTCTACAGCATATCCGTAGGAGAACTTCTTGGCGTGGACGAAACCGGTGCCGAAGACGATCTGATAGTGCATATTAAGAATGAACTTGATAAAAAGAAGGACTCCGACAAGTACGGAGAAATCTTAAAAATCGCCAAGGCACTCCATGCCGTTATGTGCATTGAAGAGAGCAAAAAAGGTGCCTCCGGCTTGCCGCCCAAGATGGATTCAGACGAAACCATCGAGCATGCCGTAAACGACGAGTGGGGTATTTCCGTGATTTCAGAACCCAAGATAAGAACTTCCATGCGAGGCGGAAGCGTTTTCTTTTCCGGCAGCAGGAGGCTCTTTATGGACGGTGATATTCCGAAACTTAGCAAGGTTCTTAAATGCTTTGCCGACAGGTGGGTGTTAAGCGTGTTCTTTGCAATTTACGACCTTACGGGTATGGATGAAACCACTTACGTCAGCTGTGAGAAAATAGCGGAAACAACAGAGATTCCCGAGGAAAACGT
>CAMNCH010000052.1 GCA_946534145.1 uncultured Lachnospiraceae bacterium
CCGATCACTTCGATCCCAGACAGTACTTAAAGCCCGCTCGTCAGGCTGTTAAGGATATGGTTGCTCACAAGATCGTTAACGTTCTTGGTTCCGACGGCAAAGCTTGATAAAAAAAGTATAAAATGCACCCTGAAGGTATTTCCTTCAGGGTGTTTTTTTGCTAACATGTCATTGCATGTGTTTGCATATAAAGAGAATGTGTACAGATAAAGATTAGGAGGAGATATGAAATTTTCACAGATGCCCTACGAACGGGCTGATTTTGAGGCGCTTAAATCAGAAATGATTAAGTTTACCGAAGAGATGAAGAATGCCAAAAGCGGCGAGGAAGCCTTTGAGATAAATGAAAAGGTGACAAAAGCTTATGCGCATCTTTCTACCATGCGTACCATTTGTCACATCAGACATGACATAGACACATCCGACAAGTTCTATGAAGAGGAACAGGCTTATTACGATGAGATGGGCCCCACTCTTGCTGAGGTTAACGTTGCTTACAAAAAAGCATTCTTTGAATGCCCCTACAGGGACTTCCTCGTTGAGAAGTACGGCCCCGTAACCTTTAAGAATATGGAACTCGAGATGCGTTCTTTTACCCCCGAGATGGTTCCTCTTATGCAGGAAGAGAATGCGCTGAGAACCGAGTACAGCAAGCTTATTGCTTCTGCCAAGATTGACTGGGAAGGTGAGGAATTAAACCTTTCCCTTATGACCAAATATACCACCGACAAGGATCGTGAGGTTCGTAAGAAAGCCTATGCCAAGACCACGGGCTTCCTTCTTTCCATCCAGGACAAGCTTGACGATATTTACGACAAGCTCGTTAAGAACCGTACCGCTCAGGCCAGACTTTTGGGCCACGACACCTATACGGCTCTCGGCTACGACCGCATGGGACGTAACGATTACGGCCCCGAAGAGGTTAAGATTTTCAGAGAAGAAGTTAAAAAGAAAATCGTTCCCCTTGCCACCAAGATTAATGAAAGACGTCGCGAAAGACTGGGTCTTGACCATCTTTATTACTACGACCCCATTAACTTTAAGGATGGCGATCCCAGACCTACAGGCACTCCCGAAGAGATTCTTGCCGCGGGTCAGAAGATGTACGCGGAACTTTCTCCCGAGACCAAGGAATTCTTTGACTTTATGACGGAGAATGAACTTTTTGACGTGCTCGGCAGAAAGACCAAACGTGCAGGCGGTTACATGACCAGCCTTCCCGAGTACGATTACGCTCCTTTTATCTTTGCCAATTTCAACGGTACCCAGCATGACGTAGAGGTTATCACCCACGAGGCCGGACACGCTTTCCAGGGATACGTTACCCGCAAGAACTATCCTGAACTTAACGAAATCGGCATGGAGACGGCAGAGATTCATTCCATGTCCATGGAGTTCTTTACAGAGCCCTGGATGAAGGATTTCTTTGGCGACAGATGTGACGATTACCTTCTTTCTCACCTTGAAGGCGCCATCACCTTTATTCCTTACGGCTGTATGGTTGACGAATTCCAGCACATCGTTTATGAGAATCCCGACCTTACGCCCGAAGAGAGGCGTGCCGAATGGCTGAAGCTTGAAAAAGAATACAGACCTTCTTTGGACTTTGCGGACAACGAATTCTACGGAAACGGCGGTTGGTGGCAGAGACAGCCCCATATCTATGCATCGCCTTTCTACTACATTGATTACTGCCTTGCCCAGACCGTTGCTCTTGAGTACAAAGCATGGATGGATGAGGATTACAAGGCAGCATGGGAGAGCTACTTAAAGCTTTGCAAGCTTTCCGCAAGCGACTTTTACTCAAAGATGCTTCCTCAGGCAGGTTTGAGAGTTCCTTTCGAGAAGGGATGCCTTGACAAGACCGTTGAAGTAATCTCCAAAAAGCTCGGACTTTAAACTGTTAATTGCTCAATAATAATCCTTTCGTATAATGTTCATACTCACTCAGACAGGAGGTCATACTATGAACATTTCAGGATTGTCGATGGCAATTTCACAGATAAATACACAAACCGAAGTAGGAACCGCTTTACTCAGCAAGGCAATGGATGCCAATGAAACCATGGGAGAGGGAATTGTTAAGATGATTGACAAGTCGGCCATGGAAAGAAGCGTTAACCCAAATATCGGTTCAAACATTGATTTTTACGCATAAATCAGTAAAAAAGACCCGGACGGAATAATTCGTCCGGGTCTAAATTTTTGAAAATCTTAAGAAATGTTTCCATTTACTTAGTTCTCAAACGGTATTTTGGGGGATAAGATATTAGTGTGAAGGCGAGATAAAAAACCCAATAGTATTTTTCCCATGCCACATATCCGCTTATCGGATATGCGCGACGCTTTCACCAAGATATCCCTTTTTTCATTATTATTACTATACAAATTTGGCTTGAAACACCCTTTGAGAGCCAAAAGTTAAGCAGGGCACCCTACCCTGCTTAATTTCTTTCTATGGACTGTTATATAAGTTTTATTTTTCCGTCTGACGAAATTTCAATAAGCCTGTTCTTGTAAAGGTGTCCGACTGCCTTTTTGAATTCGTTCTTGCTCATGCCGGTCTCGCGGGTAATAACCTCGGGAGAGGCTTTCTCAGTAAAAGGAAGAACTCCGTCGTAAGACTTTATGAGCTCTAAAATCTTCTGTGAATCTGCTTCTGCCTGGACGTGGGATTTTTCGCGGATGCTTAAATCAATCTTGCCGTCTTCACGAACGTTAATCACGCGGGCCTCTATTCTGCTTCCGATTTCACATTTGCCATAGACTTCACGCTTGGGAATAAGTCCCTGATATTTGTCGTCAATGGCCACAAACACGCCGAAATTGTCGCTGGTCTGATATACGGTACCGGTGACGCGGTCGTTCTTTTTATACATATCGGTGGTGGAAAGATAGGGATATACGTTCATGGTGGAGCAGATGCGTCCCGATTTATCAAGGTATATCGCTACCAGCAATTCATCACCGACTTCGGCCTTTTTGGTCTGTTCCTTGAAGGGCAAAAGAAGATCTTTCTCAAGCCCCCAGTCCAAAAACGCGCCGATTTTGGTCACGTCCTTGACGGTAAGCCTGCCTACTTCGCCAAGGCTTAACTTGGGAAGGGTGGTGGTGGCTATGAGTCTGTCGGCAGAGTCAAGATAAAGAAATACTTCGATTTCATCTCCGCGTTTGGCGCCTGCAGGCACCTGCTTCTTGGGGAGAAGTACGTGCTCATTGGCTGCGGGCACTTTTTTGTCCTTTAATTCTGCGGGCACGAGGTAAGCACCGAATTCTACGAGTTTCTCAACATATAAGGTTTGTTTTTTTGCAAGATTAAACATAATTGGGCCTTTCCGGTAATTCCGTTCCAAGTTAAATTATACCAAAGACAAGTTAAAACACAACGTGAGCTTTGGCGAAAATAAAACCCCCGGTAATCATACCGAGGGTCGTAAGCTGGGGTACAAGGATTCGAACCTTGAAATGACGGAGTCAGAGTCCGTTGCCTTACCGTTTGGCGATACCCCAAAGGTTATTGACAAACCGCTTTCGCGATTGCACTACGTTATTATAGGGGATAGTTTTTCAAAAATCAAGTATTTTTTTAAAAAGTTTTTTAATACTCCTTCTTTGGTTATTTTTTAGGGATTTTTTTGCGCTTTAAAACACGGAAAAACAAAAAAATGCATAAAAAATACACATTTCGGGGTTGGCTTTTTAAGTAAAATATAATAAAATGATACCGTAAATATGTTTTTTCACGAACTATTACCAAAATTTACGTTGTGAAAAATGTCTAATCAGAAACATTCTTTTGGAGGGAATCATGATATCTAATCAGATATTACAGACTACTATTGACGGGCTTAAAGGCATTTCAAGAGTTGAACTGAGCGTCGTGGATACTGAAGGAAAGGACGTGGTTTCCACCACCGGTCATGCCGGAACGGTTTCCAAGGCGGCAAGAGAGTTTGCGCTGGGACCTGCGGATTCCCAGGAGATTCAGGGATATCAGTATTTTAAGATTTACGACGAGCAGCAGGTGGAGTACATCCTTATTGCCTGCGGTACCGGCGAAGATGTTTACATGATAGGCAAAATGGTAGCCTTCCAGATTCAGAGTCTTATTGTTGCCTACAAAGAGCGCTTTGACAAGGACAACTTCATCAAGAACCTTCTTCTTGACAATCTTCTTTTGGTTGATATCTACAGCAGAGCCAAAAAGCTTCACATTGCCACCGACGTTAAGCGCGTAGCAATGATTATTGAAGCGGGCGAAAGAAAGGACAATAACGTCCTTGAATGCATCCGCACCCACTTTGGCTCCAACAATCAGGACTTCATCACCGCTGTTGACGAGAATAACGTTATCGTGGTCAAGGAGCTTGAGGATACCGACTTCAGCAAGGAAGTTGACAGAGCCGCAAGAGCCATTATCGCAGTTCTTGAAAAAGAAGGAATCGAAGGCGTACACGTATCCTACGGCACCGCTGTGGGAGAGATCAAGGAAGTCAGCCGTTCCTACAAAGAAGCCAAGATGGCTCTCGACGTAGGAAAGATTTTCTTTGGCGACAGAGATGTTGTGGCATACTCGGAGCTTGGAATCGGACGTTTGATTTATCAGCTTCCCATTCCTCTTTGCAAAATGTTCATCAAGGAAATTTTCGGCGGCAAGAGTCCCGATGAATTCGATGAAGAAACTCTTACCACTATTATGAAGTTCTTTGAGAACAGCTTAAACGTATCCGAGACATCCAGACAGCTGTTTATTCACAGAAATACTCTCGTATATCGTCTCGATAAGCTCCAGAAGCTTACGGGCCTCGATCTGAGAGTCTTTGAGGATGCGATTACATTTAAGATTGCCCTTATGGTAGTCAAGTACATGAAGTATATGGAAAGCATAGAATACTGATATCAAGGAGCATAGGTTATGGCTTTATCCCCTAGGAAGAAAAAGAAACTTATGGAGGACGACGAAGTCATTGTCATGGAGAATGTCTCCAAGTCCTACCAGGCAGGTGTACCCGCCCTCAGCAATGTCAATCTCAGGATTAAAAAGGGTGAGTTCGTATTCGTGGTAGGCGACAGCGGTTCCGGCAAGTCCACTTTTATCAAGCTTTTGTTAAGAGAGCTTATCCCCACGGAAGGCAATCTTTACGTGCTTAATTACAATCTTAATAAGATTAAACACAGAAAGATTCCCAAATTCAGAAGAAACCTGGGAGTGGTATTCCAGGACTTCAGACTTTTAAAAGACAGAAATGTTTACGAGAACGTTGCTTTTGCCCAGCGTATTGTTGAGGTACCCGGCAGCCAGATTCGTAAAAACGTGCCCAAGGTTCTTGCAACCGTAGGCCTTGCGGGCAAATACAAAGCCAAGCCCGGCAAACTCTCCGGCGGTGAACAGCAGAGAGTGGCCATTGCCAGAGCTTTGGTTAACCGTCCCACAATTCTTCTTGCGGACGAGCCCACAGGTAACTTAGACCCCAATAACTCCATGGAGATTATGAAGCTCCTTGAAGAGATTAACAATGCGGGTACCACCGTCATTATGGTTACCCACAACAAAGATATAGTCAATGCCATGCAGAAGCGTGTCATCACCTTGAGAAAAGGCGTAGTGGTAAGTGACCACGAAAGGGGAGGATACGACGATGAAGATTAGTACGTTTTTCTACACCCTTTGGCAGGGCATTAAGAACATTTTCCGTAACAAGCTGTTTTCTTTGGCATCCGTAGCCACCATCGGCGCCTGCCTCTTCCTCTTCGGCCTGTTCTATTCCGTGCTGGCCAATTTCCAGCATATTGTTAAGACCGCCGAAGAAGATGTGTGCATCGTAGTCTATTTTGACGAAGACATTACGGATTCAAGAATCGAAGAAATCGGCAACATGATCAAAAGAAGAGCGGAAGTATCCAAGGTTAACTTTGTATCCGCCGACGATGCATGGGAAACCTTCAAGACAGAATACCTGGACGGATACAGCGACGGCTTCCTTGAGAATCCTCTCGCCGACATGGCCAATTACGAAGTTTATTTAAACGACGTATCCATGCAGAGCGCTCTCGTAACCTACCTTGAGTCCGTTCCCGGCGTAAGCGAAGTCAAGCGTTCCGAGCTTACCGCCCTTACTTTAAGCAATGCCAATAAACTTATCGGCTACATTTCCATAGGTATTATCGTGATTCTTCTTGCGGTTTCCGTTTTCCTTATCAGCAACACCGTCACCATTGGTATCGCTGTGAGAAAAGAAGAAATCTCCATCATGAAATACATCGGCGCCACAGACTATTTTGTACGTGCTCCCTTCGTTATCGAGGGTATCATAATCGGTCTGGTGGGTGCTTCAATACCTCTTGGAATCATTTACTTTGTATACAACAGAGCGCTGAACTTTATTAAAGAACAGTTCTCAGTTCTTTCGTCGTTGTTAAATTTCCTTACTATCGATGATATATTTAAGACTCTTGTACCCGTGTCACTCATTATCGGCGTGGGCATAGGTTTCTTTGGCAGTTTCATTACTGTCAGAAAGCATTTAAGAGTTTAGTACGGTCATCATGGGAGGCACTTAGTGAAAAGAATAAGGCGCATTTTATGCGTGGCTCTGGCATGCGTCATTCTGGCCCATACCGCCGCGCCGGCTGCCTATGCGGGAACCTCCATTTCTTCCATTACCAATGAAAGCATTAAGGAAAAGAAGAATCAGATTTCCCAGTCCGAGGAAGCCAAAAAACAGCTTAAACAAAATATAGCAAACGCCAAAGCTCTCAAGCAGGAACTTGAGGGGCTTAAGAACGACGTAGCCGCTTACATTAAGAAAATCGATGCCGAAATAGTGGCCATCGACGCCAAGATTGAAGAATACAAGGGACTCATTGCCGAAAAAGAAGAAGAGATTACCGTAATAAGCGCTGAACTCGACGAGGCAATCGAGAAGGAAAATGCCCAGTACGAAGCCATGAAACAGCGTATTCGTTTCATGTACAAAAAAGGTGATTCTTTTTACATTGAGATAATGTTAAGCGCCAAGAGCTTTTCCGACTTTCTTACCAAGGCAGACTACATAGAGAAGATTGAAGCTTACGACCGCAAAATGATGGACGAGTACACAGCGGCCAGAGAGTGGACCGAACTCTGCAAGCAGGCTCTCGAAGCCGAGAAAGCCTATCTCGACCAGTGTAAGCTCAATGAAGAAGCGGAACGTCAGGCCCAGCAGGAACTCCTTCAGGAAAAAGAAAGCCAGCTGGCCAAATACACCAGCGACATAAAGGCCAAAGAAAACCAGATATCCGATTACGAAGCTGAATACGAAGAGCAGACCCGTGTTATCGAAGCTCTGGAAGCGGCCATCCTTGCGGAGCAAAAGGCCATCGCGGCAGCCAACGGCATAGTTCTCAGCTATGACGGCGGTAAGTTCACCTGGCCCGCACCGGCTTATACACGTATAAGTGACGATTTCGGCTACAGAACCGACCCTATCAACGGCTCCACATCATATCACTCGGGTATCGATATGGCGGCACCTTCGGGCTCCAAGATTCTTGCAGCTTACGACGGTGTTGTGGTTGCAGCGGAATACAACTGGTCCATGGGCAACTACGTCATGATAAGCCACGGCGACGGCCTTTACACCATTTACATGCATTCGTCCAAACTCAACTGCAAGAAAGACGACATTGTTGCAAGAGGCGACGTAATCGCATACGTAGGAACCACGGGACGCTCCACCGGACCCCACTTACACTTCGGCGTAAGACTTAACGGTTCGTATGTAAGCCCCTGGCCTTATTTAGGATATTAAATCAGTTAGGACTTAAAGACATGGAAGAAATAACCAGAGAAAAAAAGCGCTCCTTCTGGGGCGGCATTTTGGCGGGTGTTTTCGTAACGGGAACACTGCTTACCATTTTATTTATCATACTTTTGGAAAAAGAAACCAGACTGGTGGAACAGCGGATGAGTGAGGTAACTTCCTCCGTCAAAGTCACCGGCACCACCACAAGTTCCGATTCCTCCAAGAAAAAGGACGGAAGTCTGATAGACAGCGAATTTACCGAGAAGGCGGACCTGATTTATAACAGCGTAGTCAAAAGGTTTTATTTTGAAGAAGACATCAATACGGATGACATGAAAGAAAACATGTACAAAGCCATTATTGATTCTTTGGGCGACAAATATGCCGAGTACTACACCGCCGAAGAACTTGAAGAAATGTTTATGTCAAGCGAAGGCGTATATTACGGCATAGGCGCTTACGTAATGATGGATGAAGAGACGGGATACCCTCTTCTTACCAAGATATTCAAGGACTCTCCCGCATCCAGGGCAGGCCTTATGGACGGGGACATTGTTTACGCGGTTGACGATGAGAACCTTTTCGGCTACAAGCTTGACGAAGCGGTTGCCCTTATTAAAGGTCCCGAGAATACCAACGTCAAGCTTACCATTTACAGAGAGAACGAACCCGATTACATTGACGTGACAGTAACTCGCGGTAAGGTTGAATCTCCCACTGTAGAAAGCGAGATGAAGGAAGACGGAATCGGTTATCTGCAGATTACCGAGTTTGACGATGTTACTACCGAACAGTTCTATAAAGCCTATGACGACCTTAACGCGCAGGGCATGAAGGCCATGATTCTTGACCTTCGCAGCAACGGTGGCGGCAACCTCGACACCGTATTAAAAATCGGCGAAAGAATGCTTCCCAAGGGCATTATTACATACACGGAAGACAAAGCAGGCAAGCGCGAAGAGTTCAAGTGCAAGGGCAAGAGTGTAATTGAAATTCCTCTTGTGGTACTAACCAACGGCTACACCGCCAGCGCTTCCGAACTTCTGACCGGTGCGCTTCATGATTACGGTCTTGCAACCGTTATCGGCACCAACACTTACGGCAAGGGCATAGTTCAGACCATCTATCCCTTAAGCGACGGCAGCGGTATCAAGATTACCACCAGCCGCTACTACACTCCCAACGGCGTCTGCATCCACGGAGAAGGTATCGCACCCGACATCGAGCTTGAATACGATTCGGAGCTTTACTCCACCGAGAAGATAGACAACCAGTTAGAATACGCCATGGACTATCTGAGAGAGAAACTGAAATAGAACGATAAAAAATGCTTTCACACGAAAGCATTTTTTGTCATATATTAAGCAATCGATATGCTTTATGATTGCGGGCGTAAATGGTAACATGTGAGAATAAAGAGGTAACCATGTATCGAAACACATACGTTGAAATTGATAACGGAGCAATTGAACATAATGCCCGTCTCTTAAGCGAGACCTTTCCCCACAAATATAACATTGCGGTTATTAAGGGAAATGCCTACGGTCACGGATACGGAATCGTTCCCGCTTTGGTTAAGGGCGGTATGAATGCTTTTGCGGTATCCTGCATTTCCGAAGGGTTGGAGGTTCGCAGGTTCGACACCGAACACCCGGTAATCCTGCTTCAGCCGGTTCCGCCTTCTTTTCTTGAGGATTGTTCCGCCCGCAATATTTCGGTATGTGTCAACGACCATGATACTTTTGAAGAGATATTTAAAAGCGGTTTGAAGCTTAAACTTCAGTTTAAAGTTAACTGTGGCATGAACCGTCTCGGATACACCGACGGAAGCTTGTTAAAAGAAGACATAGCGAAAGCCGAAGCGGCAGACAATCTCACGGTGGAAGGCATTTTTTCCCACTTCCACACATCCGGTCTTACTGACACGGAATATGCCGACAACAGAAAGCGTTTTGAAACCATTACAGCAGGAATCGACTTAACCGAGATTCCCATGGTACATATAGACAAGACACAGACCATTCTTTTGCACGACACACCTTCCTACTGCAACGGAGCCCGCTTCGGAATTTCTTTGTACGGATTTACTTCGGTATATCCTTACGACAATTCCCTCAAGGGACGCCTGCTCCGGAAGAGAAGAGACCTGCGCAACAAGCTTAATCACGTGGAGCCGTCCAAAGAACTTAAGCACTACGATTTGAAGACAGCCTTTACCCTTTATTCAGAGGTCATTCAGGTCAATAAAATCGAAGCCGGCGACTACGTGGGCTACGGTCTTTTGCACAGGGCTGCAGGAACGGAATATATAGCGGTAATCGATATTGGCTACAGCGACGGAATAGGGCGTAGGAGGAGCAATACAAACGTTATGATTAACGGTCGCAAATACCCCATAATCGGAGAGGTCGGCATGGGCATGTGTCAGGTGCTCGTTGATGATACCGTAAGCAAACATGACAAGGTTACGGTATTGGGCGGTGGCATTTCCATACGCGGTATAGCTTCGGCACTCGGTACTACCACTTACGAGACACTCACACGCATCAATACGAACATAGACAGAAGATATATATAGATTGGACTAAGAGTTATGGAACACAACATTGTTTTACTGGGATCGGATATAAATGCATATTACATGGCCCGCTGCGTTCATGAACTGTACGGAGTTAAGACTGACCTTATAGCAGCCGAGAGAATCCGTTTCACAGAGTTTTCATCCATCGTTAACATACATTACTACCCTGAACTCAGGACTTCGGAAGGCTTTAAAGAAGCCCTTATCGATTACGGCAAGACACACCTCGACCTCGGCAGAAGTCTGGTGATTCCCTGCCACGATATTTATGTGCGCCTTCTTTTGGAAAATGCAGAGGCGCTTACATCCTACTACGTATTTAACTGCCCTAAGTTAGAAATTGCCGACAGCTTCCTGGACAAAGAAATCTTTTATAAGACCTACGCAGATTCCGGACTTGATTTTGCCAAGACCATCTACTACGACTGCTCGGTGACCAAGACGGAGCCTATACCCGTAGATATGGTTTATCCGCTTATCATTAAGCCCGGAGACGGTATAGAGTACAACAGGCACCATTTTGAAGGACAGCCCAAAGTATTTAAAGCCACCACTCCCGACAATGCCGTGGCATTTATCGACAAGGTTAAGGCATCGGGCTACAAGGGTACGCTTCTGGTGCAGGAGTTTATCCTCGGAGATGACTCGAATCTTTTTGACAGCGTATTTTACTGTAACTCCAAAGGAAAGGCTGAACTGGCCACCTTCGCGCAGATAGGCCTTCAGGAGCACTCGCCCACAGCCATCGGCAACTGTACCGTTCTCATAAACGGCTACAATCAATACGGCGGCACTCAGGAAGTAGTTGCCAGACTTAAAAATTTCCTTGAGACCATCGGCTATACAGGCTTTTGCGAGTTTGACTTAAAATATGACAGCCGCGACGGCAAGTTCAAGGTAATGGAGATTAACCCCAGACAGGCCCGCTCAAGCTACTATCTTGCGGCTCTCGGTTATAATCTCATAGAAATCCTTACGGAAGATGTGTTTGAACACAAGCAGAATTCTTTTGCACTTGTGGACAGAGAGTACCTTCTTTCCATGGTGCCCAAGAGTGTCATCAAGGAACACATTTACAACGAAGACTACAAGGACGAAGCCCTTAAACTCTGGCGCAGAGGCAAGAAAGTCGACCCGCTCAAATACAAGGGCGAGCATTCTCTCAAGCACAAGTTCTACCTGATTTTAAGAGCGATTAATTACAAGAAAAAATACAGACAATACACCAACACCATTTAGAAAAGAGACTAAAATATGTGCGGATTCGCAGGTTTTATCGACAACCTCAGTATTGACAGAAAAAACATAATCATCAAAAGAATGAGCGACACCATCGCCCACAGAGGACCCGACGGAGAAGGCTTTTACACAGACGACACCATCGCCATGGGCTTCAGACGTTTAAGCATCATCGACTTGAGCATGGGCGACCAGCCTCTTTACAACGAGGACCGTTCTCTGGTTATTAACTTTAACGGCGAGATTTACAATTACAAGGAGCTTCGTGAAGAACTCATAGCCAAGGGACACACTTTTGCCACTCATGCCGATACGGAAGTTATTATTCACGGTTTTGAAGAATACGGCGAGAATATTGTGGACAAGCTCCGCGGAATGTTTGCTTTTGTCATCTGGAACAACAAGACGAAAGAATTGTTCGGCGCAAGAGATCCCTTCGGTATCAAGCCTTTTTACTACTACGATACTCCCGAACTGTTTGAGTACGGCTCCGAGATTAAGGCATTTTTGAAGCATCCTCTTTTCAAGAAAGAGTTAAACAACGATGCTTTAAAGACCTACCTCATGTATCAGTACTCGGTTCCCACGGATTCTTTCTTTGTAAATGTTCACAAGCTCAATCCCGGACATTGCTTTATGTACAAAGAAGGAAAGATGAACATCCGTCAGTACTTTAAGATTGAATACAGAAACAACGATGATGACCTTGATACGGCGGTTGACAAGATTAACAGCATCATGAAGGAGAGCATCGAGTATCACAAGATAAGCGACGTGGAAGTCGGCGCATTTCTTTCAAGCGGTGTTGACTCAAGCTATATTGTGGCCAATGCCAATGTTGACAAGGCATTTACGGTTGGCTTTAAGAGCGACCACTTCGACGAGACCGAAGATGCTCACGCACTTTGCGAGATTCTCGGCATGAAGCATTCCAGAAAGCATATTACGGCGGATATGTTCTTTGACATTCTTCCCACTGTTCAGTACCATTCCGACGAGCCCCATGCCAATCTTTCGGCTGTGCCGCTTTACTACCTGGCTAACATGGCTTCCAAGGAAGTTAAGGTTGTGCTCTCCGGCGAAGGTGCTGACGAACTCTTCGGCGGTTACTACGAATACGAGACTCCTCCGGAGTACGCTCGTTACAACAAGCTTCCTTTCGGCTTCAGACGTTTCATGAAGGGCGTTGCCGAGAAGATGCCCAACATCAAAGGCAGACACTTCCTTATCCGTGCGGGCTCCACTCTTGAAGAGTCCTACATCGGACAGGCTTTTATAATGAACAACGAAGAAGCGGACGCAATCCTTAAGCCCAAATACAGAAGCGGTAAGCTCTATCAGGACATTACCCATCCTATTTTTGAAGAGATTAAGGACAAGCCCGACCTTCTTAAGAAGATGTACCTCGACATGCATCTCTGGCTTCCTTACGACATTCTTTTGAAAGCCGACAAGATGACCATGGCCAATTCCCTTGAACTTCGTGTTCCTTTCCTGGACAAAGAAGTCTTCAAGGTAAGCGAAGAGATACCGCTTAAGTACATCATTCACGATTACATCACCAAATATGCCTTCAGAAAGGCTGCCAACAAAACCATTCCAGAAGAATGGGCAAAGCGCAAGAAATTGGGCTTCCTGGTTCCATTCAGAGAGTGGCTCAAGGAAGACAAGTGGTATGAAAAGGTCAAAGAACAGTTTACCAAACCCTGGGTAAGCGAATTCTTTGACGTAGACCAAATCGTACACATCCTTGACGAACACAAAGCAGGTCGCTGGCACAATCAGCGTAAGATTTATACGATTTACGCTTTCCTCATCTGGTACGAAGTATTCTTTATCAATGACGGCGAAGCCCCCAAAAAGCCTGCCGAAATAGCTTAATGAACGGAGAAAACGCTATGAATAAATCAATTTTTGAAGAAAACGAATCCTGCGTAAGATCTTATTGCAGAAAGTACCCCGTTATTTTCACCAAGGCAAAAGGCTCTTACATTTACGATGAAGAAGGCAACAAATATCTTGATTTTCTGGCAGGCTGCGGTGCTCTTAACTACGGCCACAACAATGATGAGATTAAAGGTGCTGTAATCGATTACCTCATGCAGGACAATATTACTCATGCCATGGATATGTACACCGAAGCCAAGGCTGAGTTTATCGATACCTTCAAGACTCAGATTCTTGATAAGAGAGGGCTTAACTACAGAATTATGTTCTGCGGCTCCACCGGCACCAATGCCGTTGAGGCAGCTCTCAAGCTTTGCCGTAAGAACAAAAAACGTTCCAATATCGTTGCCTTTATGGGAGCATTCCACGGAATGACCCTCGGAAGCCTTGCCCTTACCACTGACAGAACCAGCCGAGACGGAGCAGGTGTTTCCCTTGACAACGTAACCTTTATCCCTTACGAGAGCGGTTTTCATACCAAGCTTGATTCTCTTGATTACCTCGAGACCATTCTTCTTGACGACCATTCAGGCGTAGAGAAGCCGGCGGCAGTAATTCTTGAGACCGTTCAGGCAGAAGGCGGCATTTATGTGGCCAGCGTTGAATGGCTTCAGAGACTTGAAAAAATCTGCCGTGACAACGACATTCTTCTGGTAGTGGACGATATTCAGGTAGGATGCTCCAGAACAGGTACATTCTTCTCCTTCGAAAGAGCGGGAATTCACCCCGATATGGTTACACTCAGCAAGTCCATCGGCGGCTACGGCTTCCCCATGTCCCTTCTTTTGATAAAAGACGAACTTGATATCTGGAAACCCGCCGAGCACAACGGAACCTTCCGCGGCAATCAGGTGGCATTTGTGGCTGCCAAAAAAGCGATTGAATATAACGTTAATCACGACTTGAACGCAGATGTCAGGAGAAAGGGCGAAATCGTTCGCGAGTTCGTTGAAAAGAACATTCTTCCCCTTGATTCCAAGATTACTCTTCGCGGTATCGGACTTATCTGGGGCATTGATTTCGGCGGACTTGAAAACGGCGGAGAAATCGCTCACAAGATTGCGGACAAATGCTTTGAGAAGAAGATGATTATCGAGCGCGCAGGAAGAGGCGACTCCGTAGTTAAGATTCTTCCTCCCCTTACGATTTCCGACGAGGAGATTAAGCAGGGTCTTGAAATTATACTTGCTTCGGCAAAAGAAGTACTTGGAAAGTAAGACATAAGTTATGAAATTAAGAGATATAATCTCCTGCGATTATGACACGGAGATAGACAATATTACCGACGACTCCAGACAGGCTCGTGAGAAGACTTTATTTGTATGCATTAAGGGTCTTACGGTTGACGGTCACAAATATGCGCCGAAGGCTGTTGATAAAGGTGCCGCAGCCATTATCTGCGAGCATAAGATTGAAGGAATTGACGTGCCTCAGATAGTGGTAGACAATCCGGACAGAGCCTTCAATGAAGCCCTTAACAAGCTTTACGGAGAGCCACTTAAGAAACTGAATCTGTTAGGTGTCACCGGTACGGACGGCAAGACCACAACGGCGGATATGATGTACCAGATTTTAAACGGTCTCGGTCACAAGACCGGCTACATAGGGACCAACGGTATCTTTTCCGAAGGTTATTCACAGGACAACGAATATACCACCCCTCTTCCTGCGGACCTTTTTGAAGCTCTCGACGGATTTGTTAAGGACGGTTGCGGGTTCGTGTCCATGGAAGCTTCAGGGGAGAGACTCGGTACAGGTAAGATGGACGGAGTTTCTTTTGACGCTTCAATCTTTACCAATCTTACGAGAGATGCACTTGATATCTTCAAGACCATGGACAATTACTGCGCGGCCAAAGCAAGACTTATGGCTTACACCAAGCCTGATGGCATATGTGTCATAAACAAGGACGATCAATATGCCGAGGCGTTTATGAAGGCGGCTGCGGCTCCCGTGGTGACTTACGGTATCAAGGATAATACAGCCGATGTTTATGCTACTGACATAGATGTCAAATACAGGGATTTATCATTTGTGCTAAACGGTAAGCTTGGCAGGCATGAGATCAGGTGCAACCTTTCCGGTATTTTTAACGTATACAACCTTATGGCGGTTATAGTCACACTTAATCATTTCGGAATTCCGGTTGAAACCCTTGTGGAAGCGATTTCCAAGCTTAAGCCGGTTGAGGCCCGCCAGACGGTTATTGATTGCGGCCAGCCCTTCAGGGTTATCGTAGATTACGCTCATACCGCCAATGCGGTCAAGAATCTCATGGACTACATTAAGTCTACCCTTACCGACGGCTACTTAAGAGTGGTGGTGGGTGCAGGCGGCTCCAGAGATTTGCACAGACGTACCGACATGGCTGAGTATTGTACTTCCACAGCGGATTACAATTATTTCACCATCGAGGATGCCCGTTTTGAAGACCCTCAGATGCTGGTAGATACAATGGTATCTACAGTGCCGGAGGCTACCAATTACGAGCTTATTGTGGATCGTGATGAAGCCATTACCAAAGCCATTCACGACTGCAAGCCCGGTGATGCCGTACTGATTCTCGGCAAAGGCGCCGAAGCATATATGATGACCAACGGAGTGCAGGTTCCCAGATTAAATGATCTGAACAGGGCAACGCTGGTACTTAAAGAGATGGGATATGACAAGTAAAAGAAAGGCTCCCGGGATTCGATTCCGGGAGCCTTTCAGTCTTTTAAATACCTGTTATTTAACTGTGAAACTCTTTGTATAAGTCTTGCTTGTTCCCGTTGCGTCCGTTGCGGTGATTACAAGGGTGTAACTTCCTTTGGCAAGAGTGCCGAATCTGAGAT
>CAMNCH010000053.1 GCA_946534145.1 uncultured Lachnospiraceae bacterium
TTAATCCACCTGCTTTATTTTTGAGATATCGTCATCTATTACCATGGAGTAATTGGTGTAGTAGACTACGAAGCCGGGTTTAGCGCCGGCGGGCTTTTTAACGTTTTTGCGGATGAGGTAGTCAATCTCAACCCTGTCGGTGCCGCGGCCTTTAGAAAAGTGAGCGGCAAGGCGGGCTGCTTCTTCGAAGGTACGGTCGGGAACTTCCCGGCCTTCGGTTTTTACGATAACGTGGGATCCCGGCATTTTTTTTGCATGGAACCACCAGTCGCCGCCGTTTGCAAATTCAAAAGTAAGTCGGTCGTTTTGCAGGTTGTTGCGTCCCACATAAATGTCGAAGCCGTCCGAACTTACGAAATGGAAGGGCTTTGAAGTGATTTTCTGCTTTTTGGTGCCGGCCTTGAAACGTATATAGCCCGACTGGGTAAGTTCTTCTTTGATCTCCGCAAGGTCGGCTTCGTCCACCGCTATATCAAGGGCGGTAAGAATGGATTCAAGCTGAGCCACTTCCGCGGAAACCTCCTCGATAATGCCGGTAAGGGACTCGGCGGTACGTTTAAGCTTTGAGTATTTTTCAAAGTATTTCTTGCCGTTCTCAAGAGCCGTCATGTCGGGGTCGAGAGGAATGGTGACAGTTTCGTTGGTATAATAATTCAGAGCCTCAAAGGATTTGACGCCTTCGGGAACGTCGTAGCCGTAGGTGTTGATGAGTTCTCCGTATATTCTGAATTTGTCTTTTTTCTCTGTATCTTCAAGCTGTTTTTTTTGCAAATCCAGCTTTTTAACGTTACGCTCGAGAGCGGTGGTAACTATCTTTCGTAAGTCTGCGGATTTCTGGCGGATACGCACCACGACGCTTTTTTCGCGATAGAAATCTTCAATGAGTCCGGAGATTGAATCGTAAGTCTTAACTGTCTTGTCGTGGTAGAGCGTAAGCGGCACCGCAGCATATTCCAAGGGTGTCCGGCCGTCATAGATAATCTCGGGAGCAAAACGGCCTTCACGGATATCGTCTACCAATGCCGCAAAAGAATCATACAAAGAATCGATTTCTTTTTCCGACAGCGACGAAGTTGAAGCGTCCGCATCCACGCCGGCACGGTGACATACTTCGGTAGCAAGAATAGGCGAGAAGCCCGTATAATTCATGTAAATCGCCTTGCCCGCAGGCTCATGCGCGTCTGCAATTGTGGCGGAAAAAGAAGCTCTGTCCACATCGAAAGGGTTTCTTTTGTCCTGAGTGTGAGGAATAAAGTACTCGCGACCGGGTAAAACCTCGCGGACGGAACTTACGTTATGGGATACATGCTTAATCGAGTCGATTATCATGTCTTTGTCGTCGGTAAAAATAATGTTGGAGTGTTTGCCCATAAGCTCCACAATCAGGTGCTTGCGGCACAAATCACCCATTTCGTCCAGATGTTCAAGCTCGATTCTTATGATACGTTCAAGCCCCGGCTGGGTAACGGAAATAATCTTTGCGTTGGACAAGTGCTTGCGGAGAAGCATGCAAAAGTTGGGAGCCGTTAGGGGTGCGGGCTTATTCTCCGAGGTTAAATACATAAGAGGGAGAGAAGCGTCCGCGGAAATAAGAAGCCTGTACTGGGAAGAGTTACCCTTGATGGTAAGGATAAGCTCATTTTGGTCGGGCTCGGAAATTTTATAAATCCTTGTATTTTTAAAGGTGTCGCTTAACTCTTTGGTGAGGGCGGCAACCGTAACTGCATCGAAGGCCATATTGTATACCGATTCTTTCTTTTTATAATTACCCACACATAATATCATAAGGCGGAGAGGCTCTCAAGTGTTGACTATTGACAGAAAGTTACCTATAATACAAAAGGGCATACAATGAAGCACTTAAGGGGAAGATTGTATACCACACTATCAAAAGAGGTATATTTTAATGATTAAAAGCATGACGGGCTTTGGCCGCGCGGAATACGCCGATTCCAACCGCAAGTTTACGGTTGAGATTAAGTCGGTCAATCACCGCTATCTCGATATGGCCATCAAAATGCCCAAGAAACTCAATTTCTTTGAGGCAGCTATCCGCAATGAGCTTAAGAACAGCATCCAGCGCGGTAAGGTAGACGTTTTTATCACTTATGAAGACTACACCGAGAACAACGTAGGCATTAAGTACAACAAAGACGTGGCCGAAGAGTACTTAAAGTATTTAAAGCAGATGTCCGAGGAATTTGAGCTCGATCTTGACGTCAGAGTTTCCACTCTTTCAAGATATCCCGAAGTTTTCTCCATGGAAGAAATCGATGTTGACGAGGAAGAAATCTGGGCCGGTCTTAAGTCTGCCATTCAGGGTGCTGCGGACAAATTTGTGGATGCTCGTATCAAAGAAGGCGAGAACTTAAAGAACGATCTTATTATGAAACTCGACGATATGCTTACTCACGTAGCCTATATCAAGGAGCGTGCTCCCGAGATTATAGCCGAGTACAAAAAAGGTCTTGAGGATAAGGTTAAAGAGCTTCTCGGAGACGTTAAGGTTGATGAGGCAAGACTTCTTACCGAAGTCACCATCTTTGCCGACAAAGTTTGCATCGACGAAGAAATCGTTCGTCTTACCAGTCACATAGAGACCACCAAAAAAGCACTTATTGAAGGCGGCAGCATCGGACGTAAGCTTGACTTTATTGCCCAGGAAATGAACCGCGAGGCCAACACCATTTTGTCCAAGGCCAATGACCTTGCCACCAGCAACCACGCAATAGAGCTTAAGACCGAAATTGAAAAAGTAAGAGAACAGATACAGAACATCGAATAGAGTAAGGAAATAATATGGACGGTTTATTGATAGTTATGTCCGGATTTTCCGGCGCCGGAAAGGGCACTCTTATGAAAAGGCTTATGGCCGATTACGATGATTTTGCTTTTTCCGTTTCCATGACCACAAGGGCGCCCCGCGAAGGCGAGGTTAACGGTCGCGATTACTTCTTTGTTACCCGCGAAGAATTTGAAAAGACTATTGAAGAAGACGGACTTGTGGAATATGCTCAATATGTAGGTAATTACTACGGAACTCCAAAAGCCTACGTTGAAGAGCAGCTTAAAAAAGGTAAGAACGTTATCCTTGACATAGAAGTTCAGGGAGCCATGCAGATTAAGGAGAAGTTTCCCGATGCCCTGATGGTATTCGTGATTCCCCCTTCAATAGAGGTTTTGCTTAAGAGATTAAGAGCCCGCGGCACCGAATCCGAAGAGGTTATTGCCCGCCGCATCACTCAGGCCAAGACCGAATGTACCTACATGGACAGGTACGAATATATTGTTATCAATGACGATTTAGACACTGCGGTTCATGAGATGTACTCCATGATTACATCAGCCAAATACACGGTTTCCCGCCGCAGGGACTTTATCGCAGACATTATAGACGAGCTTAAAAGCATATAAAGGAGAAGAAAATGTTACATCCCTCATATTCAGATTTAATGAAAGTAGTTAACAGTGAGGTTGAGCCCGGCGAAGCCAAAGTAGTTAACAGCCGTTACTCAATCGTTATGGCCACCAGCCGCAGAGCACGCCAGATTATCGGCGGAGACGAGCCCTATGTAGAGGGCACAGACAGAAAGCCCTTAAGCATAGCAGTAGACGAACTTAATCAGGCAAAAATCAAAATCATCAGCGACGAAGAAGACTGATAATCTCCGGGAAAGAATGGGGAAACGCCGTAAGGTGTTTCCCCGTTGTGTTGTATACATATGAAAATTTATTTTGTTTCCCTCGGATGCGACAAAAACCTTGTGGACTCCGAGATGATGTTGGGCCTGTTACATGAAGCGGGTCATGAAATCGTGGACGATGAGAACCTTGCGGATGTGGTGGTTATCAACACCTGCTCCTTTATCCACGATGCCAAAGAAGAAAGTATAAACACCATACTGGAACTTGCAGACCTTAAGAAAAACGGCAGTCTCAAGGGCATTGTAGCCTGCGGTTGTCTTTCGGAAAGATATGCGGATCAGATTCGTACCGAGCTTCCCGAAGTTGACGTTGTGGTAGGCACAATGGCAATCGATGAAATAGTGAATGCCATCAATGCGGTTGAAAGAGGCGAACGTACCGAGTTTTTAAAGCCTACGGACGGTCCTTTGGTATATGGCAAGCCCCGTCTTGTCACTACCGGCGGTCATTATGCATATTTGAAAATTGCTGAAGGCTGTGACAAACACTGCACTTACTGCGCCATCCCCAAGATGCGCGGTACTTACAGGAGCGTTCCCATGGATGTTCTGGTGCATGAAGCAGAGACCCTTGTTTCCGAGGGCGTCAAAGAACTGATTCTGGTAGCCCAGGAAACAACTCTTTATGGTGTTGACTTATATCACGAGAAATCCCTTCCCAAGCTCCTAAGAGCTTTAAGCGGCATAGAAGACCTGCATTATATCAGAATTTTATACTGCTATCCCGAAGAGATTACGGATGAACTTATGGACGAGATAAGTTATAATAAAAAAGTAGTCAAATATCTTGATATTCCGATTCAAAGCGGGGCCGACAGAGTACTTAAACGTATGGGCAGGCGCACCGACAGAGCTGAGCTTGAAGCCTTAATAGGCAAGCTTAGAGCAAAGATTCCGGACATCTGCATCCGTACTACTTTAATATCCGGCTTCCCGGGCGAAAGCCGCAGCGATTTTAAAGAGACCTTTGAATTCGTTAAGAAGATGCGTTTTGACAGACTCGGCGTCTTTACCTATTCAAGAGAAGAGGATACCGCGGCAGCCCGCATGAAAGGCCATCTTCCCGAATTTGTCAAAAAGGGCCGCATGAACAAGCTTATGAAGCTTCAGCAGTCCATTGCTTTTGAAAAAGCTGAGGAGGAAGTAGGCAGAACCCTTACGGTATTCGTAGAGGGCAAGATGCCGGAAGACGGCGTTTATGTATGCCGTACCTACAAGGACGCTCCAAACGTTGACGGATATCTGTTTTTGGAGACTGAGAAAGACCTTATGAGCGGAGACCTTATAAAGGCCCGCGTCACAAGAGCACAACAATATGACTTAGTGGGGGTACCTGAAGATGAACTTACCTAACAAACTTACCGTTTTAAGAGTTATTTTGATTCCCGTATTCGTTTTCTTTTTACTTGCGAACTTTATTAAATACAATGCATATATCGCACTCGGTATTTTCATAGTTGCAAGCCTTACGGATTTTTTGGACGGAGCAATTGCCCGCAAGAAGAACCTTGTTACCAACTTCGGTAAATTTATGGATCCTTTGGCTGACAAGCTTTTGGTGGTAAGCGCTCTTATGTGCCTTCTTATCATTGACGGCGGCGAAAGAATGTGCGTAAGCCAGACACTTGGCCTTATAGCTGTTCTCGTGATTGTTGCAAGAGAGTTTATCATAAGCGGATTCAGACTTGTGGCCAGCGACGCCGGCATCGTTATTGCGGCTTCCATGTGGGGCAAGTTTAAAACCGCCACCACCATGATAGCCATCTGCCTTATGATTGTGGTCAAAGAACTTCCCTTCCTTAAAGACGTTGCGATGGTTCTTTTCTGGGTTGCCGTTACACTTACAATCGTTTCTTTGGTAGATTACATTGTTAAGAACATTCATGTGTTAAGCGATGCGTTTACCAAGAAGAAAGCTCCCGAAGCCGCTCCCGCAGCTGCTCCGGCGGAAGTTTCAGAAAATACTGAAAATTTTGGACAAAACGAAAATGTTTAATAAAAATAACACTGTGGAAATATTGTGTGTCGGTACAGAAATACTGCTTGGAAATATTGTTAACACAAATGCAGCCTTTCTTGCCGAGGAAATTGCAAAGATGGGTTTGTCGTCTTACTACCAGACAGTGGTGGGAGACAACGCTCAGAGACTTGAGGATACATTAAAGCTTGCCCTGTCAAGGTCGGACATCGTTATTCTCTGCGGAGGCTTAGGCCCCACGGAGGACGACCTGACCAAAGAAATCGCAAGCAAAGTTGCAAAAAAAGAACTTTTTATGCACGAAGAGAGCAGAAAGCGTCTTGAAGAGTTCTTTGAAAAGCGCGGTCACAAACCCACCGAGAACAACTTCAAACAGGCACTTATTCCAAAAGATTCCATAGTGCTTACCAACAATAACGGCACGGCTCCCGGGGTGATTATTCCTTACGAAGACAAGTACATGATTCTTTTGCCGGGACCGCCGGTTGAGTTGAAAGCCATGTTCAATGAGAGCGTGGTGCCTTTTTTAAGAAAGATATCGCCTGTTATTTTTGTATCCAGAACGGTTAAACTGGTTTCTGTAGGCGAGAGCAGGGCAGAGACCATGATAAAAGACCTGATAGATGCTCAGACCAATCCGACCATTGCCACTTACGCAAAAACCGGAGAGGTTCATATCAGAGTTACCGCATCGGGTAAGAATGAAAAAGAATGTGATTCTCTTATAAAACCGGTTATAAGAGAACTTCAGAAGCGTTTCGGCAATAATATTTATACTACCCACGACGAGGTTTCATTGGAAAAATCCATTGTAGACCTTCTTTTGAGCGGAGGCTTAAAGGTTACGGCCGTGGAGAGCTGTACCGCCGGAATGGTGGCATCGAGACTGGTTAACGTTCCCGGTGCTTCGGAAGTATTCAAATACAGCTTTGTCACTTACTGTGACGAGGCCAAAAGAAAGCTTGCGGGAGTCAGAAAAAGTACTCTCGACAAACATACGGCAGTCAGCCGCGAAACCGCCGAAGAGATGGTTAAAAATCTTGACGCTCCCCTTAAATCCGATGTTTGCGTAGGTGTAACGGGGTATGCCGACGGAGAAGATGCCGGCCATGTTTTTATAGCATGTAACGTTCGCGGAAATATTGAGGTGCGTGAGTTTAACTTTTTCGGAAGCAGGTTAAACGTGCGTGAATCCGCCACCACACAGGCATTGGTACTGATGCGGGATTGTGTTCTTAAGTATTTAAGCAATTTGGCTTTATCGTGAAAAATTTTATTTTGTGTGTAAAATTTATCGACAAGGTTTTTTAATGCTGATATACTACAATGAAGAAAGATACAGGGGAATAGATATTTATGAATAGGACGAATGTTGGGGCCAATACCAACATCAGCAAGATGTTTTCGGACATACTTGCGGTGATACTCGGATATGGCGTCGTTTTTGTAATCAATTACTTCCAGCACAGGCTTGAGGCATCATGGAGCATTGCCCTTCTTGTGGTCATTTTTGGTGCGGTTTATTGTATTACCAACTACGCTCAGAGCGTATACGACGTAACACTGTTCTTTTATCTTGACAGAATTTATCGTAAGATTACGTTTTCTTTTGCATTTGCATTCTTTGTGACCTTTGCGGAGCTTTACATGTCCGACGAGGTTGTGGTGGACAAACCTTCTTATTACGAGTTCTTATTCGCTACTCTGGTTTCCATTTATCTTGTTACCTATATTTATCGTAAGTTCGGTGAGCGCTTCTCTTACAGAGGAATTCCCCGTGTTGTTTTCATGGGCAGAAGAGGAGAATTCAACAAATTCACCTATTTTCTTGAGAAGACCAATATAAGATATGAACTTGTAGGCTTCGTAGGCTACAGCAAGGACTCATGCGACGAGAGTTACCTCGGTTCCGCCGAGAATCTTGAAGAGATTATCAAAGATTATCAGATAGACCAGGTTTACATCATGGACAGCCATGACGTCGAGCTTAAGCTTGTTCAGGACAGCATCGACCTCTGCATCAGAATGGGCGTTACCGCCAGAGCCATCGTCAACATTTACAAGAGACGCCGTGCACATTCTTTTGTCAGCACCGTAGGTACCTATCCCATCGTAACCTATCATACGGTTACCCTTAACCGCTCCGCCGAGATTATCAAAAGAATCATGGATATCTGCGGAAGCTTTGTGGGCATTGTGTTATCTTCACCCATCATGATTGTTACGGCTATAGCCATTAAGCTTGATTCTCCGGGACCGGTTTTCTTTAAACAGACCCGTGTGGGCAAAAACGGCAGACACTTTAAAATGTACAAATTCCGTAGCATGTGCGTCGGCGCGGACGACATGAAAAAGGATCTTATGGAAAAAAATGAGGTGGAAGGCGGCGCCATGTTTAAGATGAAGGACGATCCCCGTATCACCAAGGTCGGCAAATTCATCAGAAAGACCAGTATCGACGAACTTCCCCAGTTCTTTAACATTCTGGGCGGTACCATGAGCCTTGTGGGCACACGTCCTCCTACACTTGACGAGGTTGAGCAGTACGATGCCAGCCAGTGGAGACGTATCAGTATTAAACCCGGACTTACCGGAATGTGGCAGGTCAGCGGTCGAAGCGACATTACAGACTTCGATGAAGTTGTTAAACTTGATACGGAATATATTGACAATTGGTCAATTTTCCTAGATATATCAATTCTTATAAAAACCGTCCTTTCTGTATTCAAAAAAGACGGTGCTTACTAAATATTGTGGTAGGTATTTGTGACCGGATGACAAAATTAACAGTCATCCGGTTTTTTTTGATAAAAAATTGGTAAAATTACCAAATTGACATTTATTAATAAAACGTTAATAATATTAAAAGGTTAGATGAAGCTAGTATGATTCTATCCACTTCAGGTTTTAACGATCTGAGAGAGCCGAGGGGAAACCGATATTGGGGAATGTCGGTGGCTTTGTCGATGTTGATACTGACTTGAAAATTTTTTGTGTATTTTGTGAACCTTTTTTTAAGGGGCTCAAGTCTTTATTAACAGATAGTTAAAATTCTATTAACAAGGGATTTTTTTTCGGAGGATGTCATGGAAAGAGAAAAGAGTTGTACTGTACTGAAAATGGTATTTGAGTTGGGTGCCGGTTTATTACTTATCGCTGCAGTTACTTTGCTTGGCGGTAAGGTCTTCGATCTCCCCGTTGTAGTGCTTATGACCATTATTATTGCGTCGGTTACTATGATGTTTGTTAAGCAGGACAGAGAGATCTTAAATGCGGATCTCGCAAACAGCACTCAGGAATAAGAAGAGATTGCTTGGCGGTGGCTGTATGGTCACCGCTATTTTTTTATATTATCAAGGAGAAATAAATGAGTCAGTCACAAGATTACGGATTCTGCCCCAATTGCGGAGCGGTTTCCAGGAACGGAGTATGTACATCCTGCGGCTACAAGAAGCGAAACGGAATGTTTAATAAGCCTTCCGGCAATGCCGGCGACGTTTCAGAGCTTGCCAAGACTGTTTTTGACTATACTTCACCGGAGAACGACTCTTCGTCAACATACATAAGCCCCGCTTCGGGACGTAAAGCCGGAACTTCTTCGGCTAAGAGCGGTGCCGGTTTTTTTGCCTTTGCATCTGTTGCGGGAATAGTGATTTTTCTGCTTGTTTTTTTGATATATCACTCTTACAGATTCGGAGATGCGGGGGAGGAGAAGACTACATCCGTTACGTCCGCTGTCCGGGGCAATGTTTCCACCGCTTCCACTTCCACGAAGACTTCCGCTTCGGAGGAATCCTCCATAAAGATTGAGGATTGGGGTGCGGATTCGTCTGATGTATTCTCGTATCGTCTGTATAAATCTCTCGATACCTTTGTGGACGCCGAACAAACGGCATATGCCGAGGCTTCGGAATACGAATACTATGATGATTATGATTATTACGTATACACCGATTGCATCAGAACCGATCTTGACTATAAAATAGTTAATAATCTCTGGAAATATAACGGCTACAAGGCCGAAGAATACGGTGAGGGTTATCCGGAAGATGCATTTATTCGTTTTGAGTACTTTACTCTCGAAAGCGATACTCTTGATTTTGTGGATGAAATAAACGAAATCATCAAGGACACTACCACTTACATGTGCGACTACTATGATGCCTTCTGCAAGTACTTAGGCGAGGATGAAGTATTTTACGGTGAAGGCTTTGTATACGTAGCATATATGAGCGAGGACGTTCTCAGCCTGATTTTCACCTATGACGGCTATTTTTATGATGAAGAATCTGAAGAAGAGGAAGAAGAGGACCCGGTATTTTATACCATGAAATCGGTTAACTTTGACATGAAAACGGGTGAAATCCTAGATATGCCGAAGTTTTCTTTGACTGAGAATGAGATAGCCGACAAGATTATAGAAGACGTGAATGCCCAGTACAATTCGGACATGCTTGAATATGTGTCCAAGGACGAACTTGTAGAGGCTTTGGTTGACGAAGAAATTTACTGGTTTTATAATCCCGTGGGTGTTGAATTCGTGTACGTTTTTCCCGATTTATACGGATATTACAGCTGCACGGAAGACCCGGACGTTGTTTTTGAAAAATAAAACTATTGACAATTATCATATTATGTTTAGAATGGAAGCATGGCTTTAGGCCATGCTTCTATCACATAGCGGAGATTATCTCCGGTGATTTAAGCTTAAGCCGATTTCCGGCAATTTTCCGTATGCATTGAAAATTTTTTCACAAAAAGAAGGTGTGGGATGAAAATGGGACACCGAAATGTGATAAAGTATTAATTGTAAAAGAAAGAAATTATTATTGACAAAAACGAACAGATGTTTTATCCTTTATTTAGAACATTTGTTCTTGCGAGAGGAGCATTTTAATTATGGAAAAAGATGATAAGCTTCGTGCCCTTGACGCGGCACTCGGACAAATTGAGAAGCAATTCGGCAAGGGCGCGGTCATGAGACTGGGCGATCCTGCCGCTCAGATGAATATTGAAACTATCCCCACAGGTTCATTAAGCCTTGACATAGCTTTGGGCCTCGGAGGAATTCCCAAGGGACGTATTATCGAGATATACGGACCCGAATCCAGTGGTAAGACCACCGTTACCCTTCATATGATAGCTGAAGTGCAGAAGAGAGGCGGTATTGCAGGATTTATAGATGCGGAGCACGCACTTGACCCTGTTTATGCTGCTAATATCGGTGTTGATATTAATAACTTATACATTTCCCAACCGGATGACGGTGAACAGGCATTGGAGATTACCGAGACCATGGTGCGTTCGGGTGCCATGGATATAGTGGTTGTGGACTCCGTTGCTGCCCTTGTTCCCAAGGCTGAAATCGAAGGCGATATGGGCGATGCACACATGGGTCTCCAGGCACGTCTTATGTCTCAGGCTTTGAGAAAACTCACAGCAGTTATCAGCAAGTCCAATTGTACAGTTGTATTCATTAACCAGCTTCGTGAGAAGTTGGGTGTTATGTTCGGCAACCCCGAGACCACCACAGGCGGTCGTGCTCTTAAGTTCTATGCATCCGTTCGTCTTGACGTACGCCGCATAGAGGCACTCAAGCAAAACGGTGAAGTCATCGGTAACCGTACCAGAGTTAAGGTTGTTAAGAACAAGATTTCGCCTCCTTTCAAGGAAGCAGAATTCGACATCATGTTTGGCGAAGGCATCTCCCATGTAGGCGATGTTTTGGATCTTGCGGTTGATGAGGACATCATTACCAAGAGCGGAGCATGGTTTGCTTACGAAGGTAATAAGATTGGACAGGGCCGTGAGAACGCCCGCCAGTTCTTAAAGGACAACCCTCAGATTTTGGCAGAAATTGAGAATAAGGTAAGAGCCGCACACGGTCTTCCCACAGAAGGAGTGTCAGCTGATGCTGATTGAATCCGTTGAACCCGTGGGCAAGGACAGAAGCCGCGTAACCTTGGAGGACGGACGTTCTTTTGTCCTCTACAAAGGCGAAATGCGTATTTTAAAGCTTAAAGAGAATACCGATTTAAGTGAAGAAGTATACAGGAACATCATGGAGACGGTTCTTCCCAAAAGGGCCAAACTCAGAGCACTGAATCTTTTAAAGACCAGAGCTTATACCGAGTATGGGCTCAGAAAGAAACTTTCGGAAGGCGGTTATCCCGAATCTGTTACTGATATAGCCATATCCTATGTTAAGTCATTCGGATATATAAACGACAGGCAATACGCTCTTGACTACATAGGTGAGCAGTCGGCCAGACGCAGTAAGAAGGAACTCTACCTTAAGCTCTCTCAAAAAGGCATAGCCAAGGAAGTCTTGGACGGAGTTTTTGGAGAAATCTATGGTTCTTACAAGGACGCGAGAGAGGATTCGTCCTTTGATGAAACGGATGTTATCTTAAAGACTCTCAGGAAAAAGGGTTATACCGGCGATGAGTCTTATGAAGATCGTCAGAAGATTCTATCCTACTTCTACAGAAGAGGATTTGAGATGGATTCCGTATATCGGGCTATGGATTCTTTTAAAGAATAATAAGGGGCGCTCCGATTCGGTCGGGGCGCCTTAAAAATTGCACATAAAAACTGACTGCAGGGTCACAATCACTTGACATAACTTGTTTTTTTGGTTAAAATTTTTGTGTTGTGAACATGTTTGTCAGGATGCGTGCATCCTTACCTATATTGCTGACAATAATTTAATATGGAGGTACTCCTGTATGACTACGAAGGAAATCGTATTCTTAGCCATCGCAGTAGTAGCCGTCCTTGTAGCTTTGTTGGTAGTTCTCATTAACACCAAGCGCATTAAAGAGCAGAATGCCAAGATTGGCAATGCCGAAGCCAAGGCAAGAGAAATCATCGACGAAGCCCTTCGTGAAGCGGAATCCAAAAAACGTGAAAGCTTACTTGAGATTAAGGAAGAGTCCATTCGTACCAAGAATGACTTAGACCGTGAGATTAAGGAGCGACGCGCTGAAATTCAGCGCAATGAGCGTCGTATTCAGCAGAAGGAAGAAAATATCGATCGTAAGACAGAAGCGATTGAACGCAAGGAACAGAGCTTAACTGCCAAGGAAGAAAGCTTAGCAAGGGAGAAAGATAAGATTGCCAAGCTTAACGAGGAACGTATACAGGAACTGGAGCGAATTTCCGGATTAACCTCTGAACAAGCAAAAGAGCACTTACTTAAAATTGTTGAAGATGATGTAAAAATCGAATCTGCCAAGCTCATTAAAGACATGGAGCAGAAAGTCAAGGAGGAAGCGGACAAGAAAGCCAAGGATTATATCGTGAATGCCATTCAGAAATGTGCAGCCGATCACGTATCCGAAGCCACAATTTCCGTTGTACAGCTTCCCAATGATGAGATGAAAGGAAGAATTATCGGTAGAGAAGGTCGTAACATTCGTACCATCGAAACCCTTACCGGAGTAGATTTAATAATTGATGATACTCCCGAAGCAGTTATTCTTTCAGGCTTTGATCCCATCAGAAGAGAAGTTGCGAGAATCGCCCTTGAGAAACTGATTGTTGACGGACGTATTCATCCGGCAAGAATCGAAGAAATGGTTGAAAAGGCACAGAAAGAGGTTGAGAACCTCATTCGTGAAGAAGGTGAGACCGCATGTATGGAAGCGGGAGTTCACGGTCTTCATCCCGAACTCGTTAAGCTTCTTGGAAGAATGCGTTTCAGAACCAGTTACGGACAGAATGCTCTCAAGCATTCCATTGAAGTGGCACAGTTGTCAGGACTTCTTGCCGCAGAAATCGGACTTGATGTTCGTGTTGCCAAGCGTGCCGGTTTACTTCACGATATAGGTAAAGCCGTTGACCATGATATGGAAGGTACCCACGTTCAACTTGGTGTAGAACTTTGTAAGAAATACAAAGAATCCAATATCGTTGTTAACGCGGTTGAAGCTCACCACGGTGACGTTGAGCCTCAGTCCCTTATCGCTTGTATCGTTCAGGCCGCAGATGCTATTTCCGCTGCAAGACCCGGTGCTAGACGCGATACGCTTGAAACTTATACCACAAGATTAAAACAGTTAGAAGAAATATCCAACAATTTCAAAGGTGTAGAAAAATCATTTGCTATTCAGGCAGGTAGAGAAGTTCGTGTAATGGTAGTTCCCGAAGTAATTACCGATGCCGATATGGTCATTCTTGCAAGAGACATTGCCAAGAAGATCGAAGACGAGATGGAATATCCCGGCATGGTAAAGGTAAACGTTATTCGTGAATCAAGAGTTACAGATTACGCAAAATAACCTATTTCAGACCCCGTGTTTTCACGGGGTCTGTTTCATCTTGTTCTTTTTCACTTAATTATTCTGTAATTCCCCTTTAATTAATTTTAATGAGCCTTTTGCTAACATCTTTACAAAGGAGGATTGTTTCCTATGTTTCAAAGTTTCAAATTAGGAAATGGTACTTTGTCGGGTCTTGATGAAATGCGCGTAAGAGGCTGTGCCTACGGAGAGTTTGCTGAAAAAGGATTTTCGGGCGCATCTTTAAAGAATATAGCCGGCATGGCTGAAGTAAGTGAGAAGCAACTTATAAATGCTTTTGGCAGCAAAGAAGAGCTTCTGTCTGAACTCATAGAGGAGATAATAGACAGGGCATCGCAGGTTGAAACCAATTCTTCTTTGGAAATGCTTGCCTGTATTGTGGATTTAATAATTCATGAAATAGAAATCGGTTCAAGAAAGGCCGACTTTATTGAGATGCTCTTTACTGACCGTACCATACCGGGTGATGTTGTGGAAAAATGTGAGGACTGCCTCATTCATACTAAAGTATACGATCGCTTTGAAAGAGACAGGTCTAAAGGGCTGATTAAATGTGAAGATACCAAGATGTCGCTTATTATGTTTTTTAAATCCGTTTACTGTATTGTTAAGGGATATGTGACAGCCGGGATTAAACCGCCTTCGACAGACTGGCTTATGGGTCTTTTATACAAAAAGTCGGACGAACCCAAGTCTGCTTCCGAGACGCTTATAAGGAAGCAGAATTCAGTCATAACAGCCTTTGCATCGGATTTTGACAGTATTCTTTTTGTGGATCTGGATACAGGTAAGATGGAAGTCTATCAGGCTAACGGTCCAAGTGACCGCTGGATTACTGAAATGGCTGTAAAAGGATACGACGAATACAGGAAGGGATTTGCTGACATCTTTCTTTATCCTGAGGATGTGGAGTGGTTTTTGACGGAGACCGAGCCTTCCAACATTCTTAAACGTTTTGACGAAGATCCTGTGCTGTATATCGACCACAGAATAATCAGCAGAGATCGCCCTTTCTTTTACCAGACCATTATTGCTCTTGACCCGTATTCGGCTCACGACAATAAGATACTGATAGGCGGACACAAAATCGCCGCAGACATGAGGCCGAGGCCTACAGACAGCGAAATAGGAAATGTTTATTTTGGATAGATTAATTGCGGTGCGAGATATTCGCACCGCTTTAAATTGCCCACAATTTGAAAAATAAAAAAGGATTCAGATATCAGCATCTAAATCCTTTTTATTTTTTGTATGGAGTTTTGATATTGGTAAGACCCAGCAGGTAGTCGGTAGAGGTCTTATAGTATTGGGCCAGCTTAATAAGTACTTGGGTGGGGATGTCACGTTTGCCAATTTCGTAGTAGGAATAAGCGGCTTGCGTACAATTAAGCACCTTAGCAATGGCTGCCTGACTCAAATCTGAGTCTTCACGTAAATCTCTTATGTGAGGGTATACACCTGAATCCTCGAACACAGTTATTCTCCTTTCTGTATTATGGTAGTGCTATAATACACTACAACAATATGTTGTATCCTGAAAAATAACAAACCGTTATAAAATGACATCTATACAGACTGCACGAAAAAACCTCTCAATAACTTGGGAGGCGGAACACTCAATGGTCACACGACCGCTATTTACAAGGCTTTCCGATTTGGTAAAATTCACGATTGTGCATTCTTCATATGTAAGTTACCATTTAATTGCAAGTAAATTTCTTAAGGCGTTCTACCTTTTCCGGATGACCGTATATCGGTTACCGATGAAATCCCTGCTTAGTAACTAAATAACGGGAGCATCGGGCTCCCGAAGGAGGAGAATGAAGCAATTTCAGGACTTAGGGTTTTCCGACAGCTTTATGTTCGGAAAGGTCATGGAAGACCCTGCGCTCTGCAGACGAGTGC
>CAMNCH010000054.1 GCA_946534145.1 uncultured Lachnospiraceae bacterium
TTATGATTATTCTTCTTCAGTGCTCTCTGCATTGGGGTCATATTCCAGTATGTCGCCGGGCTGGCAGTTAAGTGCGTCGCAGATGGCTTCGAGAGTGGAGAAGCGGATTGCGCTTATTTTGCCGGTTTTCATCTTGGAGAGGTTGACGTTTGTAACGCCCACACGCTCGGAGAGCTCATTAAGGCTCATTTTGCGGTCCGCCATGACACGGTCTAAACGAAGGATTATTTTTCCCATATATACCTCCTATAATGTCTCGTCGGACTCTTTCTGAAGGACTGTGCCGTAATCAAAGATGCAGTAGAGGCACCAGAAAGTGAGACCTACGATTGCGGCTACACCGATGGAAGAGGTTAAGGTAATAACGGTAACGATGATACCTGCAATCTTAATCTTTTTAAGAATGTCCTCGGTAAAGGGCGTATCACTTTTTTCAATGGCTGCAAATGCGTTTCTTAAGATGATAATGGCTGTTAATGTAAGCGCTACGAGGAATGCTGCGTAGAAGCAGTTGATACCGGCATAGAGGAAAGGATCTTTAATGTCAAAAGCATCAAGAAAGGCAAATCCCTTAACATTCATATCACCTACATCGACAAAATTGTGAACGGTTATGGTCTTGTTAGATAAGGTTAATGTTGTTCCGTCATCTCCGAGTCTGAAGAAAGCGGTGCTGAAACCGCCGAGGATTGCAAGAACAAGTCCTACGATGAGGATGGTTCTGATGACTCCGAGGATCTTTGCTGTAGTTCCTGCTGACTTTTGAATTCTTTCGATTTTGTTGTTTTCCATTATTTATTTTCTCCTTTGCATTAAAAAGTTATCGTTTATCGATAAATCATTTATAACACCCTTATTAATGCTTGTCAAGCATTTTTTATCGAAAAACGATAAAAATTTTTCTTTTGCGTTAAAATCTTCTTAAACCCGGCAAAAGAAAACCGCCGCGACTCATAATCGCAGCGGCACAAACTCATCTTGCAAAGAAGGCGACCCCCACCGCGCCGGGACCGACATGGGTCCCAATGACGCAGCCGATGGAGGTGGTGTAGTCCGGATTAAACGGATCCACACTTTTTGGAAGAAGATGAAGTGAATCAGCTATATATTTATTGAGTAAGGACGGGTCGGTTCCGCTGTAGACAAAACGGAAAGGTCTGGAAAAATCTATTCCGCCGGAATCCTCGATAAGCTCCACCAGTTTGTTATAGATGTTTTTGGAGCCGCGAGCCTTGCCGAGGACAGCTACCTCGCCGTCATATATGGTAATAACGGGTTTTATGCCTAAAAGAGAACCTGCCATGGCTGTGGCGGCATTGATGCGCCCGCCTTTCTTCAGATATTCAAGCGTATCCAGCATGGCGATAAGCTTAACCTTCTTTAAATCACCGGAAAGACATTTAATTATTTCGTCCGCAGACTTTCCTTCGTCTCTGAGTCTTACGGCTTCCAGCACAAAGAGCATTTGTCCCACGCAAACGTTCAAAGTATCAAATACCTTTACCTGTCCCTCAAATTCTCCGGCAGCAAGGCAGGCGCTCTGGTAGCAGCCCGAAAGCCTTGAGGACAGTGTCAGTATCAATACTTCATCCCCGGGACAAAGAACGCTTTTCACAGCCTCTTCGTATTCGTAAGGAGAAATCTGACTGGTGGTGGGAAGCGTATCGCTTTCGATTAACTTTGCATAGAAATCTTCCGTAGAAAGATTAACCTTATCAAGGTATTCTTTTTCCGAAAAATAAATCTTTAAGGGCAGAACTTTTATATCAAGGGTGGCGGCAAGCTCGGGAGATATGTCGCAGGCCGAATCCACCAGTATTTTAACGCTCATTTAAATATTCCTTCCATAACCCGGCGGTTGAACCCGCCGTATACACGTGTTAGTATATTCGCAAAAAGGAAAAGAAACAATATGCAATCAAAGGCTTAAATGTTACATAATTGATAAATTTATGCAAAGTGTTGATTATTATGCAATTATGTGGGAAAATGGAGTAAAGCGTAAGGAGGTAATGTGAATGGATTCCCGCATCAGATATACGAAATTCAGGATTAGGATAGCTTTTTTTGAACTTTTGAAGAACTGCCCCGTGGATAAGATGACGGTTAAGGGTATTTGTGACATCGCCATGGTCAACAGGGCTACTTTTTATAAATACTACGACAGCGCCGCAGACCTTATGGAGAAGATTGAGGAGGAGATGTTGGACAGCCTCGAGGCCCGGCTTAAGCGCGTGGACCCCACCAATTTAAAGGCGGGCTTTACCATTATTCTTATGGACATCCATGACAATGCGGGCAATTACAGGCTTTTGTTTGAGAAGAGCGGCGACGGACGCTTCAGGGACAGATTCTTTGCTTTTTTCTACAACAGAAACATGGAAGTCATTGATGCCTTTTTTCCGGACATGGCGCCTTCGGACCGCCACTGGCTTTATTACTTCATAGCCGAGGGACTTATAGGAATTATGAAGACCTGGATGGCAGAGGACTGTACAGAGCCCATTGAGAACGTTGTGGGCTTTATGGCAGCCCTTATAGACACCATCAATAAGAATTTTAAGGGAAGATAAAGAAAACCTCCGAAGGCTTTGGGCCGACGGAGGTTTTAATGTACATATGATTATTTTTTGTCCTGTTTAATCAGTTCTCTGATAGCCTCAACAGCCACCTCGATGGCACCTTCGGTATCGTGAACCTGCTTGTTGGGAAGGCCTTTTTTGGCACGCTCTTGATTGGCTACTACTAAGAAGCAGGAGCCTACGCGGACTCTTAAGAAGCTTCCTGCGATAAACAAAGCCGCCGACTCCATTTCGGATGCGAGACAACCCATGCGAAGCCATGCCTGCCACTTATTCTCAAGCTCGTAGCTTACGGGCATAATCTCGGGCTCGTGCTGGCCAAAGAAAGAATCCTTACACTGAACCACACCCACGTGATGCTTGAAACCAAGCTTTTTGGCCGCATTGGAAAGAGCGGTGGTTACGTTAAAATCGGGAACCGCGGGATACTCGATGGGAGCAAACTCACGACTGGTGCCCTCCATACGAACGGCGCCGGTAGCGATTACCACATCGCCGCCTTCCACATCCTCCTGCATGCCGCCGCAGGTACCTACGCGGATAAAGGTGTTGGCGCCTGCTTTTGTAAGCTCATCAATGGCGATGGAAGCGCTGGGGCCGCCGATACCCGTTGAAGTAACGGATACCTTAACACCGTCAAGGGTGCCTGTGTAAGTAACATATTCTCTTGAATCGGCTATTAACTTCGCGTCGTCGAAGTGAGCCGCAATTTTCTCACATCTCTTGGGATCTCCCGGCAAAATAACGTACTCGCCCACATCACCGGGGCCGATATTGGTATGGTACTGTTTACCTGAACCTTCTGTATAATCTACCATAATTCTCCTCCTCTTAATGGAACATACCAATATGATACAACAAGCCTATTCCTCTTTCAATTAACATCTGCCAAATAGTCGCGATATACTCGCTAAAAAACATGCTTTATGTTATAATGAGCCTCGGAGAACGATTCGCTGTGCGGATCGGTAATAATATTGAGAAGTTGGGAGATAACAGGATATGGGTAACTTTAGTTTCGACTGGGAAGTTTCACTTATAAAGGGACTTCAGGGCCTATTTTCGAGTCCTCTTGCGGTGAGGATTTTTTCGATTCTTTCCGCCTTTGGTGAGGAGCTTGCGTGCATATCGATTTTAGGGTTGTTTTACTGGGGGTTTAACAAAAAAATAGGCAAGATGTTAGGCCTTAATCTGGCGGTGGCCAATGTCTGGAACCCCATGATTAAGAACGTGGCACTTAGGCTGAGACCCTATTTTACCCATACGGATATTAAAATATTAAAGCCTGTGGATGCCAAGGCCGACGTTATGGATATAGCGGCCCAGGGATATTCTTTTCCCAGCGGACACTCCACCAATGCGGCGGTTACTTTTGGCAGTCTGGCTCTTAAGGCACCCGAGAGGCTTTGGAAGGTCCTTCTTTGGATAGTGCCTCTTTTGGTGGGAATTTCACGATTCGTGGTGGGCGCTCATTATCCCACGGATGTGCTGGGCGGCTGGCTTCTTGGTATCATCATTATTTTTTTGGTACCCTTTTTGCAAAAGAAGATTAAGAACGAATTCGTGTTCTTTGGCATACTGTTACTGTCGGGACTGCCCGGTTTCTTTTACTGCACCAGCAATGATTTTTATACGGGCTACGGAATTTTACTGGGAGCTTCCGCTAGCTTTGTTTTTGAGGAAAGATTCGTTAACTTTAAGAATACAAACAATATTATAAGAGCACTGCTGAGAACGGCTGTGGGCGGCGGTTTGTTTATGCTTTTGAACACTGTTTTGAAGCTTCCTTTCAGCAAGGAGTTTTTAAATTCCGGCACGACTCTTGCGTTTATGGTACGTACACTCAGGTACGGCTTTACGATTTTCTTTGTCTGCGGTATTTATCCCCTGGTATTTAAACCCGCAGACAGACTTTGGAGGAGAAAATAATGGCAGGTTACGGAACTTGCGATTCCTGCGCCAATTACGTTTATGACGAGGAATACGACTGTTACGAATGCATGGTGAATATGGACGAGGACGATTACGGGCGCCTTATGGCGGATTCCCGCTTCCAATGCCCCTATTATACTGATGACGACGAGTACAAGGTGGTAAGACACCAGATTTAGGCAGGACGATTATGACCGATGTTAAGAAACAGCCCTGTCCCGTGTTCAAAAAATGCGGGGGCTGCAGATATATTGATATACCTTACGAAGAGGAACTTAAGAAAAAGGAGGCCTATGTAGCGGGTCTCCTTAAGCCTTATATAAAGCTTTCGGGCATTACCGGCATGAAGGAACCGTCGCATTACCGCAACAAGGTTACTGCGGCCTTCGGCCTCGACAGAAGAGGGGTGCCGGTATCGGGCATTTACGAAGAAAAGAGTCACCACATTGTTAAGGTGGACTCGTGTCTGTTAGAGGACAGAAAGGCGGACGAGATAATCGTAACCATCAGAAACCTCCTTAAATCCTTTAAGATTAAGGTCTATGACGAGGATACGGGCTACGGTCTTCTTCGTCACGTTTTGGTGCGTGTAGGCAAGACTTCGGGGCAGATTATGGTGGTGTTGGTTACCGCTTCACCCGTATTTCCCTCCAAGCAGAATTTCTGCAAAGCTTTGAGAGCCAAACACCCGGAGATTACCACCATAGTTCAGAATATCAATAACCGCACGGATTCTTTGGTGCTTTCTGACCGCGAGAATGTTTTATACGGCAAAGGATTCATCGAGGATACCCTCTGCGGTAAGATTTTTAAGATATCGGCGCGTTCTTTTTACCAGGTCAATCCCGTGCAGACTGAGAAACTATACTCCAAGGCCATCGAATACGCGGGCCTTACGGGGCGCGAAACCATCCTTGACGCCTACTGCGGTATCGGTACTATAGGCATCATCGCAGCCGACAAGGCTTCACGTGTCATAAGTGTGGAGCTTAACAAGGACGCCACCCGTGACGCTGTCACCAACACCAAAAAGAACGGTATCACCAACTTAACCGTCTACACCGATGACGCCGGCGCTTTCATGGAGAAACTGGCTGCGGACGGCGCCAAAATCGACGTAGTCTTCATGGACCCTCCGAGACAGGGCTCAAGCGAGGCTTTTATTAAATCCCTGCTGATTCTTAAGCCCGCCAAAGTAGTCTACATTTCCTGCGGCCCCGATACTCTGGCCAGAGATTTGAAACTCCTTACAAAAGGCGGCTACAAGGTTAAAAAGGCGGAGTGTTTTGACATGTTCCCGAAAACAGACCACGTCGAAACCATAGTGTCGTTGACACGATGATAGGACAAAAAACGAAAAAGAGAGAATAACATGGGACATAAAACAGAGAATACTGAACTGACAGTCTTGTGCCTCATACAGGACGGAAACAGGGTATTATTGCAAAACAGTGTTAAAGAAGACTGGAAGGGCTATACTTTTCCGGGCGGTCATGTTGAGGCGGGAGAATCCTTTGTGGATGCCGTTGTCAGAGAGATGAAGGAAGAAACGGGGCTTGATATCTTTAAGCCGAGACTGGTGGGCATCAAGCAGTTTCCCATAACGGACGGCCGCTATATTGTGCTGCTGTTTAAAACTACGGAATTTGAGGGTACGGTGGTTTCCTCGGACGAAGGGGAGATGGAGTGGATAGATATCGACAGGCTGGACGAAATAAACGTTGTTGAGGATTTCCACGATTTAATGAAAGTGTTAAACGACCCCGACCTTAATGAGTTTCAGTATACGGTTGAGGGCGATGAGTGGATAGTTCATTTGAAATAATCCTGTACATAAACTAAAAGGAGAATGGTATATGAGAGACATTTTAATCGTAGTCGATATGCAGAAGGATTTTATCGACGGCTCCCTTGGAACAGCCGAGGCTGTAGCCATTGTGGAGAACGTTAAGAAAAAGATTGAAGAGTACGAGAAGGCGGGCAAGAAGGTTTATTTTACCGCCGATACTCACTTTGACAATTACCTGGAGACCTTCGAAGGCAGGCATCTTCCGGTTAAACATTGTATCGAGGGAGAAGAAGGCTGGAAGGTAGCAGGAGAACTCAGGGCCTACGTGACGGAAGACAACCTCATTAAGAAGCTTACCTTCGGATACGTTAAGTGGGACGAGCTCCTGGGCAAAGAAGCTCTTGCGGGCGGCATTGAGCTCTGCGGACTTTGCACGGATATCTGCGTAATTTCAAATGCACTTATTCTTCGTGCGTTCTATCCGGAAACCGATATTACGGTGGATTCAGCCTGCTGCGCGGGGGTTACCGTGGACAAACACAATGCGGCTCTTGAGGTTATGCGTTCCTGTCAGATAGAGGTGATTTAAATTCTTAGGGGGATTTGCTTATGAAGACCAGAGAGGAAGCTTTAAAATATGGGTTATCTTTCCCGGATACTTATCAGGATGCGCCGTCTTCGGACTTAAACTGGCAGCTCATAAGGTATAAGGGCAATGGGAAGGCCTTTCTTTGGACTTACGAGAAGGGCGGATTTATCAATCTAAACGTTAAGGCGGACCCTTTCAGGGCTCTGTACTGGCGCAAGACCTATGAGTCGGTAACTCCCGGATATCATCAGAATAAAGACCACTGGAATACGATTATTCTGGACGGAAGCATACCGGACAGAGACATAAAGACCATGATAGCCGAGAGCTACGAAATAATCTCTTACAGCCCGGCGAAGCGCATCTATGAGGCGGTTAAGATGATTCCTTACGGATGTGTTGCTACCTACGGGCAGGTGGCTGAGCTTGCGGGGGACAAAAATATGGCGAGAGCCGTGGGCAATGCCCTTCACAAGAACCCGGACCCTGAGAATATTCCCTGCTTTCGTGTAGTCAATTCCAAGGGGGAGCTTGCGGGCGAGTTCGCTTTCGGCGGCGAGGGGGCTCAGGAAAAGCTTCTTATGGCTGAGGGTGTTGAAGTTATAAACGGAAGAGTAGACCTAAAGAAATACGGCTTCAGGCCCCGATAGTTCGGGCCTTTGGGAGGACGGGCATGCTTCTTTATCATGCAGGATTTAAGACCATCGAGAAACCGGACATTCATTACGGACGCAAGAACGCTGACTTTGGACAGGGCTTCTACCTGACTCCTGAGGAGGAATTTGCCCACCGCTGGGCAGGCGAAAGAAAGGGTGAAGAGACCGTTGTCAACACTTATGAGCTTGCTCTGGATGGTCTTGTTATCAAGCAGTTTGACCGTGACCGGGAATGGTTTGAATACATCTACGGCAACAGAAACGGTAAGTCCGATGAGCTTAAGTCCGATGTGATTATTGGACCCATTGCCAATGATATTATTTATAACACAAACGGTATCGTAACCAGCGGCTTTTTAAAGCCGGAAGAGGCTATGCAGATTCTTATGGTGGGACCCGAGTACAGACAGATTACCATTAAGACGGAGAAGGCTGTGGGGCAGCTTAAATGGCTTGAATCCAAGGTCTTGTCTCATGAAGAAATAATGGGTTACAAAAAAACGTTAATGGCCGAAGAAACTGAGTATCAGAAGCTTCTTGCGGAAAAATTAGAAGAAATTATGGGTGAAGATTAAATTTAAGGGGGTTTACATGAAAGACTTTATAAGACTTGACAATTTACTTAAAAGATTTGTGGATGAGGGCACCAATCCCGGCTGCGCGGTGGCGGTGATGCAGGGCGATGAGCTTATTTATCACGGTGAGGCGGGCTTTGCCGACATAGCAACAGGCAAAAAGGTGGACGTGCACAGCATGTTCAGTCAGGCATCCACCACCAAACTTTTTACTTACGCAATACTTGGGATGATTTTTGAAGAGGGGAAGTTTTTATTCAGCGACCCGCTTTATTATTACCTTCCTGAGTGGAAGAATACCGAAAAATACGTAGTGCGCCCCAACGGAGACATAGATACGGAGCCGCTTGAGAAGCCCATTACCATTCGTGATGCGGTAGCTATGATGTGCGGACTTCCTTACTGCATGATGCCTACCGCCAATGCGACTACGCCCACTCTTGCGGCCATGAGTAAGCAGATGGAGGAACTTCTAAAGAAAGGTCCTACCACCATTCAGGACGAGGTTCGTGCCATGGCTAACGTGCCCGTAATGTTCGAGCCCGGTTCCCACTGGCTCTACGGTTTTGGCTCAGAAATCACGGGCGTATTGGTGGAGACCTTTGAAGGCAAGCCCTTAAGAGAAGTGTTCAAGGACCGCCTTATTAATCCTTTGGAGCTTAAGGACGCAGACACCTTTGTACGTCCCGATAATAAAGACAGAATAGTGACCAATTATGCCAAGAAGGGCCCCGGCAAGTTTGAGCCCACAAACTACTTTATTACCGCAACACCCGACAGCGTGCCTGCAGGCGCTCGTCCCAACCTTTTAATCAGTGCTCATGATTTTGCGGTATTCATGCAGATGCTTGCAAACGGCGGCACATACAAGGGACGTAAGTTCCTGGGAAGCGGCACTGTGGCTATGCTTCATGAGAATCAGTTAGGTCCCGTGCAGCTTGCGGACTTTGAGAACGACTATCTGGCAGGCTACGGCTACGGCCTCGGTTTCCGTACGCTCATGACACAGAAATACGGTCACAACGGCCACATCGGCAACTTCGGCTGGACCGGCGGCACCGGCATTTGGGTAGAAGCGGACCCGGTTGAAAAATTCTCAGTGGCTTACATGCACAACATGGCACCCAACGAAGAACTTTACCATCACCACAGAGTTCGCGCGGTGGTGAACGGCATAATGCTATAAAATAAAAAACAGGTACAGGGTATATGGAGAGCAAAAAAACTTTGGTGTTTCCCGACTACAAAAACTGTATTGCCAACCTTCCCAATTCTGTTCTTAAGAAGTTTGGCGTGGATACGGTGGGAGATACCCTTCCGTTACTGGATAAATATCTTGAAAAAGATTATAAGAACATCGTTGTAATACTGCTTGACGGTATGGGCAAGGCAATCCTTGAGCATCATTTAAAAGAAAACGGCCCTTTCAGGTCCCATCTTGCAGGAATTTATACGTCCGTCTTTCTTTCCACGACTGTTGCGGCCACCACTTCCGTAATGTCGGGACTTCAGCCCTGCGAACACAGCTGGCTTGGGTGGGACTGCTATTATCCGTCCATAGACAAGAACGTAACGGTATTCTTAAATACGGTTCAAAACACAGACGAGCCCGCCGCGGATTACAACGTGGCTCAGACGGTTACGCCCTTTGAAAACGTGGTGACGAAGCTTAACAATGCGGGTAAGAGAGCTCATCTTATAGCACCCTTTGCACCGCCCCATCCCCACAGCCTTGAGTATATTGCGGAGGAAATAAAGGATTTGTGCAAAGAACCCGAGCAGAAATACATTTACGCATACTGGAACCAGCCCGACGGACTTCTTCACAGAAACGGCCGCAAGTCCCGATTGGTGCACAGCGCCATGAAGGATATGGAAAAGCTCATAGACAAGCTTTCGAAAAAATGTGAGGACACCCTCATAATCGTTACCGCCGATCACGGTCACATTGACACCGAATGCGCCGTAATACAGGAACATCCCGCGCTTATGGACTGTCTGGAACGGATGCCTTCTTTGGAACCGAGGGTGCTTAATCTGTTCGTAAAAGAAGACAAAAAGGCTTTCTTTGAGCAGGAATTTAACAGGCTGTTCGGTGATGAGTTTTGGCTCATGCCTATGGGAGAGGCAATTGAGCGCAATCTCTTCGGAACGGGTGCCCATCACAAGGAATTTCGCGGAATGTTAGGCAATTACCTGGCCATAGCCACCGGCGATTTATCCATATATTTTAACGATGAGAGATGGGTTTCCATGCACGGAAGCTTAACCGAAGACGAAATGCTGATTCCGCTTATAGTATTTGAATAAACTTGCAAAAAGGAGAAGGACATGAGAGAACCTTCCAACATGATAGTAATACCCAAAAACATAAAGGAAATCGATGACCCCGCTTTCTTTCTCGAGAACATAAAGAAGTCGGAAACGGTCAGCCTTTTTAATTCCTACATGGATGAACAGCGCGGTCTTATCGTAAATATACAAGTTGAAGGAGCGCCCTATCAGCTTACCGTTAAGCCCACAATGCTTGATATTCCGGACTTTATAAGGCGCATGCATTATTTTTCCAAGGATGAAGCCAAAAGGATAAAGAAGGCCAACGAAGGTTTAAGTGTCTGCATGGACTTTGAGGGCGACAATGCAAAATGCTTCTACGACCAGCTTCGTATCATCGATGCCATGTTCCCCGATATTTTGGCGGTAATGGATTGCCCTGCGGAAAAACTTTTGTCGGGAAGATGGGTTTCTTTGGCCGCAAAATCCAAGACCATGCCGGCGCCGAGATACCTCTTTACGGTGCAGGCGGTAGGTGACGGCGAAGGCGAGGTATGGCTGCACAGTCACGGCTTAAAACGCTGCGGAATGTTTGAACTTGAGATTCTTTGCTCGGATGCGAAGATTTACAATACTCACTACAATGTTATCGAGACCTTCGCATACAGAATGTTAGAGAGCAAAGAAGGAATCACTCCCGGACAGGCGGTATTCTTAGGACAGGGCGGTAACGGACAGTATCTTGTATGCACCGCTGTCGACTGGCGTGAAGCTTTAAAATACTATCCCGAGGCCACCATGGGCACGGAAGAGGACAGAGATGACGGCTTCCACAGCGAAGACATGTGTGTGCTTATGGCCTACGACAATCCCGACAGGGAAGCCAAAAGAGAATATACCAAAATTCAGGAATACAGGGATATGCTTGAGCACAACCCCATGTTTATGATTTCCACTCCCGAAACCGAAAGAATGAGGCGGCTTGCCATCGAGAGGGTTTCATTCCTCAAGAAGGGACTGGCAAAAAAAGGCAATAGCGCCATCGTGAAGATAGGCGTTACCGTTGATGAGGAGTATAGGAAAGACGGTGAGCCCGGCAGAGAGCACATGTGGTTCGAGGTTAAGAAGATTAATGAGGACAGCATCGAGGCGGAACTTACCAACGATCCTTACTATGTTTCGAGCATCAAGAAGGGGGACGTGGCAACATACCCCATCGATATGATTACGGACTGGATTCTTTTTACCAAGGAATACAGGATTACGCCGGATGATGTGTATCTTTTGGACAATTAAAAAATGCAGGAAAGGCAGCCTTTACGGGCTGTCTTTTTTTGTGTAGCGACGAGCCAAGCGGCTGCTGTGCTTGCACAAGCAGACATTTGGCGACCGCATACAATCTCGGATTGCATCATTAAGCAATCCGATGATTCTCTTCCAAAATAATATAAACAGATTTATATAAAACTATTGACAACCTCCGACTAAGGATTTAATATAAACATGTTTATATAAACGAATTTACATTAAAATAACGGAGGATAACATGATACTGATAGTCAATACAACTTCGGACACTTCCCTTACGGAAGAACTGAAGAAGCATACAATTTCCAAAGAAATCGATGTGGTGGAGGCAGGCTCCATGAACATCGGCCACTGCATCGGCTGCAATTACTGCTGGCTTAAGACCCCGGGAGAGTGCTCGGTTAAGGACGATTACGAGATTATTTTAAAGAAGGCCGTTCATGCCGACGAGCTCTGGGTGATTTCCGACACCGCTCTCGGATTCATAGACCACAAGGGCAAGAACATCTACGACCGCATGCTTCCCATCGCTACCATGTACCTTAAATTCAAGGGCAAACAGATGAGACATGTGCTTCGCTACAAAAAGAAGACGGACTTCGGCCTGATTATTACCGGCGAAGCGGACAAAGAATACCTGGAGCGCTGGCTTAAAAGAGCCGCCCTCAACCTGGGCAGCAAGTCACTGGGAGTGTACGAAAAAGAAGAATTAACGGAGGCCATAGCATGCATGCAGTAATAATAAACGGGAGTCCCCGCATAAAGAAGCTTAGTAACACCGACAAAATTTTAGAGAAGTTTACCGCCGGAATGACCGAAAACGGTACCACCTTTGAACAATACGAGGTTTCGGACAAAAAGCAGTGGGAGGATATTCGCAAGGCTTTTTATGAAAACACACACATTCTGATAGCAATTCCTCTATATGTGGAATGCATTCCGGGATTGCTCCTTGAGTTTCTTGAGACCCTTTCGCCGAAGAATGACGAAACGGAGATAGCTTTTATTTTGCAAAGCGGATTCGCAGAGGGAATTCAGTTACGATGCGGGGAGACTTACCTTAAGATTCTTACAAAGAAGCTTGGGTGCAAATACGCGGGAACACTTGTAAAAGGTGACAATTTTAGTATAAGATGGGTTGAGGAAGGTACAGCCGAAAGAGTTACCGCTCCCTACACGGAAATGGGTTGCGAATATGCAAAAACCGGCGGCTTTGAGTCGGATAAGTGCAAGGCATTCACGGGACCCGAGATTTTTTCGTTTCCGCTTCGCGTTATGCTTGGGGTGGTTTTTGCGGTATTTGCAAAATCAGGGTTTAAGAAGATATCACAGGGTGTCGGCTGCACCAAACCATTAGACTACAAACCTTACAAGTAAAGGAAATCCATGGGAAGAAAGACACAGATTACAAGAGAAATGATTCTGGAAGCCGCTTTTGAAATACTTGATGAGTCGGGCATCGGTGCTGTTGCCATTAAGAACATAGCGGCACGCTTAAACTGCTCCACCCAGCCTGTTTCATGGCAGTTTGGCAGCATGCAGGAACTGAAAAAAGAACTGTTCTGGTACTCTGCGCGTAAGTTTTCCGCCGACATGGAGCGGTTAATGAAGGGCAGACCTGCCATTGAGGCTTTCTTTGTAACCGGTATGAACTATATATCCATAGCCTGCGACCATCCGAATGTATTCAGATTTGTCAATGTGGACGATCCCATGGACTCCATAGGCGAGAGGCTTAACGGTGACACCAGCATTTTTGCCATGCAGTTTGACGAAGTATCGGCGGGGCTTTTAGCCAAAGAATACGGAATGACGGAAGAAACCGCTGCCGAGATAATCAGGGATACCGTTATTTACACCCACGGTCTTTCAGTCATGATGATGTATGACAATTACAGACTGCCCAAAGAAACCGCCTGCGAGATGATATACAAGGTGGGCGAAAGGTTTATGAAGGCAAAAGGCTATGATATAAATGTTGATTACGAGAAGATGATTAAGGAATTCTTTGGCTGACGCAGTCACGGGGAGGTACATGAGCAGAGAAAGAATAACTTACAAAGTAGTTGAGACCCACAGAAACATGAAGGCCCGGACCGGAGAGGCGCTTGAAACTTTCTTTTGCCACGTAAAAGGGCAGAATGAGTCGGAGGCAGCTTTTCAGGCGGACTTTGTTTATGAGTGCTTTGAAAAGATTTATGCCGTCAAGTGGTTTGAGGTTGTGGCATGGTGCAAGGGCAGGGTAGTCGGGTATCTTATGTGCCTTCGCAATCCCGAGGATGTGAGCAACTGGTATGTGGGCGAGATACATGTGGCGCCCGAGTTTCAAAGGCGGGGTATAGCCACTAAGATGTACGGGAAGGTGTTTGATACTTTGCAGGATTACGACCTTGCAAGGACTCTTTGTGCATCCGTTCACCCCGGCAATGCGGCTTCCATAGGCCTTCACAAAAAGGCAGGCTTTAAGGATTCCGGAATCCCCACAGCTTTTCCGGGACTTATGGTGGACGAGGACGAAACCGAGTACAGATACAAGCTTTTCAAGACTTTAAAGATTCCTTACGCGGATGCGGCTCAGAAGGTAATCAAGCCTGTCTGGGACATATACGTCAAGGAGCACAAAGAAGATTTAAATATCAAAAAAACAAACGCTTTCTTCAGGGAAGTTTTGGAAGAAGCTGAGCGGGGCAAAAATGACTTCAGAGCCATTTTCTACGGCAATGAAATCGCGGGCTTTAAGTTTCACAGAGACGGTAAACTATATTATTACAACAAATACGAAGAAGCGTAGTTATGTAAACCGCATAGATTAGGGAGAAAGCATTGGAAAAACTTACCACTATAGAAATGAGTCGAAAATTTTATGTTAACCAAGTCGCTCCCATGATTCGTGCGAAGTTCCCGGAGTATGAGTCGCGTATCGCTGTGGGCATAGCGGGAGAAGGGTCCGACTGCTTTGGCTATGAAGACTTTATGTCCCGGGACCACGACTACGGCACGGGTGTGTGCCTGTGGCTTACGGACGAGGACTTTAAAGAAATAGGGTACCGGCTGTCCATTGCATATCACGAACTTTTTTCCGGACAAAAGGGTACAGAGCTTTCAGAAAGACTCACGGCCCGTCGCGGAGTCATGAAGATTCACGATTTCTACACCAATATTCTTTTGATAGACTGTGATACCGAAGGCTGCACCATGAGCGAAGAACAGTGGCTTTCTTTGGAGCACTCGTGTCTGGCTACAGCCGTCAACGGAGAGGTTTTCAGGGATGACCTCGGGCGATTTACGGCTTTCAGGAACCTTCTTTTAAACTATTACCCCGAGAAAATCTGGCGCATGCGCATAGCGAGTGAACTTCACAATTTTTCATCCGCCCTTCAGGTAAACTACATGCGTTGTATGTTACGACAGGATTTCGTGGCAGCAGAACTGTGCCGCGCGGAAGGACTTAAGGCGGCCATGGAGCTTTTCTTTTTACTGAATCGCACCTACGCGCCCTACTATAAGTGGACCTACAGAGCCCTGACCGGGCTTGATACCGAGGGTACTTTCGCTAAGCTTCTGGAAATTCTTGCCACGACCCCCTTCGACTACGAAGCCTGGAAATACAAATCCTACCTCCCCGGCCACTTAAACTACGACGATGAAATCGTAAATACGGCTGAGAGCCTGGCAAAAGAAACGGTAAAACTGCTAAAAGAAAAGGGTCTCATCCAAGGAGGAGACCCGTATCTGGAACGATATGTCGATGAAATGATGGAGCCGGAATGAGGCCTTGCGACTTATTCGAAGGCAACCGATAATAAAGCACTTTGGCGGTTAACATAAATCGAGCCATTCCAATCCTATTGAAGAGTTTCACAATAAGGTCGGGGTAGAAAGGTTTACATAAGTTAAAGCACTCCAATCCTATTAAGTAAAATTTGAATAAGGTGGGGCGGATTAACAGAAAAATACCCACCTCGCTTTCTTTTCACTTCATAGGGTAGGTGCGGTGAAGCCTTATAATGCCTAAGATAGCCTACCTTATGAGTCAAATACTCAATAGGGTAGGCTTTTTT
>CAMNCH010000055.1 GCA_946534145.1 uncultured Lachnospiraceae bacterium
TTCATACCGGTATTCATAGGCCAGTACATCGTTACCATAGGTATCGTGTGCCTTGCCATCCGCATCGGTCAGGAGTTTACCGACTTCGCTCCGACCGCTTACAAGGACATGATTATCTCGGTAACCATTCCTTTTGTGGCAGGTGCAATCGTTTACTATGCGGTTTTCTTTCACGAAATCAAAAAGGCCAATCGCCTCATAGAAGAGATGAACAAATAACCCGGGCCGCGGCATTTAGCTGCGGCTCTTTCTATTAAAAAACGTGTATCGGTAAGGGGAAACTAACCGATGTCAATGGGCATTCTTGCAATATTGTATAAGGACTTGAGTATTATATTTGGGGTATGCTATAATAGCCGGGATGGAAAAAAATATTAAGACTACGACATGTAGAGTTGTATACTATGAAGACGAATTGAACGATGAATTTTCCGAAGCTGAGATTGAGCCGCGTACCATCGACGAGACCTACGACTACGACGGAGGAATTTTAAGACGGCTAGGCAGAGTGTTCTGGTATTACATGCTGGTGCGCCCTTTTGCCACTGTTTTTTTGAAGGTTAAATTCGGGCACAAAATTGTGGGTCGCGAGAAACTTAAGGACTACAGAAAGACAGGTTTCTTTTTATACGGCAATCACACCAATCCGGTGGCGGATGCTTTCATTCCTTCCATGATCTGCAAGCCCAAGGGCGTTTACGTGATAGTCCATCCGGCCAATGTATCTATGCCGGTACTGGGTCCCATCAATCCCAGCCTTGGCGCCATTCCGCTTCCCGATACCAAGGGAGCCCTCAGAGGTTTTGAACAGGCGGTCAGAAAGGCTATACGCAAAAAGGCCTGCGTAGCCATTTACCCTGAGGCACACATCTGGCCTTACTGCACTTGGATCAGAAACTTCAGGGATGCTTCCTTCAGATATCCCGTGAAGCTTGATAAACCGGTGTTTTGCTTTACCAACACTTACCACAGGGGTAAGGGCGGCAATCCGAGGATGATTACTTATGTGGAGGGACCTTTTTTTGCCGATTACACCCTTCCGCTTAAGGACAGAAAAAAAGATTTAAGGGACCGCGTATATGCCGCCATGTGTAAGAACGCGGAATTTAATACCTTAGAACTCGTGAAATATGTGAAAAAGAATGAGAATAGTACGGAGGGGGATGAACAGACATGAATCTGCTGTTTTCAGGTAATGATTATGTGTTTGACGGGATAATGACCTGCCTTCTTTCCATATTCATGCGCACTGAGTCGCGGGAACCCTTTACCGCCTACGTGCTCACCATGGATGTGTCCCATCTCAAGCCGGCCTATGTGCCAATTTCCGACGATAAAATCGCCTTTCTTGACAAGACAGCCAAAGAATACAATCCCGAAAACCGAATAGTTAAAATCGATGTGACGGACATATACATGCGGGAGTTTTCAAACTGCCCCAATGAGCAGTGCTATTGTTCGCCCTATACGCTTTTGCGTCTTTTTATAGACATGATACCGGAGATTCCGGACAAGATTCTGTATCTTGACGCGGACATTATGTTTAATCGTGAAATCGAGCTTTTGTACGATACGGATTTAACGGGCTACGAGTATGCCGCAGCCAGGGACCATTACGGCAAATATACCATTCATCCCAACTACATCAACGCGGGCGTTCTTCTTTTTAACATGGTTGAATGCAGGCGTACGGGACTTTTTGAAAAAGCAAGAGAACTGATTAAGACCAAAAAACTTCTTTTTGCGGACCAAAGCGCAATCTACAGGAGCACCACGCGCAAAAAAATGCTCCCCCAGCGCTTCAACGATCAGAAGTTTTTACATAAGCATACGGTGGTGAGACATTTTTCGAAGCGGCTTTTCTGGCTTCCCTACCCTCACACCGACAACATCAAACAGTGGCATGTGGACAAGGTAAAAAAGGTGTTCCACTATACCCAGTTTGACGATTCGCTTAATAAATATCTGGAACTTAGGAGACAGTATGAGACTGAAAGGGAACCTGAATCTGTTGAAAAGAAGTAGGGTGGTGCCCGTTTTCTTTGCCGCAGACGACAAATACATTCGCTTTATGGCTGTTACCATGCAGTCGCTTATAGCCAACACATCAAGAAAATACCGCTACGAGCTTTACGTACTCAACACAGACATCACCGAAGAGAGCAAGACCAAGCTTAAAAAGCTTGAGACCCAAAACTGCAGGATTAATTTCGTGGATGTGTCCAAGGAACTTTCCAAGATTGAGAAGAAGATAACTCTTCGTGATTATTATTCCTCCACCACGTACTACCGTCTTTTTATTTCGGAGATGTTTCCGCAGTACAAAAAGGTGCTCTATCTTGACAGCGATACCATAGTCAAAGAAGACATCGCGAAGCTCTACAGCTACCAGCTCGGTAACGATTACATCGGCGGTGTCCGCGACCAGATTGTGGCCCAGACCGACGTATACGGCGACTATGTCGAGAAGGTGCTGGGAATTTCCCGCGGCGCTTACTTTAACGCCGGCGTGGTACTTATCAACTGCGAAGCCTTCAGAGCCAATCACATGCTCAAGCAGTTTGTGAAACTCCTTAACAATTACAACTTCGTGGTGGCCCAGGACCAGGACTACTTAAACATTCTCTGCAAGGACAAGGTTCTCTGGCTCGACCCCCGCTGGAACGTTCAGATGGGCGGCAATGCACCCTGCAAAGAAGAAGACGCGAAACTCATTCACTACAATCTTGCTCTGAAACCCTGGCACTACTCAGACTGCAAAATGGGAGACTCCTTCTGGCACTATGCCAAAGAAACCGAGTTCTACGGTGAACTCTTCTCCATTCAGCGCAAGTTCTCCGATGCCGACAAAGAACGCGACATTTATTACGGTGAGCATCTCGAGGAGCTTGCTTTGTCCGAAATCAGCAATACCATGAACTACAACAATCTCTACGGCGACGGCGGTCCCATCCGTGTCACCAGAGCGGAGATTTTGCGTCGCGCAGAGAATCTCGAGAAACAGGGAATCTTTGACAAAGACGTTCTCGACGACCCGCCGGGACGTGAGCTCAAGCCCACGGAAATCGACTACATGCGGCACACCATCAATGCCAGACTTCGTGCCCGCTACGCCTTCCGTCTTGCCAGATGGTTCGTGGATTACCTGATGTTTCGCAAACAGTTTGTCATCAAGGAAGTGACAGGCATCGAGAACCTTAAGAACCTCGACACCGGTGCCATCATTACCTGCAACCACATCAATCCTTTCGACAGCTTTGCGGTTCAGCTCATGTACGACAAGGCAGGCAAAAGAAAGAAACTCTACCGCGTCATAAGCGAAGCCAATTACACTTCTTTTCCCGGCTTCTACGGCTTCTTGATGCGTAACTGCAATACACTTCCCTTAAGCAGCAACCGCGGCACCATGGTCAAGTTCATGCATGCCATCAAGGCGATTCTGCTTAAGAAACATTACATCCTCGTCTATCCCGAACAGAGCATGTGGTGGAATTACAAAAAGCCCAAGCCCTTAAAGCGCGGTGCCTTTGTATTTGCGGCGGACAATAACGTGCCCGTTCTTCCCTGCTTTATTACCATGGAGGACACCGATGTGTTGGACGGGGAAGGCTATCCCGTGCAGGCCTACACCATTCACGTAGGCGTGCCCATTTATCCTTCCAAGAGCAGGACCAGAAACGAAAACGTGGAATATATGATGCGTGCGAATTCCGAATGCTGGAAAGAAGTCTACGAGACCACCTACGGTCTGGAATTAAAATACACCTGCGACGAAGATTAGAATAAGGACTCAAGGCTTTTTTTACGGGGCTTTGAGTCATTTTTTATACAAGAGAGGATTAATTTATAGATTTTTCATAGCAATACTTGACTTCGTATGATATAATAACTCGATGATTATGGCAAAAAGGCCATTAAGGAGGAAATAAATAATGAGTTTAAAGGTCGAAAAATTAGAAAACAGCATGGCTAAGCTCACCATTGAAGTCAGCGCTGAGGAATTAGATAAGGCTATTGAAAAGGCATATCAGAAGAACAAAAACAAGATTGCCATTCCCGGCTTCAGAAAGGGTAAAGCTCCCCGCGCCATCATCGAGAAGATGTACGGCAAGGAAGTATTCTACGAAGACGCAGCCAATGAAATTATTCCCGAAGCTTACGACAAAGCTTACGACGAGTGCGAAGAGGACATCGTTTCCGCTCCCGAAGTTGACGTAGTTCAGCTCGAGGCAGGCAAGCCCTTCATCTTCACCGCTACCGTAGCATTAAAGCCCGAGATTAAGCTTGGCAAATACAAGGGTGTTAAGGTTTCCAAGGCCGACACCACCGTATCCGACGATGAAGTTATGGCAGTTATTGAAAAAGAACGCGAGAACTCCGCAAGAAGCATTTCCGTTGACAGACCCGTTCAGGCCAAGGACGACATCATTCTTGACTTCGAAGGCTTTGTTGACGGCGTAGCATTCAACGGCGGCAAGGGTGAGAACTATCCCCTTACCATCGGTTCCGGTTCCTTTATCCCCGGTTTCGAAGATCAGCTCATCGGCGCTGAGGTAGGCAAGGAAGTTACCGTTAAGGTTAAATTCCCCGAGGATTACCATGCAGAAGATTTAAAGGGCAAGGACGCAGAGTTCAAGTGCACCGTTAAGGAAGTAAAAGAAAAAGAACTTCCCGAACTTGACGACGAGTTCGCAGCAGAAGTTTCCGAATACGACACCTTCGACGAATACAAGGCAGCCACCATCAAGAGCCTTCAGGACAAGAAGGTTGAAGAAGCCAAGAACAAGAAGGAAGACGAAGCTATCGAAGCTGTTATCAAGGCTTCCGAAATCGAAATTCCCGCAGCTATGCTTGACACCAAGAAGCGTCAGATGGTTCAGGACTTCGCTCAGAACATGAGACAGCAGGGTCTTACCCTTGAGCAGTACTTCCAGTTCACCGGTCTTACCGCAGAGAAGATGCTTGAGCAGGTTGAACCCCAGGCCAAGAAATCCATCGAATCCAGACTTGTTCTTGAAAACATCGTAAAGGCTGAGAAGATCGAAGCTTCCGAAGAAGATTTCGAGAACGAGCTTAAGCGCATTGCAGAAGCTTACAAGATGGAAATCGACAAAGTTAAAGAAATGATTGACGACAATGCCAAGAAGCAGATCCTTGAGGACCTTGCCGTTCAGAAGGCAGTTGAGTTCGTAGTATCCAACGCAAAGGAAGCTTAATTCCTTTGAAATAAGGAGGTAATAATATGAGTTTAGTACCTTACGTCATTGAGCAGACCAGCCGCGGCGAACGTTCCTACGACATCTACTCAAGACTTTTAAAAGAAAGAATCATTTTCCTTGGCGAAGAAGTTAACGATGTAACCGCAAGCCTTGTGGTTGCACAGCTTCTTTTCCTTGAAGCGGAAGACCCCGAGAAGGATATTCACCTTTATATCAACTCTCCCGGCGGTTCCGTAACCGCAGGTATGGCTATTTACGACACCATGCAGTTTGTTAAGTGCGACGTATCCACCACCTGTATCGGTATGGCTGCATCCATGGGAGCATTCCTCCTTGCAGGGGGCGCCAAGGGTAAGAGATATGCTCTTCCCAATGCCGAGATCATGATTCACCAGCCTCTCGGCGGTGCTCAGGGTCAGGCTACCGAAATCGAGATAGCTGCCAAACACATCTTGCAGACCAAGGAAAAATTAAACAGAATTTTATCCGAGAATACCGGCCGTCCCTACGAAGAGGTATGCGCCGACACCGAACGCGATAACTGGAAGACCGCCGAAGAAGCCAAGGCTTACGGCTTAGTTGACGAAGTTATCAAGAGCCACGGTGACAAGTAATAATTTAGGAGCACATTAAATGGCAAGAATTTCCAATAACGGACCCAAGTGCTGTTCCTTTTGCGGTAAGACTCAGGACATGGTTCAGAAGCTTATCGCCGGCCCCAATGATGTCTACATCTGCGACGAGTGCGTAGAGATCTGTTCAGACATCGTAGCCGACGCCCTTGAAGAAGCGGATTTAAAGTCCAAAGAAGAAGCTTTGGACGATATCAAGCTCTTAAAACCCGCCGAAATCAAGTCCTTCCTGGACGATTACGTAATCGGTCAGGAGACAGCCAAAAAGGTTCTTTCCGTTGCAGTTTACAATCACTACAAAAGAATAATGTCCGGCAAAGACGACAGTGACGGTGTTGAGCTTCAGAAGTCCAACATCATCATGATAGGGCCCACCGGTTCCGGCAAGACCTACCTTGCCCAGAGCCTTGCCAAGATTATCAATGTGCCCTTTGCCATTGCCGATGCCACCACTCTTACGGAGGCCGGATATGTGGGCGAGGATGTTGAGAACATTCTTTTGAAGCTTATCCAGGCAGCCGATTACGACGTGGACAGAGCATCCCACGGTATCGTCTACATCGACGAAATCGACAAGATTACCAAGAAAAGCGAGAACGTATCCATTACCAGAGACGTATCCGGTGAAGGCGTTCAGCAGGCTTTGCTTAAGATAATCGAAGGTACCGATGCCAACGTTCCTCCTCAGGGCGGACGTAAGCATCCCCACCAGGAGTTAATCCCCATTAACACCACCAATATTTTATTTATCTGCGGCGGCGCTTTCGACGGCCTCGAGAAGATTGTTGAAGCCAGACTCGACAAGAGCTCCATCGGTTTTAACGCTCCCGTTACCAAGAAATCTTCCCGTGAGATAAGTGAAGTATTAAAGGATATTACCCCTCAGGACCTTATCAAGTTTGGACTTATACCCGAGTTTGTGGGACGTGTGCCCATTAACGTTTCCCTTGAGGGTCTTGACAAAGAAGCAATGGTCAGAATATTAAAGGAGCCCAAAAACGCGCTTATCAAGCAGTACAAAAAGCTCTTTAAAATGGACAACGTGGACCTTGAATTTGAAGAAGACGCTATTGAAGAAATTGCGGTTAAGGCCATGGAAAGAAAGACCGGAGCCAGAGGACTTCGCTCCATCCTTGAGAATATCATGATGGATGTGATGTACAACATTCCTTCGGACAGTTCTATTACCAAGTGCACCATCACCAAAGACTGTGTTCTTGGAAAGAGCGAGCCCCTTGTAGAATACAAGGTTAAGCTCAAAGAAGCCAATTAATACAAAGCGCTGTGTGAGTTTCATACAGCGCTTTTATGCATCAGGAGGGACAATGGCAGTAAACAAAAAAATGCCCGGCATTATCATAAGAGACGTGGTAGTGGTACCCGGTATGACTGTCAATTTTTCGGTTATCAAAAAAGAAGCCGCAAAAGCCTGCGAGGAAGCCATGCACTCCGAACAGCTTGTTTTCGTGGCTTATCAGAAAGAAAAACAGAAATTAAACGATATTTCTTCTTTGTACCCCATAGGCATGCTTGCCACCATCAAGCAGATTAACAAGCTCCCCGACAGATCCGTTCAGCTGGTTCTTGACGTTAAGTCGAGAGGCAAGCTTGTGAAAGCCTTAAATGATTCTTTTACCGAGTTCTCGGTCAGAGAAATCAAAGAAGACAACGACCTCGACCGCTTTGAAAAAGAAGCCCGTCTCAGAAACTTACGTGAACTATACCTTGAGTACTCCATGTTAAATCCCAAGGTTCCCAAGGTTTTTGACGTGCTCTCAAGAGACGTGGAGGATTTAAACGTTGCCATGGACAGGGTGCTTAACAACGTTATTCTTCCCTACGAAGTTAAGGTCGGCATCGTTCAGATAATAGATATTAAAGAACGCTTTGACAAACTCTTAAAGGTCATGACCGACGAACTGGAGGTTACGAGAATCCGCGCCAACATCTTAAAGATGACTCAGGACAAGGTATCCAAAAGCCAGCGCGAATACTTCTTAAGAGAGCAGCTTAACTCCATCAAGAAAGAACTGGGTGAGGATTCCGTCTCCGAAGAGGCCCAGTTCATGGAAGAGTTAAACGCTTTGGAAGCCTCCGACGAAGTCAAAGAAAAAATCAAAAAAGAAATAGTACGCTTATCAAGTCTTAACAGTGCGGGAAGCGAAGCCTCCGTGGAGCGTGGCTACATAGAGACCCTTCTTGAACTTCCCTGGGACAAGGTCAGCGCTGACAATACAGATATTAAGCACGCCGAAGAAGTTCTTGAGCGTGACCATTATGGCCTTGAAAAGGTCAAAGAACGCATCCTTGAATTCCTTTCGGTACGTGCGCTTAACAGTAAAGGCGACAGCCCCATTATCTGCCTCGTAGGCCCTCCCGGAACCGGTAAGACCTCCATAGCCCGCAGTATAGCTGATGCCCTGGGCAAAAAATATGTACGTATTTCCCTGGGCGGTGTTCGCGACGAAGCAGAAATCCGCGGCCACAGACGTACCTACGTGGGTGCTATGCCCGGTAACATCGTGGCAGGTCTCAAGCAGGCGGGAGTCAAGAATCCCCTGGTTCTTTTGGACGAAATCGACAAGACTTCGGCTGACCACAAGGGCGACGTGGCATCGGCTCTTCTTGAAGTTCTCGACAGCGAGCAAAACTCCAAGTTCAGGGACCATTATGTAGGCATACCCATAGACCTTTCTGAGGTTTTGTTTATCGCAACGGCCAATTCCGCAAGCGATATACCCGGCCCTCTCTACGACAGAATGGAGATTATCGAGGTAAGCTCCTACACAGCCAACGAAAAGTTTCACATAGCCAAGGAGTTCTTACTTAAGAAACAGTACGAGAAAAACGGCTTAAAGTCCTCTCAGATATCCATAAACGACGCCGCACTTAAGCGTATCATTGAGTCCTACACCAAGGAAGCAGGCGTTCGTGAACTGGAGCGTAAGATTGGCGAAATCTGCCGCAAAGCCGCAAGAGACATTCTTGAAAACGGAACCCGCAAGGTTAATGTTTCAGCGAAGAATCTTGAAGAAATGTTAGGAAGACCCAAATACAGAGCCGATTCCAAGAACAAAAAAGACGAAATCGGCATAGTCCGCGGTCTTGCCTGGACCCCCGTGGGCGGCACCACACTTTCCGTGGAAGTAAACATCATGCCCGGCAAAGGTGCCATGGAACTTACGGGCCAGATGGGCGATGTCATGAAAGAATCCGCTTTGGCAGGCTTAAGCTTTATCAGAAGCGTGGCATCCAAATATAAGATTGAACCTTCTTTCTTTGAAGAACACGATATACATATACACATTCCCGAGGGAGCCGTTCCCAAGGACGGTCCCAGTGCGGGCATTACCATGGCTACGGCGGTTATGTCGGCCATTACCGGCACTCCCGTAAGCCGTAACCTTGCCATGACCGGCGAGATTACCCTTCGCGGCAGAGTTCTTGCGGTAGGCGGTCTCAAAGAAAAAATCCTTGCGGCCAAAACCGCAGGCATCAAGACCGTTCTCGTTCCCCTTGAGAACAAAGCGGACATTGAAGAAATATCCGAAGAAATCAAAGACGGAATGGAACTTATCTACATATCATCCATGAAAGAAGTGCTTGAAATCGCACTGTCATAAAGGAGAAGACTGTAATGAAGATTAAATCGGCCGAACTTGAAACCGTTATAGGAATCACCAGTAAGCTTCCTGATAATTCGCTTCCGGAGATTGCTTTCGCGGGAAAAAGTAACGTGGGCAAATCATCTCTGATAAATGCCATCTTAAATCGCAAGTCCCTTGCCCGCACCAGCCAGAACCCCGGAAAGACGCAGACAATAAATTTTTATAATATAAATAAGAATTTCTACCTTGTAGACTTGCCGGGATACGGTTATGCTAAAGTAAGTGCCGAGATACGTGAAAAATGGGGCAAAATGATTGAAAGATATCTTGAAACCTCCAAGCAGCTTAAGCGCGTATTTCTTTTGATAGACATACGTCACGAGCCTTCGGGCAACGACGTTATGATGTATGACTGGGTGTTAAGCAAAGGCTTCGAGCCCATCATCATCTGCACCAAGGCCGACAAAATCAGCAGGGGCGCAATTCAGAAGAATCTTAAGATTATCCGCGAAAAACTTAAGTGTCGCCCCGGCACTGTAATGATTCCTTTTTCCGCCACAGAAAAGACCGGTAAGGACGAGATATTAAACCTTATGGAAGAAATTCTGGGCTTGGACAAAGAAGAACAGTAGGAGAGGCTTTATCGTGAAAAAATCAACTTTGTACTTAAAAGCACTCACCAACGTGCTGATTTATATTATTGTTGCGGTTTTGGTTATTTTGCTGGTACCAAAGCTTTTGGTATTCTTTTTACCCTTCGTAATAGGCTGGATTGTGTCAGCCATTGCCAACCCCGCGGTTAAGTTTTTTGAGGAGAAGATTAAGTTCAAAAGAAAGGCGTCTTCCGCCTTTATGATAATTTTGATTCTGGCTATTATCATAATTGCGGGCTACGGAATTGTAGTCTTTCTGGTGGACCAGTGCGTAGGCTTTATCAGAAGCCTTCCCGAGAACTGGGCCAACTGGCAGGGCTCCATAGATAACATCGGCAGCAACTTTAACAACCTGTTTAAGAATCTTCCTGCCGAGTTAAGAGAGCCGCTTAACAATCTGGGCTCCTTCGTTACCTCATCCGTGGGTACTTTTATCAAGAATTTAAGCTCGGGAGAGGCGGGCTCCGCACTTATAGCCAACATTTCAAGCGGTATCGGCAGCATTGCCAATATTCTTGTGGGCATCATCATGGCAGTTCTGTCCGCATACTTCTTAACGGTTGAGCACAACAATTTATTTGCCAAAATGGAGCGCCATATTCCGGACAAGGCATTTACCAAGTTCATGGCAGCTTACAAAGGCTTGAAGGATGCGGTGGGCGGTTACTTCAAGGCTCAGTTCCAGATTGAAATTTGGGTATATGTAATCACCGTTATCGGCCTTTTGATATGTCGTGTGGACTATGCGGTGGTAATTGCTTTCGGTATTGCCATTCTTGACTTTTTGCCTTTCTTTGGAGCGGGCCTGGTAATGGTGCCCTGGGCGGTTATAGCCTTTGCGGACGAAAAATACTTCCTTGCCATCGGAATGATGGTTACCTGGGGCGTAGGTCAGCTGGTACGTCAGCTTATCCAGCCCAAGATTGTGGGCGATAAGGTGGGTGTTGCTCCCCTTCCCACACTGGTTCTTTTGTTCCTGGGATACAAGTTCTGGAGCGTATTCGGTATGGTTGTGGCCGTACCCATTGCTATGATCTTTATCTCCCTGTATCAGGAGGGAGTATTTGACAATTTCTTTAGGAGTATAAGGATTATAAGGGACGGTCTTGCCTCCTTTATAGAGCTTCCCAAGAAAGAAAAAGAAGAAAATAAAGAGTAAATTTTAGGCCGTGGTTCACAAACTACGGCCTATTTCAATGACTATTCCTACAAAATATGGGACCTAAGTACCGAAACTATGTGGAAAATAACTATATTCATATGGCCATCTTTCTATTAAAATCTCACAGTGGGTCTTGTGCCCGTAACTATTTTTAGTTTTTGTTATTTAGTATAGGAGATTAAAATGAAGAGAAAGTTATTTTCAGTAGTTTTAGCAGCTGCTATGGTTCTTTCTTTAACCGCATGTGAGAAGAAGACCATCAGCGATGCAACCGGCAGCGTTTCTTCCGCATCCGCAGAAGCAAGCGTTGAGACAAGTGTAGAGACCTCTACCGAGGCAAGCGTTGAAGCAAGCGTAGAGACTTCCACGGAAGCAAGTGTTGAAGAGTCAGGCGAAGAGGAGTTCTCCGTAGGTGACGTTGAAAGCGACGTATATGAGAACGAATTCTTTAACCTTAAGGTTACCGCAGCAGAAGGTTTTTCTTTTGCTGACAGCGAAACTATCGCAGCAATCGGACAGTACACAGCAGATGCTTTTGCAGATTCTGACAGCGATATAGCCAAGCAGACAGCAGATGCTATTGCAAGTGGCGCTACCATCACAGATTTCTATCTTGCAGATGAAGACATGATTACCACAATGAACCTTACCATTTCTTCAGGCAAGGGTCTTAAGCCTTCAATGGTAGATGCACTTATCGACCAGACCATTCCCGTACTTGAGCAGACATTCTCTGCACAGGGCTTTTTAAACGTTAAGAGCGTACGTTCCACCACAACATTCTGTGGTGAAGAAGTATCCTGCATCAACACCACTGCAGAGCTTCCTGTTTCCGAAACCGAAACAGTTCCTATGTTCGTTAAGCAGGTTGAGATTATTAAAGACGGTTATGTAGCTTGCCTTACCTGCAACACTTATGTAGAAGACGGTACAGACGAACTTCTTAAAATGGTTACCAAGCTTAACTAATTTGATTTAAGAGTTAACTGACCTAGGGCCGATGCGCAAGCACCGGCCTTTTTGTTTAGCGGTATTGTTTTTTTGTCGATTTTATGCTCTAATGGATTGAAGCGGTTATGGGTATATCGCTGTACAATCAGAATATAAGGAGAATAATTGATGAAGAAAAGAATGGTACCGGTAGTTATGGCAGTTATTATGGCACTTAGCCTTACCGCCTGTGGCGCTGACAAGACAGTAAGTTCTGCGGCAATATCAGAATCCGCTGAGTCAAGCGTGGAAGAAAAAGCGGAGACTGTTGAAAAAGAAGTCTCAGCAGAGACATCTGTTGATGAAACATCCGAGGAAGCAGATGCTGAAACTTCAACCGAGGCATCTGTTAAAGAAGCAGAGTCTGAAAAAGACGATGTACTAGTATTTGGCAAAACCGAAGACGGTGTGTACAGCAACGAATTCTTCGGTGTAACTATCACTCCTATGGACGGTTACAGCTTTGCAGATGAAGAGCAGCTTGCACTTATTAATAATTTTACTCAGGAAAAAATGGCCAATTCCGACAGTGATTTTATGAAACTTATTTCGGAGCAGGTTAAATCCGGTCAGAATGTTATTGATGTGCATGTGAGTGATTCCATGGGACTTAACACATTAATGATGAATTGCGCTTTTCTCGGTGAGGGCGTATCCCGGGAATTTGCATCTACATTGGCCGAAGTTACCGCCAAATCCTCCAAACAGTTATACAGCTCACAGGGACTCGATGTGCAGAGCTGTGAGGTTGTTACAATGGAGATTTCCGGCATTGAAGTTCCTTGCGTAAAGACAGTGGCCGGGATTACGGTCGGAGAGAATGTTGTTGATACTTATATGTTACAGGCTATTCTCATCAAGGACGGATATGGAGCTACCATTACCTCCGGCACTTATTTTACCGACAATACGGAAAAGCAGTTTGAAATGATTACTTTGTCCGAATAATAAAGTAGTTGCTCCGTTTATACAACAGCAGACAGTAACTTAAAGGCCGATGCGTAAGCACCGGCCTTTTGTCATAATTATTTCTGTTTAAGATATTCGTTTTTAAGATATTTAAAGGTCTTATCTTCACCTTCGCGGCTGAGCATCGTAAGAATGCGCAGCATTTCGGCACGGTCTTCTTTGTTCATATGAGACTCGGAGTCACGGGTGAGAAGATAGTCGAGGGAGTCTGAATCGGTGTAGGCAGCTCCGCCGTAAATCTTGCTGGCTGCTATGCGGTCCATAATGGACTCCACAAAATATTTACGTGGCATGCGCATGTACTCAAGAGGATTGCCGGTCTCGATGCTGTAGTCGGTCCAGTACTCGTAATGGTGCTTGTTACGCCCCTTGTGGTGCATCCAGGCCTTTGAGTAGCCGTTAATGTTACGCTCCGCAACATTGGGGCTTCTGGTGCCCTGATAATATTTAACCCCCGCCAGAAATTCGGTGGGAGAGTATTTGGACAAATCGTGAACAAGACCCTGCCAATAAAGCCCTACCCTGAAGCAGTGGCGCCGCACCATTCTGCGATGACGGTTAACCGTATGCAGGTGTAAAAAGAAAGCTTTGAAAGCAGGAAAAGAAACTCTGTCATAAGCGGTGACCAGCTTGTCGTCGTTGTAGCGTACTACGAGATCGATGTTTTTACGACCCTTGTGAAGCTGCTTTAAAAACATTCTGTCTCCGGGGCGCATAGGCTGTGTGAAAAGAGCTTCTTTCTCTACAGCTATGAGGCTTTTGCCCAAGGAAGGAGCCTCGTCAAGGGGAATGGTAAACAGAGAATGAACGGCAACTCCGTATTCTTCCACGGTTCCGTTGTAAATAAAGGCATTACCGGCAAGACTTAGCTTGCTTAAATCTTCGTCGGTCAGGCAGGACACCAGCCCGTTTTTCTCTGTCAAAATGTATTCCTTTTTTGTCACTAAAAAGTACAGATTATCTTTTTCCATAGGAAGATTGTGGCACACGGGTGTATAATAGTCAACAGAGAAGTTGAGATAGGGATATTTATGAAAAAAGGAATTTTTTACAAAAAAGTGGCGGTGATAACACTGCCTATTCTTTTGCAATACTTATTGGATGCGGCGGTGAATTCCGCCGATGTTTTGATGCTTAATTACGTGGGACAGACTGCCATTTCGGCAGCGGCTCTTGCTACCCAGTATTCAAGCATTCTTTATATGGTCTTCTACGGAATGGGCGCGGGAGCCCAGATACTGGCGGCTCAGTATTATGGAAAAGGCGACTTGAAGTCAGTTTCAAGGGTTCAGGGCATTGCCTTAAGATATACGCTTATAGTCTGTGCGCTTATGACAGTTCTTTGCATTGTTATACCTAAGCCCCTCATGAGGCTTTTCACTCCGGATGAGGCACTGATTGAACTAGGCGCTACATACCTTGAAGTGGTGGGAATCGGTATGATTTTCTGGGGCATCAGCGCCATTTACTGCTCGATTCTTAGGTCTGTGGGACGCACCATGATAGTGACCGTGCTGGAGGCATCGGCTCTTCTTACCAATGTGGCTCTGAATGCCGTATTCATCTTTGGCCTTTTGGGCGCTCCGAAACTCGGACTTATGGGTGTAGCCCTCGCTACGGCTATCTCCAGAGTGCTGCAGTTTGTACTGTGTTTGATTGTGTCTGCCCGTAGCAAGGATGTTAAGCTTAGCATAAGATACATATTTGAGCACAATCCCCTCCTGCACAAGGACTTCATGAAAATGTCCCTGCCGGCGATTTTAAACGACATTGTGTGGGGACTTGCTTTTTCAACTTACTCAATAATATACGGCCATCTCGGCGACGACGTTGTGGCTGCCAATTCCCTGGTATCCACCGTTCGAAACCTTGGAACGGTGCTGTGCTTTGGCCTTGCGGCAGGCGGTGGAATCGTGGTGGGGCAGATACTGGGCACCGGTCGCGTGGAAGAGGGCAAAGAAGCCGGTCGTATTCTTTTGCGATTGTCCGTGTATGCGGGAATTGCGGGAGGTATTATAGTGGCAGCCATCAGCCCGCTGGCGCTTGATATCGCCAAAATCAGCGAAGTGGCAAAAGATTATCTTAAGTTCATGCTTATGGTCAATACGGTGTATATTACAGGCACTTCGGTGAATACGATGCTGATAGCCGGCATTTTCCGCGCAGGAGGCGAAACCCGCTTCGGCCTTATCTGCGACACCATTGACATGTGGATATACGCGGTCCCCGTAGGCCTTCTTGCAGCCTTTGTCTTCAAGCTCCCCGTCAAATGGGTATACCTTCTTATCTGCACCGACGAATTCGTAAAGTGGCCCTGGGTGTTTAAGTATTATGCATCCTTCAAATGGGCAAAGAATATCACACGAGAAATTGAACATTA
>CAMNCH010000056.1 GCA_946534145.1 uncultured Lachnospiraceae bacterium
TTTTGATATGCATAGTAAACCCCTCAAAAATCTACTATCTTGAGTATACCACATTTAAGAGGATTCCTATGACAGGTCGGCGCGCATCTTTCTTTTGAAGAGTCCGCAGGCAATTACTGTCAGCACTGCTGCCGAGCAGGTTACCACAATAAGCGGGATAATGAAGCTCTCAAATTCAAAATCCGTCTTAATGGTTGCTCTCGCCAATTTGGTGGCGTACAGAAACGGAAGGCACTTCGCCAGCTTCTCCATAAATCCTCCGACACCCTCGACATCGAACCATATTCCGCCCACCATGGCGCCCAGAGAAATAACAATCGAGCAAAGTCCCGGAGCCGCCTTTTCGCTAAACAATGTGCCAAATATCATACCGATGGCTATAAACATAACCGCCGAAGGAATAACCGCCACCGTCGCCACGAGAAGCCCCCCAATATTTAAATCGTAGCCGCTCACCAGCGATACCGCAAAGGCCGCCGCAAAAGAAACAACCACCTGCACAATCGCCACAATGATAAGGGGAAGAAAATATCCCCCGATGAAGTTCCTGCTCTTCATGGGTGAAGCAAAGAGCCTGATAAGGAATGAACCCGAACGGTCCTTGGTCACATTCAGCGCCGAAAAAAGCATTACGAATGTCTGCCCGAAAATAGCTATTCCTCCCGCAAGGTTATCGATTCTGAAAAGCGTCATGCCCGATTCCTTGGGAATGCTTGAATTGACCACCGACATAATCAGTAACATTACTATGGGGAAAGCCACGCAGAATATGTAACTGAGGGCATCCCTGGACATCTCTGTAAGATTTCTTTTTGCAAAAGCAATCGTTTTGTTCTTCATATTTAACCTTCCTCCGCAATCTTAACAAATACTTCCTCAAGACCCTTCTTGCCCGTGCGGGCTTCCAGTTCTTCGAGGGTTCCGTGTTCGGCAATCTTACCGTCTATCATCACGAAGATTTCATCAGCAAGCGCTTCCGCTTCCTCCATGTAGTGAGTGGTAAGAACTATGGTCATTCTCTTCTTTATCTCCTCTATCTCAGTCCAGAGCTGCCTTCGCGCAAGAACATCGAGTCCGAGAGTAGGCTCGTCGAGGAATAAAATCTTAGGCTCGCCTATAATTGCCATGGCGATGGAAAGCTTTCTTTTCCAGCCGCCGGATAAAAGTTTTGCCTTCTTGTTACGGAACTCTTCAAGTCCGAAGGCTTTAATTGCGTTCTCCACCGCGCCGGCGATCCTTTTTTTGGGAAGGTACAAAGAAGCCATAAACTTAAGATTCTCCCGCACCGTAAGGTTCTCAGCCACAGCTGTGTCCTGGGTGGAGATGCCCACCAGTTTTTTGACCTTGTAGGCTTCTTTTACCACATCATGGCCCAGCACCTGTGCACTGCCCGCCGTGGGCTTTGAAAGGCAGGTTAACATTCTGATGGTTGTGGTCTTGCCGGCGCCGTTGACACCCAAGAGTGCCACAAGCTTACCTTCATCAACAGTTATTGATACACCGTTAACAGCCGTTTTGTCTTTATATCTTTTTATAAGCCCGTTAGTTACAATTGCGTTACTCATAATAAAAACCGCTCCTTGTCGTAGTGTCTTGTTGTCTTGTTGATGTGATGGTACACATTCTTCAAGGCAAAAGAAACACTTTTGACATGAGCGGTCATTTTTGGAATATGAACGGTAGAAAACCGTTATTTACTGTTCCCGCAGCTTGTAATCCACGTCTTCTTTTATTATCTCGAGCATTATAGCCGCGAACTTTGGATCGAACTGGGTTCCGGAGCCCTTCTCAAGCTCGCCCTTTACCACTTCCTGAGGAATTACGTCCCTGTAGCTTCTGTGGCTGGTCATGGCGTCGTATGCGTCCGCTACGGCGATGATTCTGGCTTCTTCGGGAATGTTCTCACCTGCCAGACCGTCCGGATAGCCCCTTCCGTCGTAGCGCTCGTGGTGCCATCTGGCGCCGGTGGCAAGCTTGGGCATTTCTTTAATGTTCTCAAGTATCCTTGCACCTCTGCCGGGATGGGTCTTAATCTTGGCAAATTCCTCATCCGTAAGCTTGCCCGGCTTATTAATAACTTCGTCAGGCACTCCGATTTTTCCCACATCGTGGAGAAGTCCCATCATGTATATTTCTTCCTGTCTCTCAGCAGAATATCCGAAGCGTTTAGCTATCTCTCTTGAGTAATCCGCCACTCTTCCCGAATGGCCCTTGGTATAGGCATCCTTGGCATCGATGGCGTCGGCAAGGCTGTGAACCACATGAAGAGATAATCCTTCTATTTCCTGAGTCTTTCGCTCAACCTCCGCATGCAGATCCCGCTGGAGTCTTATCAAGTCTAACAGGTGTCTTACGCGAAGTGTCAGAACCTCCGCCGCAAAAGGCTTTCTTATAAAGTCCATGGCGCCGAGGGACAGTCCTGCAGTTTCAGATGCGCAGTCATCGTTTGCGGTAAAGAAAATGACCGGTATCTCACGTCTTCCCGTTTTCTTTTCCCACTCACGCAGAAGCTTCAGGGTCTCAAAGCCGTCAAGCTCCGGCATTTTGATATCCAAAAGAAGCATGTCTATCGTATTTTTTTCAACATAATCCAGCAAAAGTCTTCCGCTTTTAAGGCAGGTAACCTTAAAACCCGCTTCCGAAAGAATCGTATTCGCATTTCTCAAAATGATGGCATCATCGTCCACAACCACTACACGTTCTTCCATTTGCTTTCCTTTCCGTGGGAACTTTTATTCCCACAGGCTGCCGTATGCACTTATGGCTTCATCAACGGTCATTATGCCGTTGGCAACCTTGTATGCTGCCGCACGAAACTCTTTATTTACGGCATCATTCAGCCCCGTCTCCTGATAACTGAAGGATTTATCCTCCGGGAATCCCTCAAGAGACGAATATACTTCATCAAGGGAAAAATCATCGGTGGGAGTAATAAGACGCTTAATGGCAGCCATATTACCCAGTTCTTTTTCCCTTGTAAGGAATCTTATAAATTCATTGGTCATATCAAGATTCTTACTGTTCTTGTTAACGCTGAAGAACAGGTTCACGGCATCAAGGAAAAAGCCTCCGTCATCATCGATGGGCACCACATAGAATTTGTATTTAAAGGGATTTGCCGTGAATGCTTCCGACTTGCTCTCACGCTTGGCCGTACCGGAAACCATGTCGCCGCTTCCAAGCATCATGGGCACATCTCCCTCAAAGAATCGCATGATGACCGCATTATAATCATCGGCTATTTCCTCTGAGCAGCGGGCCGGATTTAAATAACCTTTTTTCACAAAATCCTGCAGCTTTTCAAGAGCGGGGCGCATCATCTCACCCGCTGATTTGTCCATGGCATTAAGGGGTGCAACCGATTCGGGCTTCTTTAAAACGTTGTCACAAAACAACGGAAAAGAAAACGCATAATACATTCCCGACACGGTATTTCCGTTGGCACCCATAATGGGGTTTTCGTATCCCGCAGTTTTAAGCTTGTCGCAGACTTCCACAAGGCTCTTGTAATCCGTAGGAACCTTCAGCCCGTTCTTTTCAAAAATGTCCATGTTCACAAGCATCCCGTAGGACCTTGTAAATATGGGGAGCATGACCACATCTCCGTTTTCGGCTGTCCATCTCGCACCTTTACGTATGCAATCAAGGTCGATGTTAAGCGAAGGGTCGTAAAGAACCTCTGCATTTTCAAACACCGGTGCCATTTTTTTGTCGTCAAGCATCCATGTTGCGGTAACATAGATATCCGGCGCCTCATCACTCAAAAGAGCGCTTACGATGGTATTATCGTAATTGTCGAGATAAACGTAATTTAGGCTTGCGTTTGGATAGTATTCATAGAAACGCTCAAATTCACTCTCTAAAGACTCAAAGTTTGAATAGGTTCCCGCAACCCTGATTGAGCATGAAGTTTCCGTGGGCAATGCAGGTTTAAATTCCGCATTCTTTTCCTGCCCTTTGCCACATGCGGTCAGTCCTGTCACCAGTATGGCCGCCGACAACAATACCGCTGTCTTTTTAATCAATTCCCCTTTTTTGATAATCATTCCGCCTCCGTTTAATCCCTGCTCACTTAAGTGCGCACGTCGTCCCATCTGTGGGCTTCAAAATAATCATCTATTGACTTTACGATTTCCTCCCTGGGCATCGTCTTTAAGAAATACCCCTGGGGTTTTAACCTCATAACGTTCATTATGCTTTCGCGGTCCGATTTGCCAGTAAGGAAAATAATCGGAATGTCGCGATAGTTGTACTCGCTCCTTATCATCTCCATTACCTGCGGTCCCGGAGTGATGGGCATGTCATAGTCCAAAAGAAGCAGGTCCGGACGATGATTGGCCATGTATGTAATAGCCTGAATGCCCGACTTAACCGCCGTAATCCTGTATTTTTCAGAGAGCCATCCCTGAAGCATTTTTAAGAATGTGGTGTCATCATCCACCAAAAGAATATGCTTGCCGGAGCGCTTTTCTTCTTCCTGCGCCGCTATGGCCTTTAAGCCTTCCGCTACGTATTTTGCGTCAAAAGGACGCTTGTACTCGGTCTTTATGTAGTTTTCCGGTATGTATTTCTTTATCGCTTCCAGCTCATCGTCGTAGCCGATTAAGCATATGGGGCGCTTCTCGTCCCGGCTTATGTCCACGATGTAGACCAGGGCTTCCGCAGAATTATAGACGTAGTCTCCGGCAAGAATAAGTATCAGGTCTATTTCTTCTTTCCCGGCTTCTATGCTCTGAACATCAGGCTCTGCAGAAACCGTGGTAAATCCTGCCTTTTCAAGATTGGCCTTAAGTGCGTCCGTCATGAATCCGCTTCCGCGGTTAACAAAAAGTATCTTACCCATTATTTTTCTCCCCCTGACAGAATTCCCGGTATCAGTTCATAATCAAAGTTATCGACAGCCTTTTTAAGGGCGTCAAAGCGTGTGGCCTCATCCTCCGGGAATCTGTACCTCTCAAGTGATTCCACGATATTGACCACGCTGTCGTAGTCAAAAGAAGCACAAAACTCGGAAAGAGCGGTATAGGCCTCCTTCATATCCTTTTCCGTAATAATCGGCCTGTCATCCGAAGCCCCATCATCCTTTATGTCGTTAAGAGGCTCCAGTTCTTTTGCCAGTTCCCTGTACTGCGTTAACAGGTTACCGATTTCGCGCTCAAGAGTTTCCGTATCTCCGGCCTCTCCCGCTTTTTCAAGCTGTGCCGCCAGGTTTCCCAGTTTCAAAGCTCCTATCACTCGAGAGGTGCTCTTCAGCGCATGGACTTTGATTGTAGTGTTCTGTATGTCTCCTACTTTCAGGTATTTCTCTATTTCATCCGCGTTCTTTTGTGCGGAATCAAGATACATCTTAAGGGTAACCATGTAGGACTCCCGGCTTCCGCAATGCATAAGCCCGGAGTTTACATCAAGGTCCTCAAGTTTGAAGATGAAGTCGGGGATAAAGAAATCATCCGCCTCATCCTCCTCCGATGCGGGCGCTATCTTTCCCTTGGGAATGTACTGAAGCAGCATTGTCTCAAGACGGTCCGGATCGATGGGCTTGGTAATATAATCGTCAAAGCCGGCATTCATATACATTTCGCGCATACCCGAAATAGCGTTGGCAGTAAGGCACACCACAGGTGTTTCTTTGTTCGGAGTATCCGCAAGCTCTTTCATTTCCCTAAGGGTCTCGATACCGTCCTTGTCGGGCATCATGTGGTCCAGGAAAATTACGTCGTAATGCTTTTGCCTGTACAAAGAAATACCTTCGTCACCGCTTAAAGCCGTATCTATCTGTACTTTTGTACGCTTAAGCAGACTCTCGAAAACAGACAGGTTAACCGGCGTATCGTCAACCACAAGAAGTCTTGCATAAGGTGCGGTAAATCTCTCGCGATATTTCCTTATTTCCGAAAGCGAGTGCCTGAAGATTTTCTCGTAATTGCCTATGGGTTTCCAGTCCCTGACCCCCTGCTCAAGCGCAAAAGAAAACGTGGAACCCTTGCCGTATTCGCTTTCAACTTCTATATGACTTCCCATCATGTTAAGGAAGCTCTGTGCGATACTCATTCCAAGGCCGGTGCCCTCGATGTTCCTGTTTTTCTTTTCATCGATTCTCTCAAAGGCCTGAAACAGTCGCTTCATGTCTTCGGGCTTTATGCCGATACCTGTGTCGGTGACGCTTATGAGGAGTTTACCGGATTCGGGATTGTCTTCTTCTTTTTCAAACCCCGCCTTGAAGGTAATTGAACCTTCATTGGTGTACTTAACAGCGTTTGAAAGAATGTTGGTGATAATCTGCTTAATACGGATTTCGTCACCGTTTAGTATCACAGGAATGTTCCTGTCCACATCAAGGTTAAACTGAAGGCCTTTGTCCTCCGCCTTGCCCTGCACCATATTTACCAGGTCATTAAGCAGAGAAACAAAGCTGTAGTCCACGTTGATGATGTCCATCTTGCCGGCTTCTATTTTTGAAAAATCAAGAATATCGTTTATCAGTCCGAGAAGGGTCTTGCCTGCGGTTCTGATGCTTTCGGAATATTTTATGGTTTCTTCCTCGCGGCTTTCTCTTAACACCATCTCATTAAGACCCAGAATTGCATTCATGGGCGTACGGATGTCATGAGACATTGTGGAAAGAAAGTGGGACTTGGCCTCATTGGCCTGATTGGCCGCCGCTGCAGCCTCTGCCAGTTTCACATTGTAAAACCTGAGTATCAGGTAATTAAAGACTAACAACCCCAAAAGGCCGAGGGTAACCATTCCAAGCAGCAGCCAGTCTATCACGGTATTAGCGTCAAGGTCCTTTTTGGGTATATATGTCAAAAGAAACCAGGTATTCATGGATTTCAAAGGAGTGTAGGATATGATGCATTCCTCTCCTTTTGAGTTAAGCATCGTCATGGTTCCGGACATTGACGTAACCTGTTCAGTCATTTTGTTGTAATCGGTTATGTCCAGCCTGTTATAGGATTTATAGTATTCAAAGAAATTGGAATTTTTCAGGGATTTGCCGTGGACCAGATAATCTCCCTCCTTGTTAATGAGAGATATTTCCACGCTTTCATATTCGCCCTTCAAAAAGACAAACTTATCCTCAAGCACACTTACCGGTTCCACGCGCATTAAAAGAGCTTCTTTAAGCTCCCCCGTGGCCTCATCCAAAACTTTCACATAATTCATGAAGGCTATGGACTGTACTCCGTTCTGGGGATTCGTGTATGCCCTCGTAAGGCTTACGACACCGTCCTCCCTGCTTATTTCTTCCGGATTGTCAAACAAATTGATATTACGGTACGAAACCGAATAATTGTGGGAGTCCGTAGCCCCGGGATGTGTGGATATGCCGTTTTTTGAACTGTCGTCAAGCGAAATCAGATGTCCGTAGATTATGGGCGAAATCTTCGCCTTTCTGATAAAAGAAATTGCCTCTTCGGCTGTCATAGGCGTTCCCGCTTCGGCCGAACGATTAATGTAATTGGCCCAGATATCGCAAAGATGCTGCTCGTCCTCAAGGTAGTTGGTAATAATCTGCTCTGCCGAGACAGTCATTTTTTCGAAAGCCTCAATCTCACTTTTGTTGCTCTCGTGCATCTTTGTGTTGGCATATTGAATTATGAAAAAGAGTATCAGCCCCATTATTACAAGGTCGACAGTAACAATCAGCGTTTTTTTCACGCCTTAACCTCCCCCGGATGTCAGCAAAAGCACTAATATTCACACTTTTATATTATAACGCGGAGTACAGTGTTAATAATTAACGCAAAAACGAGCCTCCGGATAATCCGAAAGCCCGCTGTATACTGACTATATTAAGTTCATGGATTTTAAGTAACCGGTCTTACCGCTCTCTCAATCCCTTTAACAAACTTTTCGGGTTGAAACGGTGCAAGTCCGCCATGGCCCGCATCTTTAATCTTCATAAATATTGTCTCCGGAAAATGCTCTTTAACATAGGCAATATCCGCCTTGCGATCCTTTATTTCTTTGTCCGCCACCCAGTATTCTATATGCCTGCAATCGGTGCGAATGTCCTTAGGCATTGAATAATTGTTGCATGACTCAAAAGTCCTCCATATGGTCTTTGCGCTTATCATCTTAAGCACGCCGGCCGTGTACTGTATATCTTCGGGAGATAATTCATCCGTTGAAAAGGCTTTTTCAAGGAGCTTAACACCGCCAAGTTTTCCGGCGCCGATTAAAAGGAAATCCTTTATAGCTATGAATCTTGTAACTATCCACGGGAGTCGGTAGGGCGTTATGCCTCCGTCTATAACCGCGCTCCTGATGTCCAAAGCGTTGTCTGCCAGCATTCTGATAACAATGCTCCCGCCCATGGAGCAGCCGTAAAGGCAGGCTATGTCCTTTAAATTCTTCTCTTTAAGCCACTTTGCAAGTTCCGAAGCGATTTTCTCCACACTTGTAAAATCATTTTTTTTATCAGGGTCGTATCCCGGAATGGCAGGAACAATCAAATGATATTTTTTCTCAAGGAGAGGAATCACATATTCAAAATAGTCCCACATTACTACTGAAGGATGGATTAAGACGACTGTATCTTTATTTTCCGTTCCAAACTCATGTATTGTCATACTGCTCCCCTTTCCCGGCTGCCTGTATGTCTTATATATCAGTTCGGCAAAAGCAAAACAAAGAAGGCTGCCGAGTAACATAAGCCATATAAGGAGCAGGTTGCTTTCGCCTGTACAGTATCCGTATATTAAGCCAAGTGCACTTACTGCCATTCCAAGAATGCCTCCTAGTACAAGGGCTCCAAAGCCCCTTAAAAGGCGGACCTTGGGAAGCTTTCTGTCGAGTTTTGCCAGTCTCTCGGTTACAAGTTCCGCTATTCCGATTGCCATTAAAATCGCCGGTAATACCGCAATTATCAGGATTACAAACAATCCCTTTGAAGAAAAGAAGTCCGGTTTCGTGACAAAGCATCTCACGAGGCAGGCTATATAAATAATCCATCCCACGTTGCCGGGAATGTCGTATGCCATCCACCTTGTGTTTGAAATTTCCGTTACGCATATTCTGTCTTCGGCAGGCTTCCAGGGTATACAGCGATTTACTTTAGTCTTGTAAGCCTCATAATCGGCACCGTATAAATCCGAAAGCCACTTTTCTTCAGAGTTTATAAGTGTGACAGCCCCCATCCCAAAAATCATATATGGGCCTATTCCAAACGAAGGAAGCTTTTGCCCTTCCTTGTTAAAGTTCTTTAACACTTGCTCATATCCTCCATTCTTCAAATAAGCCTGACGGTCCTTGTCTCTGCTACTTTCTTGCAACAACCGTTATCCATGGTTTACTCTTATGATGGTCGGATTTGACCTTATTAAATCCGGCACTTTTAAGCGCTTCTTCTATTTCTTCTATGGTATGACATTTCATTCCGTCAATAATTTTCTCAAATTTCAGGCTTGCCTCGTCGGTACCGTCAGATTCATTGACTATCATAAAGGTTCCGCCGGGTTTTAAAACTTTGGCCACCTGCGCAAAACATTCCTTTAGGCCCGGCCAGAAATATATGGTTTCAAAGGCAGTTGCCAGGTCGTATTGTTCTTCGGGAAGCGTCAGGTTGGAAACATCTCCCTGCTTAACTTCGCAGCGACCTTTTCGGATTGCATCGGCATTGTACGCAGTTGCCTTGCTTACGGAAACATCCGAGTAATCAATCGCCGTCACATGAGCCGAAGGATACTTCTTAAGCAGTTCTCCGGCATTTCTTCCGCCTCCGCAGCCGATTTCAACTATTTCCTGCGGTGCAATGCTTTTTAAGTGTGACATGCCCCAGTCCGCCATTTTGGCATGTCCTCCATTCATCCCATTGACCATCATCTTGCCAAGAAACCCTGCGGGCTTTCTCGTCTGGCTTACAAAATCCTTAAACAGTCCCATTTTATTTTCCTCCCTTGCGATTAGCCATTGCTAACCATGCTTTATTATAAGTAGTTACTCGTAAAATTCCAAGTGTATTTTAATAAAATAGGCACTTTCTTTAGTCATACTAAGGAAAGTGCCTGAAATGGGCCCATTGGAGTTGTTTATTCTCTTTCTCTGTTTACACTTCTTAATTTTCGGTCTATCGCAGCAAAACATCACAGCCATTTTCACTTATCCAGCCTGATATTTTTTCTTTATCCCACCTACAATTCGTAAAAATTTCACTGTCAGGTGTGAATTCTATCACCATACCGGTTTTATGAGCATCTGCGGTTTCAATAAGAGGATGCTGAGCAATACCCTTGATATAATCCTGCCTGTAACATTTCCCTTTTCGATATACCGTCACTTGCATGCTTTCGGAAAGAGCGTTCACTGTCTTGATTTCATCCAAAACCAAATTGTCCGTTAGCAAATATTCTTTCTTTGTAATGAGTTTTCCTTCAAAAATCTTTGGAAAAATGTCTTCTCCTTTTTCGATAGGAAGCCCTCTGCCGTCATCAGATATTCTTACACTGTTTCCTTCCAAAAAAGATACAGTGATTTCTGTGCAAAAGCCTTCTTTTGCCTCTTCAATACTGTTTTTCAATACCTCAAACAATAACATGTGCATTTCTGAACTTAAATCCATTTTTTCCACCTCCGCATTTACATCAAGGTTTCTTTTGCGCAGTTTTCCTGAAACTTCCGGCAAAAGATATTCCTTCATGTTTCTCTTTACAATACTCGGAGATGAGCCAAACAAGCCCTTAAACGATCTTGTATAGCCTTCATGAGAATCAAAAGAGTATTTTATCGCGATATCAATAATCTTCATTCCATTAAGCAAATCCGGTACAGAATGCTGTAGTTTCCTGATTCTGATATACTCGCTTACCGACAGCCCGGCGGCCTTAACAAAGCTTCGGCTGAAGTAAAACGGACTGTAGCCGGCATAAGCGGCAATGTCCTTAAGCCCGATATCTTCAGTAATGTTTTCTTCAATGTAATCTATTACCCTCTCAAGTTCGTTCATGCTTATTCTTTCCTCCGATATAATTATAGTACCAGAAGAGGGCTTATGCTTCTTGATATTTTATGCTGCATATTACAATGCTCGTCACTATACAAAAAAGACCTCCCTAAGCTCGGGAGGTCTTGATTTATAGGGTTTTTAGTTTAATGACTTCATCGTCGGGAACAATAAAACGTCGCGAATCGCAGGGCTATTCGTAAGCAACATTGCGAGACGGTCGAGGCCGTAGCCTATGCCACCGGTGGGAGCCATGCCGATTTCAAGGGCGTTGAGGAAGTCCTCGTCGGTGTGGTTGGCTTCTTCGTCACCGGCTGCTGCGAGAGCGTCCTGTGCTTTGAAGCGTTCACGCTGGTCGATGGGATCGTTAAGCTCGGAGTATGCGTTACACATTTCCCAGCCGTTGATGAAGAGTTCGAAACGCTCTACATAGTCGGGCTTGTCGGGCTTACGCTTGGTAAGAGGTGAAATCTCTACGGGATGGTCCATTACGAAGGTAGGCTGAACCATGTGCTCCTCGCAGAACTCTTCAAAGAAGAGGTTAAGGATGTCGCCCTTCTTGTGATGGTCTTCGAATTCAACGTGCTTTTCTTTGGCAATTGCCTTGGCTTCTTCGTCGGTCTTAATCTCGTCGAAATCTACGCCTGCGTATTTCTTGACAGCGTCAAGCATGGTGATACGCTCAAAAGGCTTTCCGAAGTCAAGTTCAACGTCACCGTACATGAACTTGGTGGTGCCGAGAACTTCGCCTGCTACGGTTCTGAACATATCCTCGGTTAAGTCCATCATGCCGTGGTAGTCGGTGTATGCCTGGTAGAGCTCCATAAGGGTGAACTCAGGATTGTGACGGGTGTCAAGACCCTCATTACGGAATACACGACCGATTTCGTAAACGCGCTCAAGGCCGCCTACGATAAGTCTCTTTAAGTAAAGCTCAAGGGAAATACGAAGACGTAAGTCCTCGTCAAGAGCATTGAAGTGTGTCTCAAAAGGACGGGCTGCGGCGCCGCCTGCATTGGCAACGAGCATGGGGGTTTCAACCTCCATAAAGCCCTTGGTGTCGAGATAACGACGGATGGCGCTTATCATCTTGGAACGCTTTACAAAGGTGTCCTTGGAATCTGCGTTCATGATAAGGTCAACGTAACGCTGACGATATCTGGTGTCGGTATCCGTAAGTCCGTGGAACTTCTCGGGAAGAATCTGTAAGCTCTTGGAAAGAAGTGTCATGGAGTCGGCATGAACGGAAATTTCACCGGTCTTGGTACGGAAAGCAAAACCTGTAATGCCGTAAATGTCGCCGATATCGGATTTCTTAAAGTCTGCGTAGGAATCCTCGCCGATTACGTCGCGAGCTACGTATACCTGAATGTTACCCTTTAAGTCCTGGATGTTGCAAAAAGAAGCCTTACCCATAACACGCTTAAACATCATACGTCCGGCAATGGAAACGTTGATGGGTGAAGCGTCCATAATGGCTCTTCTTTCGTTGTAATCGTTATTGATAACTTCACGGGCAGCTGCCTCATCAAGTCCCTCAACAGAAGGTTTGACTCTGCCCTCAAGAAGTTTGGCTTCGTGCTCCTCGTATAATGACTTGACTTCATCGGTGTGGTGAGTCTGATTATACTTGGTAATCTTGAAGGGGTCCTTGCCTGCTTCCTGAAGTGCGGAAAGTTTCTCACGTCTTACCTTCAGAAGCTGATTGATGTCCTGTTCGGGTGCCTGATTGTTGTTTTGTTCGTTACCCATGATAGTTCCTTTCTCTTTAATATATTAGGCAGTTTGTCTGCCCTACGATATACACATAGGGAGGGCTTCAGCCCTCCCTATAAAATCGTCGCTTGTAATTACCGATTATGATCTCTCGATGGAAAGAATCTTATACTTAATACTGCCCATCTGAGTCTCAACGGTAACGGTCTCGCCCTTCTTGTGACCGATAAGGGCTTTACCGGTGGGAGATTCATTGGAAATGCTTCCCTTTAAGCTGTTGGCTTCGCTTGAGCCGACAATTTTATATTCAACTTCTTCATTGTATTCAATATCAAGAATCTTAACCTTGCAGCCTACGTTAATCTTGGAAGAGTCAACCTCGTCCTCAACTACTACTTCTGCGTTTTTAAGAATCTTTTCAAGCTCTTCGATACGGGCTTCGATGTCACGCTGCTCGTCTTTGGCTGCATCGTATTCTGCGTTCTCGGAAAGATCACCGAGTTCTCTTGCTTCTTTTATCTTCTGAGCTACTTCCTTACGTCTGCGTACTTTTAAGTCCTGTAACTCCTCTTCGTACTTGGTAAGTCCTTCATATGTAAGTATGTTTTTCTTAGCTTCCATTATAAGTTCCTTTCCCCATGTGTGACTTCACGTTACACATTAACTTACGTATTATAATCACAAAACGGCGGCAGTGTCAAGACACTTGCCGCAGTATTGTGATTATTGTCAAAATGATTGTATTTTTTAGTAGAAAACGTGGTTACCGATAATGTATCCGTCACGGTTTCCTTTACGGCGGAAATGGGTCATATCGCCGATATTCGTGTATCCGTCCAGAACTTCCTGAGCCGCTTTGTAAGCGTTCTCATTGGCCGAGCCGTTTTCGTAAGCTCGCTGGAAGCTTCCTGTCTTAACCGGTGAAAACTGACCGGATGCAAAAACAACATCATATACGGTGTTGGGATATGCTCCGGAACGAACTCGGTTCATAACTACAGAGCCTACAGCCAGCTGGCCTTCGTAGCTCTCGCCTCGGGACTCGCACCAGATGATGGTGGCAAGAACCTTAAGGGTGTCATTGTCTGCCGCAATTGCTTCGTTACGGCGAACCAGTTTCTTTTTCTCTTCGGCTTCTTTACGTCTTCTTTCGCGGATGGCTTCAATGGTCTCGCCGTGGTCGATGATAAACTCGACTTCCACGAATTCTTTTTTGACAAAGCCGTCTAACTCGTCGTAAGCGACACAGACCCAGTCTTCGTCGTCTACATTGTCTTCATAGATTACTTCGAAAAGTGCTTTTTCGGATGCGTATCCGATGATTACCTTGTCAGCCTCGTCCGATGAATAGACGGGAGTGCAGGTAGCCGTAACGGTGGCGGTCATGGTGCCTACGTCCTTGGCAAGGTCAATGGCGTCCTGACCGAACAGAAGGTACTTATTATTGCACCATCCTATGAGGTCGCCCGATTCTATAAGACTCCAGGATTCGCCCTTTTCAAGAACGATTCCACCGCAGTCTCTGTAAATCTTGCCTACTATCTCGGCATCCGCATTGCCTTCGCTTCTTACGTTCAAAGAAGAAGTAAGGGCAACCATTACAAGGTCCGAGGATTCAATCTCCTCATTGGGGCGAAGCTTAACGCCCAGCCCGCTTGTGGCAGCATTGTTGTAGGCATCGGTACTCAGTACCATTGATGCGCCGACATTCTCGCCGGATAAAAGTTCGCCTGCGGTGTCCGCATACGAGTAAGTGCCAAACAAGACGGGAAGTAAAAGCGCAAGTGCCAAAAGCAGGCAAATACGCTTCGTTATTAACTTAATACTTAACTTACCTAACAATTTTCCTATCTCTCTGTCTCTTTGCTTCGTAGGTCAGAATTGCCGCCGATATGCCTGCATTAAGAGACTCAAGTTTTCCTTCCATGGGAATCTTAATGTAAGTATCTGCCATTGCTGCCATTTTGTCGGAAAGGCCGTTGCCTTCATTACCGATAAAGAAAGCGGTAGGCTTGCCGTAATCGCAGTCATAGCAGGATTTCTGTCCTTTAAGGTGGGCCGCATAGCACTCAACGCCGGAAGCCTTAAGTTCCTTAACGGAAGAAATCAGATCGTCGCAATACACAAAGGGCACCCTGAAAATGGAGCCCATGGTGGACCTGACGGTTTTGGGGTTATAAATGTCTACAGTGTCGGAGCTCATGATGACGCCCTCAACCCCCGCGCCTTCGGCGGTTCTCATAATGGTTCCGAGATTGCCCGGGTCCTGAATCGTCTCAAGCACAAGAAAGCAAGGTGCATCGGTCTTCTTTTTAAGAAGGTCCTTAAGCTCATAGTGTTCTTTTCTGACCACGCATAAAATTCCCTGAGGAGCTAACACGTCTGTCATTTTTTTGAACACATCATCTTTTACCACTTCTGAGGGTAGTTTGTCAAGTTTTGCCTTGGGACCCTTGTAGGATTCCGCCACAAACACCTCCAAAATGCGGTCTTTAGGCACCTCCTCAAAAAGTTTGATGCCTTCGATAACGAAGGCATCCTGTTCGCGTCTTGCTTTTACTTTTTCTAAGAGAGATATTACGTTTTTAATACGTTTGTTGTCAAAAGAAGTTATCATTTTTTCTTGGCGTCTATATATTCGTTTCTGGAAAGAAGTTTGCTGATTTCAAACTGGTAAGGGTCGATGGTCTTCTCCATTGCCAGTGCCTCATCAATGTCGATATCGAGGAACTTGCCGCCTCTGTAGCATACGCAGCGGTTGGACTTGCCTTCGGCAAGAATATCTGCCGCATAAGCGCCCATGATGGATGCATAGTAACGGTCTTTACAGGTGGGACTTCCGCCTCGCTGCATGTAACCTAAGATGGTGGCTCTGGTCTCAATACC
>CAMNCH010000057.1 GCA_946534145.1 uncultured Lachnospiraceae bacterium
GCAGGAGTTTCTTCTGCAGGAGTTTCATCTGCATCAGCGTCGTTACCCGTTACATCACTGCCCGAAACATCGTCGGATGCACCGTCATTGTCTGAAACATCGTCACCGGGGACTTCTTCATCTGAAGGGTCGCCGCCGGATACGTCATCACCGGAAACATCTCCGCCCGATACATCTCCTTCTTCGGGCGCTACATAGTCGGGATTGGGCACGGTTTCTTTGGTATAACCGGTTACCACGTCATTCACATCATTGATTTTTAAATCGATACCGATTTCTGTTCCGTTAACGGGTTTAAGGTCTTCAATCTGAAGAGCCACTTCCACGGTATAACCGATCTGTTCGCCCAAACCGTCATACATGGGCGCAGCGGCATATCCCTTAATAATATTCATATACTCGGGGTGCCCCGGATCTCCCAATGCACTTCCGAGAGAAGGGATATTGCTGCTTGAGTAATAATAAAGCTGTCCGAGAGCATCGATTGTAACTATACCGGCAGTGTCAAGTTCATAATCGGTGCGGTCGTTGTAAAGGTCAACAGCCAGAACCACGCTGTCACAGGTTTCTTTGGACTCTGTAACCGCCCATGTGGCCCAGAAGCCGCCCCAGCTCGCATAAGGGTATGTTGTAATGGTAGTACCCGCAACCGCAGGATTTGTAACCGCTCCCTTAGTGGTTTCGGTACTTGTGAGCACGCAGTCATCGTATACGCTTATACCCAGATAAAGAACGGGACCGTCCCAAAGAGTTCTGAGTTCGCCGTATGTGGTATTCCCGGGCTCAAGTCCATAACCCTCTTTAACCTTCAGATTATCGATTCTAGAAACGTTTGAGGCATTGTAAGCCTCCTCCAATACGCCATCCACAGTGATTTCTTCGCCCGTAAATGTCGCCTCTGTCTTTTCGTAAGGGAAAGACACCTCATCATAGCTTCCCTTGTACTCAAGCATCTTACTGTTTTTCACATACTTAAGTTCGGGAGCCGCGAATGCGTTCACCGCCAGCAATATTGCCATAAAAATAGACAAAATTGCCGATGCACCCATTTTCTTCAATCCTTTTTTCATTGTTCCTCCTCGTACATTCTCGACCCTGTTAAAAAAATAAATCCCATACGCCTAAACGTATGGGATCGGTGTTCGATTACTGCTGCCGGCGTGTAATCGTCGCCTTTATATGGGTCGGTTAACAGTTTCCCCATGCACGCGCATGGTCTTATCAAATCAGGTCACACCTGTATTGATTCTGCTATCGCCATAAACCTGTGCCCCCACACATTGTCTATGTTCCCCTTATTTCCACCCGGCAGGTAAATATTTAATTGTATTGTCTATCATGTCATCCGCGAGTTTCTCAATTTCCGCGTCTGTCGCTCTTCCCTTAACCAACGGATCTTCCTTGAAGGCTTCTTTTACCAGATTCCTGTCGCAGGTCTCCGCCGCCTTAAGGGTTCTTTCGTGGTTCTTAATGTGAGGCATTACCAAAGAAAGCACATTGTCGGGAATGTAGCCCGCATATATGGGTCTTATGGCATCGCGCTCAAAGATTGCATTGGTCTCCACCACGGCTTCTTTCGGAAGGTTGGCTATCTGAAGACCGGTGTTGGGAATGTTTACGTTTGATACCACTCTCTCAAGTCCGCACAGAGCCTTTATCAAAAGAATGCCTTCCTCGCCCGTGGGATTTAACTCAATCTCTTCGGAAAACTCGGCGAGCCGCTTGGATCTTTCAAGCTTCTGCTTTAAGTCTTCTTTTCTCCATGATACAGGAGTCAGACCAAAGTCCCAGGACTCAACGGTTGCGGGATCTTTAAGATAAGTGTCACCCGGCATAAACTCTGCCAGATGTCTGTCTCCCGCCGCAGCTATGAGACCGTATCGTTTAAACAAATCCATCTTGACTCTGTGCTTGCAGGCAAAACATCTGTTAAGCCAGTTCTCGGTTTCGCTTGAATCAAAGCCCTCGTCAAAGTGTTCGTCAATGTATTTTCTGTATATGGGGAATAAGTCCATTCCCTTGTAGGAAGCGTAGTCAAACCATGTGAAGTGGTTGATACCGAGGACATTTATCTGAATGTCTCTTCTTTCGATGTCGCCGGTTACGTATCCTTCTTTTTTCAGTATTCCCGCAAGAACGTTCTGTGTACCGAATACCTCGTGGCAACAGCCGAAAGCTTTAATCTCCGGGAATACGTGATAGAGCATCTTTACGCAGAGGGTCATGGGATTGGTGTAGTTAATGACCCAGGCATTGGGTGAGTAATCTCTGATGGCCTCGGCGAATTCTCTGAACATCGGAAGGGTTCTTAAGGCTCTTATGATTCCTCCGGGGCCGGCGGTATCGCCTACGGACTGGTAAATTCCCAGGCGTTCCGGTGTGTGTACGTCCGACTCCATTTCGTCAAAAGTACCGGGCATTATGGAAATTACCACGAAATCGGCTCCGGTCAGTGCATCCTTTAAGGTGTCCTTCACTACGTATTTCCACTTGCCTACCGCTTCTTTGCGTGAGCTTATGTGGTTGCCGATTTTTTCGTTGTTTTCAGCCGCTTTTTTGTCTATGTCATAAAGCCTTATTTCTCCCGACAGTTTTTCTTCTCTGGCAAGGTCCGTCATAAAGGTCCAGGCCCAGCCTCGCGAGCCACCGCCTATGTAGGCGATGTTAACGTCTTTCATTTTTCCGTCAATGTATTGCATTGGAATAACCTCCGAATATTGCATTTGTCCTTATGGACATTTAAAAGTAAAAATAATATAATTAATAAAAAATGTCGGCATTTTTTATATATTTTTCAATTTATATTTACCGTGCAGGAAAGGAACCTTATGCGTCAGACCCTTTTTGAAGAAACTCTCGACGGCATCACCATCGACAGAGTCATCCGTGACTACGAATACACCATGCCCACCAAACATCTTCACGATGAATACGAGATTTATTACCTCGTGGAAGGCGAACGTTTTTATTTTATCGGTCAACACACTTATCATATCAAAAAAGGCTGCCTGGTATTCGTTAACCGCAACGAAATTCACAAGACCGGTGTGGCTGCAAGTTCTTACCACGACCGTATTCTTATTGAGTTTTCGGAAGAACCCTTCGCAAGTTTCTTTTCCCAGTTTGGGGACTTAAGCGTAAGAGATTTTTTCTCAAGGCACTCGGGGGTTTTGGAAATTGCCCCGGCGGAGCAGCCTTTTGTTGAGAATCTGCTGCTTGAGCTTCAGTCCGAAATCCATCATAAGCTTCCCGGTTACCGCTTAAGCGTTATGATGAAGCTTTCATCCCTTCTTCTTTATGCCATGCGCTATGCGGACTCTCACAGACAGATGCCTGTCAAATCCTCTTCCATGGCCCGCCATCAGAAGGTGGATCTTGTGGCGGATTACATTATTTCTCACTGCACCGAAAGCCTGTCCCTTGAGAATCTTGCTGACATTTTCTACGTGAACAAGTGCTATTTAAGCCGTATCTTCAAGGAAGTTACGGGCTTTACCGTCAATGAATATATCAATATACATCGTATTGACAAGGCACACGACCTTCTCACCACCACCTCAATGCCGGTCTCCGACATTGCCAAAGAATGCGGCTACGAAAGCCTTACATACTTTGAAAAGGTGTTTAAAACCTACAGAGAAGTTTCTCCCCTTAAATATCGCTCCAAGTACAAAGCAGGCACTTCCAAGCGCAGTACCAAGGGCGATGATGTGGAGAAGCCTCAGAACACATAAGGCATTATTCCTTCCGTCTGAACATACCAGCCTTTGCAGCTTTTAAGCGCCGTCATGGCCAGCAACAGTGAAGCGTTGCCGGGCAGATAAAGCGGCAGGTCGGAACGCTCTGCCTGAGCATTGTTGCCGCTTTCCACATAAGTGTTCTTGGCCGTATCCTTAAGAAGAATATCAAATGCCTCCTCCATGCGCCCGATACGTGCGTAGGTCATGGCCAGAAATGCGAAGTCCCAGCCCCAGAGGGATGAAAAGTCCCAGTTCTCTTCAATCGCCTTAAGCGAGTTGTTAAGAACCGTTTCGTCAACTTCCTCACCGATAAAGCCAGGGGCAAAAACCATGGATGGATGGTCGATATTTAACTTTTCATAGGTTTCATTAAAGCCTTCGTAAGCCTGAAGCTTTCCTTCGCTTATGTATGGCTTTTTTATTTTTCCCGCAATCTCTGTCCACCTGCTTTTTTCAATTCCAAGTTTTCTAAGCAGCTCCGCGGCCGTTTTTAAGCCAAAAGAAAAATAAGCCAGTTCAAAGGGCGGATTCTTTATCTTTAAGGGATCTCCTTTTTCCTGCACCGAGTACAGAGGCGGACACAGATTATAGGTGTCGGTCTTCTCGTCATACACGAGAAAATCTTCCATAAACTCCCCGGTTTTTTCTATAACTTCTTTGTAGCGCCTTAAAAACTCCTCTTCTGATTCCGAAGGCACTTCCACTCTGGCTTCACCGTACCTTGACAGATAAAGAAGCCAAATCATGTAAATAATATGGGGCTGCTGCCACACCAAAAGCGGTGCGATGGGCGAGGGCGAATCCTCCGCATCCGGTCCCGTCATCTTGGGCCATCTTGCGCCCTTAAAGCCGTTTCTTTCTGCGTTTTCAACCGCTTTTGAAAGATTGTCCGTATACCATTTAAGTGATTTTTCCAGTAAGGAGCCCCGACCGTACAAAGCAAGAAACGCCTGATGAATCGGGTGCATCTCAAGGTGAAACTTTCCGTACCAGCTGTTGCAGGTAAGTCCCGTTTCAGCCGGCGGATAATAAGAAACATCCTGCACCGCAACAAGGTACATGGACGTAATAATGCGCCTTTCAAGTTCCTCAGCTCTCTTATCTTCGGAGGCGGTAACGTCTATCATTGCTCCCTTGTTCCAGAAGGAATAGAGTCTGAACTCCGACTCTTCCCGCACCTGCTTGAAGGTGGATGCCGAGAGGCCGTCTCTTTCTTTGGCAAAAGAAAGGGTAAAGGTAAGGCCGGAATCCTCCAGAAGAAAGCTGTGCATTCCTGTTCTCTTTACGGACAGGTTGCCGTTAATCAGGCAAAAGTAGGCGTCGTCATCAAGCTTTCTTTCTATGGTGCGCTCATCCAAAAGCCTTGTGGTGTGCTTCTCCTGAGCGTTAAAATCTGAGCCGCTTTTGCAAGGGCTTGCGTAGGGAAACTCAAGGAGTACCGAGAGGCCTTCTTTTAACAGTTTTGACTCAACTTTCACCCCAAGAGTGTCGGTATTTCCGACGATTGTGGTCACCGTAACATTTTCTCCGCACACTTTATAGGAGCTTTTCAAAACTCCGGTGTACATGTCCAGTTCCTGATGAACGTCGGTGATTTCGCTCTCCCGCACCGGGATGCCGTCTTTACAGAGGCTTAACCTTGCCAGGTTGAACTTGTGCGGGTTTTCGCGAAGATATTTGTAAAGTTTTTTGTTTCTGTCGTTTTCGTTAACGGGGTATCTTACTATTCTTTTCTCGAAGTAGTACTCCGTCATTTCGTATTTGAAATCATCGAGGCTGTAAAACTTTCCGTCTTCGTCCGGTGAAGTGTGCCATCCCCAGGCAGCCATGGTAAGAACGGGACAGTCCTTCTCGTATTCCTCGAAAAGGGTCTGAAGGCCCGTAATGTCTGCGGTAAAGGCAAATCCGCCATTCCCCACCGTAAGCGGGGAATGGGTATTTTTGCCCTCTTGAAAGGGAATGTACTTTTTAACGAGTGCCTCGCGATTTATCATCTGTAACTCTCCGATTATTTAGCCCTTAAGGCCGCTGGTGCTTATGCCGTCCACAAGGTATCTGTTAAACACAAGGAATATGGTAAATACCGGAATCATGGACAGTGTTGACATGGCAAACATTGCGCCGTAGTCAGTCTTACTGGTGGCATCGGCAAAAAGCTTGATGGCAATTGATACGGTGTAGGAAGCGGGTTTGCCAAGATAAAGCATGGGGCCCATGTAGTCGTCCCATTTCCAGTAGAACTGAATAATGATTGTGGAAATAAGTGACGGCTTCAAAAGCGGGAAAATAACCTTTGTAAATACCGTATACTTACTGCATCCGTCGATAATGGCCGCCTCATCCAATTCTTTGGGAATGCCCGCCATAAACTGCATCATCATGTAGATAAAGAAAGGGGCTCCGAAGAAGTGGGGAACAATAAGGGGAAGTGGTGTTCCCACCCAGCCGATGTGATTGTAAATCAGGTACTGAGGTATCATTACCACCTGACCGGGCAAAAGCATGGTACCTATCATAAGTGTAAACCAAAACTTTCTTCCGCGAAAGGGTACTCTTGACAGTGCATAGGCAATTAAAGATGAGCTTATAACCGTGCCGAGTGTTCCTATTGTGGTGATAATCAGTGAATTTTTAAAATATGTTGTAAATGTTATTTTACCGAAACCTGCCCAGCCTCTTGAAAAGTTCTCCCACCGCCAGTTGGGAGGGATAAGGCTTAAGGAGCCTGACAGAATTTCCGAATTGTCTTTAAGTGAACCCGAAATCATCCATAACACCGGATATACCATTGCAAAACCAAGGAGCGCAATGAATGCATGATAAAGGGTTGTTGTAACGACTTTTTTTGCCTTCATCTTCTAACCCTCCGACTCTTTGAATACCCAATGGTTGGATGTTTTGAATACGATTGCGGTAACCGCGCTCATAATAACAAGCATTACCCAGCTCATTGCACTTGCATAACCCATGTTTCGGGTCTGAATACCCTGCTTGTAAACGTAAAGGGCATAGTACATTGTTGCGTCGTTGGGACCGCCCTGAGTGATTACGAAGGCCTGGGTGAATACCATGAAGCTTGAAATAAGCTGCATTATCAGGTTAAAAAGAATGATGGGTGAAAGGCAGGGCATGGTAATCTTCCAAAAGGACTGCCAGCCGTTTGCACCGTCGATTTTAGCGGCTTCGTAGTAGCTTGTGGGAATTTCTTTTAAGCCCGCCGCAAAGATCAGCATGGAGGAACCAAACTGCCACACAGTCATAAGGATAATGGGCCATTTGGCGGTTGACATGTTACCAAACCAGTTTACGGTCTTTATTCCAAAGTCGCCGAGGACCGAATTGATAAGGCCCTTTCTTGCGAACAGTTCTTTCCAAACCAGGGCTACCGCCACGCTTCCGCCTATAAGGGAAGGAAGATAGTAAAGTGAACGATAGAAGCTTACCGCCTTGCTGGGGCGGGTAAGTAAAAAAGCAATGAACAATGCAAATGCCAGTTTAAGCGGAACGGACAAAACCACGTACTGAAGTGTTACCTTTACAGAATTTAAGAATCTGGGATCTTTGAAAAGATTTGCGTAGTTGGCAAGTCCGATCCAGTGTTCTTTTTCTATCATGTTGTAATCGGTACAGGAATAGTACAAAGAACTTATCATGGGTATGATGGTAAACACCAGAAAGCCTATTATGAAGGGTGCGGCAAAAATATGTCCTACTGTATTGTTGTTATAAATGAATCGATTCCAGCCGGTACGACTGCCGGAATACTGTTTGTTTTTTTTGCTCATGGGAACCTCAACAAAAGAATATTCGCAAAAGGGTACCCCGCTCCCGGGTGGGCCAAAAGGGGTTGGCATTGGAGCGGGGGCCTTAAGCTTTCACATCCTTAAAGGAATTTGGGTGTTACCTAGAATTTGGATGCTGCGAAATCGTAAACCGCCTTAGCTGCTTCGTCTGCAGTCATTTCGCCGTAGATTACCTTCTCAAGGTAGTAGTTGTACTGTTCCTTGATTTCATCGGTGCAAGCGGGGCTTGAAGGGTTAACGGTCTCGCCGCCGGTATCAAAAGCACCAACAACGTCTACGTATTCGTAAACTGCTTTCTCAAGGTCTGTAAGGTCTCCTGCAAGAGCTTCACGAACTGCTGTGAAGGTAGGAATACCACGTTCTGCCAAAAGAATCTTGTTGGCATCGATGTTGCTCTGGAAGAATTCGATGAACTTGGCTGCTTCATCGGGATGCTTGGAATCCTGAGATACGCAAAGCATCTGAGAAGACTGAATGGATACACCTGCAGGTCCGTCAGCTTTCTTACGAGGAGGGTTGATGAGCTTAAGTTCTCTTCCTGCTGCCGTAGCAAGGGATACGAACTGGTTGGATGCAACCCATGTCATTGCTGCTTCGCCGGATACTACAAAGTCGTTCTCGATATCGGAGATTTCTTTGCATGCGCCGGGATCGGGATATGCGCCTGCTGCAACAAGGTCTGCACGCATCTGCATGTAGTCGGTTAACATCTTGTAATCGGTAAATCCAAGGCCGTCGTTGGTCTTGTTAAAGAAACCAATTCCGAAACCTTCCTGGTTAACGCCGCTGGAAGCGCCTGCCTGCCAGTCGTCAAACTTGGAAGAACCGTAGATGCCGAGTTTCTCGTGAATGGTAAGACATGCCTGCTTGTAGTCTTCCCAGGTCCAGTTTTCGGTGGGTTCTGCAACTCCTGCCTTAGCAAAGAGAGCGGGATCGTAAGCGATACCATAGGTATTAACACCGCTGCAAAGACCTACCTGATTGCCCTTTTCATCTGCTGCGATACGAAGGAATGCTTCGGTAGTGCCGGATACATCGATTGTACCGTCCTTGATGAAATCGTTAAGGGTGTAAATCTTGGACTGATATGTAGGGAAGTTGGAACCAAGCTGGAAGATATCCCATACATCGTTGGATGCTACCAAAGTAGCAAGTTTGTTAAAGTAGCCGTCGAAATCCATAGGCTCGTACTCGATGGTTACATTGGGATGAAGTGACTCGTACAGTTCAATAACAGCGATTGTTCTGTCGTGTCTTGTCTGAGAACCCCACCATGCCATACGAAGTGTAATGGGTTCTGCAGGAGTTTCTTCTGAAGCGGATGCTTCTGCGGAAACGCTTTCCACAACCGATGCGGGGGTGGAAGTTGAAGTGTCGGCATTGGATGTTGAAGAGGTCTCACCACAACCCACAAGACCCAATACCATAGCTGCGGTTGCTAACACAGCTGCCAGTTTTTTCATTTTCATAAGTGAATCTCCCTTCTTCAAAATTGGTAATCTCACTATACTTTTACTTCTTTTACCAGTCAATATCTTACGAAATATCCACAAACAAGATTATGAAAAGTATCATTTTCAAATTATATTTACCTTTTCGCAAAACTCGTTTTACCAAAAAAGTAAATATTCTTTCGGTTTATCGTTTTTTCTTTTAATCCTTTACCGAATCCCCATTTTTCTTTCGTTAATAAGCACAAAAAAAGAGCCGCGAAACTGTTACATTTCACGGCTCTTTTTACAAATTCGAGCTGGTTTGACTATATTTTTGTCTTAATTTCAAAAAAAACCGGTCGCTCCTCCAAATCCTTATTGGGAGAATGAAGGGTTCCCATTATTTTACCGTCAAGGGATTTAAATATCATTCCGTGGCCGCCGTCCTTGTCAAAAAGAGGCTTCTCAACCTGCTTCCAGGGGCCGGCGATAGTACCCGACTCGCTCTTGGCAAGACCCATGGTATAACCGCCCTTACCGAAGCTTGACCAAAGAAGGGTTATTTCTCCGTCATCCGCAATGTACATGAAGGGTCCGTCGGTTACGTAATTACCGTTTCTGATGTCCACTATCCAGGGCGCCTCCGTAGCATGGAATAAAAGTTTCGGCTCCCCGACTGCATGGGTTAAATCATCGCTTAACTGAACAGCACATATGGTTCCGTCCGTTATCTGTACCCACTCATGGCAGAATATCATATAAGGGCGATTGCCTTCTGTCGGTTCAACGTAAAAGGTTCCGTCAAGGCACTCCCAGTCGCGGGGAGTTACGGGGCCGTCCGAGTGAACCTTAAAAGGTCCCAGGGGTGAATCGGCTTTCAGTATCTGAGTACCTCTGCACACGCCTTCCGCCTTAAAAGAAACAAACATATAAAAAGCGCCTTTATATTTGTGGACCTCAGGTGCCCAGAAGTTTCTGTCCGCCCAAAATCCTTTCGGGGGAGTGAATACTTCAATCGGTCCTTCAAAATTCTCAAGGTCTGTACTTACATAGCAGTCAAGGCCCGTAGCCTTGTTGCCCCAGCATTCGGGGCCTCTTGTTCCGTAAAGATAGTACTTGCCTTCATGCACCAGCACAAAGGGATCTCTGATGTTAATTTCAGTTCTGGGTGTCATTTCTTCTCCTGTTCTTTCCTGTTCTTCTGTAGTACTCTTCTTTGTCTTTATACATGCGTTTGTCGGCTTCTTTGTACACATCCAAAGCCGTGGGAGCCTTAAGTTCAGTGGAAGCGCAGTATCCGTATGAAGTGCTGACCTTTATGTCATTGCCTTCGTTGTCCTCGTCGATATACGCTTGCAGAATCTTGGTTTTCTCCTCCGCATTATATCCATAAGCATCCGTAACTATGACTATGAACTCGTCGCCACCCATTCGACCGAGTGTTTCGCCACTGTTAAATGTTTTACGGAGCATATTGGCAAATCTTACTATCAATTCGTCTCCGGACTCATGACCGAAGTCGTCGTTGGTATTTTTAAGGTTATTTAAGTCAAACTGATAAATAATGTACTGGAAGCCTTTTTTGTCAATTTCTTCAAACATTTCCTCGCACTTTCTGCGGGTAGAAAGGCCGGTAAGCACATCTTCGTAAGCAATCTTTTCAAGGAATTTGGTCTCTGCAGTCTTGTAAAGAGTTCTGCGCATTTCCAGAATAAAATCTACCAGCAAGGCCACCACGAGCATCAAAGCGCCTATGGAAATATAACTTCTGTATTCGGCATTTCTCGGGAAATTGACTCTGTATCTGTCGGCAATATAAACCACCAGATCTCTCAAAGCCACCGCAATCATGGCTCCGAAGCCTATCATCAGCACCTTGTGAGTATTTCCGTGTCGCAAATCCGCAATGGCAAGATGACACACAAACACTACCGCCACTATCAAAAGAATCAGGTACACGGGCAAAAAGTCCGAAAGATGAGCCCACTTAAACAGCTGGCTTGCCCCCGCCACCAAAAGAAGCTGCACTTCCACTATGATAAGCGTATAAAGAAAGAAGCATTCCCAGGCCTTATCACGCTTCTCCACTTCCTGCCTGAAATACATAAGTATCGGGAAAGGAAGCAAATAAAGGGCCAGGTACTCCACATATGTTTTTACAATCAGGTCGTCCGTGAATATATAGTCAAGATTGTAATTGCAAAGAGTCCAGCAGCCGATGCACAAAGCAAATATGCCTATGCTGAAAAGGCGCTCCATGTAATAGGACTTAAAGTACAAAACAAATGTTACAAGAGCAATGCAAAGGCCCACCGCTATAAGGGTAATGGCCACCACAAAAGGAACCATGTACTTGCCGTAATAAACCATGTAACCGGTGCTTTCTTCGTAAATCTCGGGATAAGAAATACTGTTAAAAGCATTATTCTCCGTAACGAACATAATAATCTTCAGCCGTCCGCCTGCGGAACCGTCCGGAATGCTGATAAATCTGGTACCGAACCCCAGCATTTCACCCTTTTCATAGTCCTCCCATCCGTAGTCAAAAAGGACTTTATCGTTAAGAATCACCCTGGTGGCGGAATGCACCATATTTATGCGCATAGTAACATTGTCGGGAAGGTCGTTGGGTAATTGTCCCCAAAAAGAAACCCAGTCACCCTTATGGGTCACCGGAAACTTGAATTCATTTAGATTGACTGACTCATATAGATCATCATTAATCTGGATGTTCCAACCATCCATAAGCTTTCTGTTGTATCCCGCATTTTTGCTCTTGATGGTAGCAAGATATCCCACCGTAAACAAACCTATGGCGAACACAAACAAAAGCAGATGAAGAATCCTGCTTCTCCATTTTTTCATTACTAAACCCCCGCCCCAAAAGAGGCGTATACAATTCATTATTGTTTTTTATTATATCCGCAGAATTACTGCATTTCAAGGCTATTTGCAAAGGTGTTAAAAAAATCCCGAACTGCACTTAAGCAATTCGGGATTTTAAACCGTTTTAAAAGCAATTTTGTGCTATACATATTTTTTAAGTGTAGCAATAATGGCACCGGGTCCTGCAATGAGCTCCTTGAAGTAAGACTCAACAAGCTCGCCCAAGCCTACCTTGTAAAGGTCTGAGCCAAAGATGGTGGCATCGGAAAGAATGGGCGAAACCTTGTCATGAATATCGGTATCGCCAAACTTAATGTCTGCCACGTAGGGACGAAGCTTGGCAAGTAAAGGATCGGAGCTGGGCTCAAATGCTTTACCTTCGTCATTGATACCCATTAAGTATCTTAACCATCCGGCAAATACAAGGGGAATCATCTTTAAGTCTGCTGCCTTAAGGTCCGCACGCTTCTCATATTCCTTGATAGTCTCGCCGAAACGGATGCCAACCTTCTGGGAAGTATCCGTAGCAATTCTCCAGGGTGAGTCGGGCATGAAGGGATTGGGAATTCTGAGCTTAACCACTTCATCAATAAATTTCTTGGGGTCGAGTACTCCGGGATTAACTACAACAGGAAGTCCTTCCTCATAACCGATGCGCTCTACGAGACGCTTAAGTACGGGATTCTCCATTTCTTTGGATATAAGCTGATAGTCAAGAAGACAGCCGTATACCGCAAGAGCGGTGTGAAGAGGATTGAGACAGGTACAAACCTTCATCTTCTCAACTCTGTCAACGGTTTCTCTTTCTGTATAAATTACGCCTGCCTTGTCCAGAGCCACCTTACCGTTGGGGAAAGCATCTTCAATTACAAGGTACTGGCACTCCTCCGCATTAACGAAAGGTGCCACATAAGTGTTCTTGGAAGTGATAACAGGCTCAAGTCCCTGAATGCCGTCTGCAAGAAGAATCTTCTCAACGGATGCATCGGGTCTGGGTGTAATCTTGTCAATCATGGACCAGGGGAAGGAAACCTTGGATTTGTCCTCAACATACTTAACGAAGTCTGCACTTACGAGACCGTTGTCTGCCCATGCCTTCGCAAAAGAAGAAACCGCATCAAAAAGCTTGTCTCCGTTATGAGAGCAGTTGTCCATGCTCACCATGGCTACCGGAAGAGCACCTGCCGCAAATCTGCTGTACAAAAGTGCGCTTACCTTACCCATGTAGCTGGTAGCCTTCTCAGGACCGTTTGCAAAGTCAGCCGCAACACCGGGAGCAATCTCGCCGGCAGCGTTCTTAAGGCTGTATCCTTTCTCGGTAATGGTAAAGCTTACCATCTTAAGAGAAGGGCTTGCAAAAATCTCGTGTAATCTGTCGTAATCCGTTTTATTGTCGGGATCTACGGTTACATATTCAACGATGCTGCCGATGACAGCCTTGTCAATTGTACCGTTGGCCTTCAAAGTGACATCAATGCCAAGTCCGTCGTGAGGACGATACATCTTGTCTATTATTTCATAGTCAAAGCCTTCTGCAGCGATAAGACCTGTTTTTTCGATTCCCTTGTCAAGGAGTTCCTCGAGGAGGGCTGCCTGGAATGCTCTGAAAATATTGCCGGCACCGAAGTGAATCCACTCGGGATTCTTAAGAGTTTCGGCCTTAACCGCTTCACGGTTATAGCTCCATACTCTGTAGCCTTTTTCCTGCCATGCTGTTTTATTTGAAGAAAGATTATCTGCCGTTAATTTAAGTTCTGCCACTGTTATTACCTCTTATTGCTCTTCTCTATTGCTTCCCAAAGACCGTTTAAGTATGTTGCGCCGAGGGCTCTGTCGTAAAGACCGTAGCCGGGAAGTGCAACCTCACCCCAGATCATACGTCCGTGGTCGGGTCTGATGGGGCCGTCGAAGCCGATATCGTAAAGAGCTTTCATAATCTCATACATATCAAAGGTTCCGTCGGAAGAAAGATGTGCGGACTCTTCAAAGTCTGTGGGAGAGTTGAATTTAAGGTTTCTTACGTGAGCAAAATGAATACGCCCCTTCAAAGAACGAATCATGTCGGGAAGGTCATTCTCGAGATTGGTGCCGTAAGAGCCGGAGCAGAAGGTAACGCCGTTGTGAGGGTTGTCTACCATCTTCATCATGCGCAGAATGTTTTCTTTGTTAATGATGATACGGGGAAGGCCGAATACGCTCCATGCGGGATCGTCGGGATGGATGGCCATGTTGATGTCGTATTTGTCACAGGTAGGCATGATGCGCTCAAGGAAGTACTTAAGGTTGGCAAAGAGTTTTTCATTGTCAACGTCTTTGTACATTTCAAAGAGTTCTTTGATCTTAGCCATTCTTTCGGGCTCCCAGCCGGGCATTACGTGGCCGTTAGAGTCATTCTTGATGCTGTCAAACATTTCCTCGGGCTTGATGGCATCGATGGCTGCCTGATTGTATGCAAGAACGGTGGAGCCGTCGGGACGCTTTCTGGCAAGCTCGGTTCTGGTCCAGTCAAAAACGGGCATGAAATTGTAGCATACCATGTGAATGTCTTCCTGACCGAGACGTTCCAAGGTCTTAATATAATTGTCAATGTGCTCTTCTCTTTCGGGTGAGCCTATCTTGATGGCGTCTGAAATGTTAACGCTTTCGATACCCGCAATCTTAAGGCCTGCTGCCTCAACCTCGCGCTTGAGAGCACGGATGTCTTCAAGCTCCCAGGCTTCGCCGGGTACGGTGTCGTAAAGAGTGGTGATAACGCCTTTAACTCCGGGCACCTGTCTTATCTGTTCAAGGGTTACGGAATCGTGTTTGCTTCCGAACCATCTGAGTGTCATCTGCATGATGCAATCCTCCATTAATCGGTAAATCTTTATCAAGTATAGCGTATGTGCCTTTGCACACACTTAACTCATTTTCTCTGTCCGCTATAATTGTAATTTCAGTAAAAAGAAACTTAAAGAATAAGTTTTGTTGTTAACATTGTAAAAGTTGCTGTATTGTATTATAATCGGCTTGGGGAGGAAAAAGGGATGAAGAAACAGGAACTTATTACGCCGTTTTCCACGAGACAGTATATGTTCTCACGGGACTACGAAATATATTACTACAGTGACATGCCCGGCACAACCGTTAACAAGCACAGTCACGACTATTACGAGTTCTATTTTTTTCTGGAAGGCAACATTAACATAGTGGTAGCTGACAAGCCTATTAAGCTTAAACCCGGCGACCTCATACTGATACCGCCCGGAGTGGAGCACTGTCCCCAGTATCTGGACACTACGACTCCCTACAAGCGTTTCGTACTGTGGATAAGTGCCGATTACTACAACAGACTTCTGGCAGCGTCCCCCGACTACGGCTATATCGTGGATACGGTCAAGTCTTCGGGACAGTATCGCTTCTCCAATGATGTTCTGGCCTTCAATGAAATTCGTTCGGCGTTGTTTAACATTACCGCAGAGGTAAAGGGTAACCGCTTCGGTAAAGATGCCAAGGTCTCTCTTCAGATTAACGATCTGCTGCTGAC
>CAMNCH010000058.1 GCA_946534145.1 uncultured Lachnospiraceae bacterium
GGGTTCCGGGAACACCTCTCATAGTGATGTGCGCTTCCAACGCCTCAGCCGAGTCCATTCCCATAGAGACCACGGCTACCATGCTTATTCTGTTTGTAACATTTGCGGCTTCGCTTTCTTTTGCGGCGGTGTTTATTTCAAGAAACATCACCCATCCCATCTATTCCCTCTCCGCTGAAATGGAGAAGACCAAAGAATCCGGATGGCTCAAGAAAATAGATGCGGAAATGCCGCAAAACGAGCTTTCCATGCTTAAGGACAGCTACAACAGTATTATCGATTACCTTAACGACTTATTTACCAAACTCATAGAACAGGAAAAATCTGTGCAGAAGGCGGAAATGCGTGTGCTTCATGAACAGATAAAGCCCCATTTCCTGTACAATTCTATAGAGACCATAGGCTCCATGGCCATGGATGCCGGCGCATCCGATGTACACTCGGCCCTTGAGACCCTTGGAAGCTTCTACCGCAACTTCCTCAGTAAAGGCGACAGAGAGATTCCGCTTTCAAGAGAGATTAATATCGTCCGCGACTACTTAAAACTCCAGAAGCTTCGCTACGGAGACATAATCGAGGACGTTTACGATATACCCGAGGATACGGAGAAATACATTATTCCCAAGCTTATCCTCCAGCCCATAGTGGAGAACAGTATCTACCACGGTATCAGACTTACGGGCGAGAAGGGCACCATCAGCATCAAGAGCAGGCTCATCGACGGCATCCTTCATATCTACGTAAGAGATACGGGTGTGGGCATGACAGAGGAACAGATTGAGAAGCTTCTTTCCCGTGACGGAGAAAGAAAGACGGGCGAGCCCGATCCTTCCGAAAGCTTCGGCCTGTGGGGCACTATCCAAAGAATCCGCTATTTCTGCGGCACCGACGACGTAGTCAAGATACGCAGCGCGGTGGGCGAATATACTGAAATAGAATTTATCATTCCTAAGCGGGAGATTACCAATGAGCGATAAATACAGAGTAATGTTAATAGACGACGAACAGTCCGCAAGAAACCTTATGAGAGGCTCCATCGACTGGGAGAGCGTCAATATGGAAGTGGTGGGCGAGGCCGCAAGCGGTATCGAGGCCATCAACGTCATCGACGACATGAAGCCCGACGTAGTCTTTGTGGACATCTCCATGCCCTTTATGGACGGCATAGAATTTACCAAGGTTGCTACTACCAGATATCCCAACTTAATCATTATCATCATGACTGCCTTCGACCAGTTTGAGTACGCTCGTAAATGTGTAAGCCTTCCCGTGTTTGAATACATGCTAAAGCCTATTGTGCGCGCGGAGGTCCTGGAGACTTTAGAGCGAGCCAAAAAACGCCTGGATTCTCACGCGGACAGCGGTTGGACCCAGCCTGCGGATACTTCATCAGAGGAAGCCTCCGAGATGCCTTCCTCCACCATCGACCAGATTAAGAGATATATCGAGGACAATTACACTGATTCCAAGTTAAATCTTACCGCTGTTGCCCAGACTTTCGGCTTCAGCTCCAGCTACCTTAGCCGAAAGTTCAAACAGGACACCGGCAAGAACTTCGTGGAATATTTAACCGAGTGCCGCATGAAGCGCGCCATGGAGCTTGCGGGCACCAACATGAAAATGTTTGCGGCCTCCAATGAAGTCGGCATCCCCGACCCCAACTACTTCGGACGCTGCTTCAAGAAATACACCGGCCAGAGCTATTCCGACTATGCCGCATCCTTAAACGGCAAATAGAAATCGGTGTTGACAGGCTATAGGCCTCATGTTAGAATCAACCCAATAACATAAGAAAAGCGATGACGGAGAAGAGTAGTTTATGGGAAGCATCCAGAGAAGGAGGCATTTGGTGAGAGCCTCCTATGTGAAACACAGACGAAAACCATTCCGGAGCCGTAATGCAGAAATTTAAGTAAGCGTTACCGTATGCCTGCGTTAAAGGATAGGATTTGTTGGAATCTGAAGTTAAAAGTTAAGGTGGAACCGTGCATATGCACCCTTAAGACAGTAGTCTTATGGGTGCTTTTTTTATCACTATGAGCAAGACGGTTTTTCAGTAGGAACTTTTCTTATGTTGTTGCAAAAAAATATTATAAAAAAGGAGCAACACATTATGAAAGTACTGAGAAAAAACGGAGAAATTGCAGAAGTAAGATTTGAAGAGCCCGAAGGCAAAAAGGCCTTTTGGCACACGAGCGCCCACGTCCTGGCTCAGGCGGTTAAACGCCTGTATCCCGAGGCCAAATGCGCCATCGGACCCGCAATTGAGAATGGATTCTACTACGACTTTGAGTTTGATTTTTCTTTTTCCGAAGAGAATCTTCCTGCAGTGGAGGAAGAGATGCGAAAGATTATTAAAGAGTCCCTTTCTTTGCAGGTGTATGAAAAGTTCAAAGAAGATGCCCTGGCCTACATGAGAAATGCTGAAGAGCCCTACAAGGTTGAGTTGATAGAGGCCCTTGAGGACGGCGAGCCCATAAGCTTTTACAAGCAGGGAGAATACGAGGAGTTCTGCGCAGGACCCCACATTTCCAACGTATGCGCCATTAAGGCTTTTAAGCTTTTGTCGGTGGCCGGTGCTTACTGGAGGGGAGACGAAAAAAACAAGATGCTTACGCGCATCTACGGAATTTCTTTTCCCAAGTCATCGGAGCTTGAAGAATATCTTCACATGCTTGAAGAAGCCAAGGCAAGAGACCACAGAAAGCTGGGCAAGGAGCTTAAGCTCTTTACGATTTTTGACGAGGGCCCGGGGCTGCCTGTTTTTTTGCCGAAGGGAATGGTTTTAAAGAATCTTCTCATAGACTACTGGCGCAAGATTCATAAAAGAGAGGGCTATGTGGAGGTGTCCACGCCCATTATGCTCGACAGAAGTCTTTGGGAGACGTCCGGTCACTGGGACTATTACAGGGATTCTATGTATGCCCTAAAGGTGGATGAAGAGGATTATGCCATTAAGCCCATGAGCTGTCCCGGGGGCATGCTTATTTACAACCTTGAGCCCCGTTCGTACAAAGAACTGCCCATCAGAATGGGAGAGCTTGGACTCGTTCACAGAAACGAGAAGTCCGGCACGCTTCACGGCCTTATGAGGGTGCGTTCTTTTACGCAGGATGATGCGCATATATTCATGCGAGAGGACCAGGTGATAGAGGAAATTCAGAGAGTTATGAGGCTTATCGACGAAGTCTATTCAAAGTTTGGATTCCCCTATGAAATAGAGCTGTCCACGAGGCCCGAAAAATCCATCGGAAGCGACGAGGACTGGGAACTTGCTACGAAGGCTTTGGCAAGCGCGGTTGAGGGTCTTGGCAAGTCCTATGTGATTAATGAAGGCGACGGCGCTTTCTATGGCCCCAAGCTTGACTTTCACTTAAGGGATTCCATAGGCAGAACGTGGCAGTGCGGCACGATTCAGTTGGACTTCCAGCTGCCCCAGCGTTTTGACATTAACTACATCGGCGCCGACGGAGAGAAGCATCGTCCTATTATGCTTCACAGAGTTGTTTTCGGCTCCATTGAAAGATTCATAGGCATTCTGATTGAGCACTATGCGGGCAAATTTCCTTCATGGATAGCGCCGGTGCAGGTTATGATTCTGCCGGTTTCCGATAAATTCAACGAATATGCCCATAAAGTATTAAGCGAGCTGGAAGAAGCGGGCATAAGGGCGGAACTCGACGGCCGCAACGAAAAACTGGGCTACAAGATACGCGAGGCCCGCATGGACAAGGTTCCCTTTATGGTGATAGTGGGCGAAAACGAACAGGCACATTCATCCGTTTCCGTGCGAATGCGGGATGCCGAAGAAGGCAGGCAGGATTTGGGTGAAATGAGTCTTCCGGAACTTTCGAAACTTGTGAGAAAATAGGCTTATTGCCGCTTTCTTTGTGCTATAATACCGCTGTGAGTTTAAAGTCAGGAGAGGGATTATATGAACTTTTTTATAGAAGGACTACAGGGAAGCGGCAAAAGCACTTTGGTGCAGAAGATTTCAGAAAAGCTTCCGGGATATACAGCTGTAAGAGAGGGAGATTATTCTCCTGTAGAACTTGCGTGGTGCGCCTATGTGACCAAAGAAAAATATCGTGAGATTCTGGACAAATACAGCTCTATCCGGGCCGATATCGAGGCAAAGAGCCATGAGGAAGGAGACCACAAGATAGTCTGCTATACGCAGATAATGACGGACATTCCGGGCTTTCACAAGGATCTGGAGCAGTATGAGATTTATAACGACAGGGTTTCTTTTGAAGACTTTAAGGAGACGGTTTTAAGGCGCTACCGTGCATGGAACGGTGACAAGGGAATTTATGAGTGCTCTCTGTTCCAGAATTCAGTGGAAGACATGATTCTTTTCAGGTGTGCAAGCGACGATGAAATCGTGGATTTTTACAGGGAAGTACTAGATGCGCTCTCGGACAAAGAATATCACATCTTATACCTTCAGGCCGAAGACGTGGCGGGCAATATCAGCGTCATCAGAAAAGAACGTTCCGACGAAAACGGCAACGAAATGTGGTTTCCGCTGATGCTGGATTATTTCGATCACTGCCCTTATGCCTTGAAAAAGGGCGTATCCGGGGCGGACGCGCTTATAGCGCACCTGGAGCATCGGCAGAAGCTGGAGCTTAGGCTGCTTAAAGAAGTATTTGAGGGTAAGTATACGATTCTTAATTCCAAGGCGTATTCTGAAGCGGACTTCTCAAATTTCGCAAACATTTAATCATCTGTTGCTATGTTTGCCTCCTTTCCCTTGACCGGAATTTTTACGGCAGGGAAAATAAAAGAAAAAGGCCTACGGCCGATTATTAAGGAGGAACACCATGGGGATGACAGTATGCCCGGAAGTTACTGAACTTAAGACGGGCGAAAAGTATTGGGAACATGAATTTAAGACTTTCAAGGCAGGGGTGCTGGTGCCCCGGCATGATTCACTTTTTGAGGTTATCAACTTCGGATTTAAGGCTCCGTACCTTATAGTTTTTGAGGAAGAGGAGCGTACGGCGGAGGAACGCAGACAGTACGCCGAGATATCGGGACTAAGGCTGATAGCGGCTTCCAAGGGCGGCAGCATAGTGTTTGTGCGTCCCAAGGCGGGTAGTTGGGATGAGGCTTCGCCGGAACTGTTTAATGAGCTTATAGCAGAGTCTAAGATTCATCAGTATTACCGCGACGGTATTGTAACCTTCCGCGACAGATTTACGGGAGAGTTCAAGGATTTCTTTATCCGCGGCGCAATCTTCAGAACAGTTATTATAGCCTACGGCAAGGCTGCGGATTATGCGGCCCGCAATCTCTTAAGAAAGGTTGACGGCGAATACCTCTGGGGTCCCGGAGACATTACGCCTGCATGCCTGGTGCTTGAGAATCTTTCGGTTAAGCCGAGAGTATACAGAAACGATATTCCTGTGGTTTCTGTTGGCAACAGTGCAGAGATTAATGCTATACTGGAGCATGAGTGCAAGTATTTTTACAGTCAGGACAGAGAGAACCTGATTAAGGCCTACACTGAATTTGCGGGCACCTTCAGACGCTGGTGCGGAACACTTGAAAAAGAACCCGACCTTGAGGCTTTAGGTGTTGCAGAGGAGCCTTCTTTTGCCGAGATTACCACTTCACCCGACAACTTGGGCGATGACAAGGGCACCAAGACCCACAAGGTAGGCTATATAGCATATTACAATAAAGATTTGTTTGAAAAAGGACCCGCGCCTTTGCTTCTCGCATATCACGGCGGCGGAGATTCTTCTTTGTACATAAGCTTCGTGTCCGGCTGGTGGAATGTGGCCAGACGCAATAACTTTTTGCTGGTTGCGATTGAGAACCACATGAACAGCACCGCTACCGAGATGGTGGAGCTCATTGCGGAGCTTAAGACAAAATACAATATCGACGAACATCGTATCTACGCAAGCGGATTTTCAATGGGCGGATGCAAGTCGTGGGACTGCTTCCAGGAATATCCTGAGGTTTTTGCGGGACTTGCGCCTATGGATGCCACCTTTGAGGTGGGCCTTAACGTATTCGGCAAGCCTGCGCCGACCCCAATTAACAGGAACACGCCAGTACCCGTATTTTATGCGGGCGGAGAGATTACGCCCCTTCCGGAGCTTCCTTTCCAGGCGGAGAAATGTTACGACCGCATGAAGTACGTGTTCGAGGTTAACCGTTTGAAGACACCTTACGACGTTAAGTTTGAAGATCGTGAGAATTGGACAAATAAAATATTCGGTATAGACGGGGACCGCGTGGAACGTTTCTACGACGAGACCAGAGACAGCTTCTTGACCGTCAATTATTTCGAGGACGAAACCGGCCGCGAAACCACTGCTTTTGCGGTTATCAGCGGTCAGGGGCATGAGTGCAGGGAGCATACCTGTGAGCATGCATGGCAGTTCCTGTCGCAGTTTACCAGATAGTTTTTGGAGTAAAGATGTTAAAAAAGGTTATAATCATCCCCGACAGCTTCAAGGGAAGTCTTTCTTCTTTTGATGTTGCCAGCATTTTGAATGACGTTATTCTGCAAAAAGAAGGCCACGAGACCCTTTGCGTTCCCATGGCTGACGGCGGAGAGGGCAGTACCGACTGCATTATTAAGGCTATGGGCGGAGCGAGACTTCCCGTAATGGTGCATTCTCCCGAACACAAGCTTATAAGGGCTCATTACGGTATCACCCTTAACAGAACCGGAGTCATGGAAATCGCCGAATCAAGCGGCCTTACAAAAGCTTCGGGCAAAAACGCCACTACCGCGTCAACTTTAGGCTTCGGAGAGATGATTAAAGCGGGCCTTAACGAGGGCCTGAGAGACTTTCTTTTGTGCCTCGGCGGAAGTGCCACCACAGACTGCGGCTGCGGAATGGCTGCGGCTCTCGGTATTAAGTTTCTTGATGCTTCCGGCAAGCCTTTTGTGCCTACGGGCGCCACTTTAAAGGACGTTGTAAGCATTGACACTTCGGAAATAGACGAAAGAATATGGCAGAGCCGCTTCACCGTTATGAGTGATGTGGAGAATCCTCTTTTCGGCCCCTTGGGCGCCGCACATATCTATGCGCCTCAAAAAGGTGCATCCCCGGATGAGGTAGCCTTGCTGGATGCCGGCCTTGTGCACATCAGCAATGTCATGCGCCGACATGGCTTTAAAGACCCTTGCAGCATTAAGGGAGCAGGCGCTGCGGGCGGAACAGCTTACGGGTGCGCAGCCTTTTTAAATGCCACTATTGAAAGCGGTATCGATGCTATGCTTGATATATGCCACTTTGAGGAAGCTTTGACAAATACCTCTTATATAGTCACGGGAGAGGGTAAACTCGATGAACAAAGCTTTATGGGTAAGGTCGTGGGAGGCATTCGCAAACGCTCCATGGGCAAGCCCATGTACGTCTTCTGCGGCAAGAACGAGTTAAGCGCAGACCGTCTTTCCTCGTTAGACATTACTGCAATAGAAATCGCTCCGGGGGTACCTTTGGAAGAATCTGTCAGAAATGCCGACAGATATTTAAGAGAAGCGGCCAAGGAGTTTTTAAAGAATCATCCGGAATTATAGCGCAAAAAAGGCATGTACCCCCATAGGTGCATGCCTTAACTTTTGCCTTAATGCGTATTAAGCGGCTTTTGCAAGCTCGACTTTTTCTTCCGCTTTGACTTCTTTGCCGATAAAGGCCGCATTGCTTAGAACTCTTTCAAGCACGTGGAATGCCATGGGAACGAAGATGCAGCCCGATACATAGAACGCATATCCGATTCCGAGAGAGAAGACCAAAGAAGGAAGCATCTCGCCTATGACTGCTTTGATGCCGAAATTCTTGGTCATAAGTGCCGACTGGAAAATCATGCCGGCGAGCCAGATAAGAGCGGTAATGACGACGCTCTGCACGGGATTTATGCCACGCTTGTTAAGAAGCATGATTACAAAAGGCATCATCATGGCGCGCTGAGGCACCTCCATGAGTGCTCCGGCAAAACACTGTAAAGACAGCTCTTTTCCGGAGATTTTTCTTTTATCGCTTCTCGTGATAAGGACTATGGCGCTCGAGATTACGGTTGCAATGGCAGCAACTGCCCAGATTTTTATATCTGCGAGGGTTTCAAAATGAAAAGGGTGGTCCTTTGCAATAAGATAAATAATAATGGCGGGAATTGCTCCCGAAATTGCGGGTGATGTTACCCAGAAATTCTTAATTTTTTTGTTTAAAGCACCGTACAAAAATGTGTTAAGCGCAATCCAGACCCCACTAAGTGTGAAGCCCAGTAAAAATACAGTTACAGCTTTCATTCTTTCTCCTTTTTAGTATAGTTTTTTCTTGTTACTGAATCAAAATCACAATATATAGACAATCGATGTCACGTTTTTATCGGCCTGATTGAATCGTATCATAGCTTTTATAAATTGAACATTATAGTAAATGGAAAAATCGGCACAAATTTTTAGTTGTAATCAATTGTTAAAGAAACCGAATAATTTAAGTTGTTAGAAAATATTCGGACAATAAAAAAATATTTTGTTAATTCCCCTTGGGTAGAGTATAATTGAAAGTACAATGAAGGGAGAATGCGTATATGTTTGCTACACTGATACCTTTGTTTGATGAAAATATGGCAGTGAAAGCTTTTTCACTTTTTTCGCAAAAGGAAAATTTTCTTTTGAATCCCAGCATGCTGGGAACCGGCGCATATTCCGGAGTGGGGAGCATAAACGGTCTGGAAGTCATTGAAAATACGGGCATTGAGACCCTTTCCAAGGACGCCGACATTTTCATTCCGGTGAACAATGCATCCATATTTGCGGACATTGAAGAGCAGTGTAAGGCTCCTGCCAAAAGAATAGTTATCTTAATGGACAATACCGTTAAGCCGGAGAAAGATTATTTAAGAAGAATCGACGACCTTAAGAAGAAGGGGTACAGATTTGCCATCAGAAAGCTTTTGGTTGCGGACTTTGAAAATTACAGAGACATAATCGGAAAGCTTGATTTTATTCTTCTTGACCATAAGAGAATAGATATTTCAAAGGCGAAGATTTATTTTACCAAGCTTTTCCCGAATGTTAAGCTTTGTGCCATTAATATTGAAACTCAGGAGATTTTTGAGGAGTTAAAGGCTCAGGGCGGTTATACCTACTATGAAGGACCTTTCTACAGAATCCCCATTACCAAGGGTACCGGCGAAGTGGCTCCGGTTAAGATGACTTACATCGAACTTATGAATGTGGTGAACGGACCTGACTTTGACCTTACCAAGGCGGCTGATGTAATCGGAAGGGATACGGCGCTGGTTGTTTCCCTTCTTAAGATGGTTAACAGGATGGCCGTTAATTCGGAGATTACCTCCATAAGACATGCTGCGGCAATGCTGGGACAAAAGGAACTTAAGCGCTGGATTAATACGGCGGTTACCAATAAACTCTGTGAAGACAGCCCGGGCGAAGTAACAAGACTTTCTTTGATACGTGCGAAATTTGCGGAGAATCTTGCTCCCTTGTTTGATGAGGCGGGCCAGTCCCAGGAGCTCTTCCTTATGGGACTGTTCTCAATCCTTGACGTGGTGCTTAACAAGCCCATGGAAGAGGCCTTAAAGATTGTAAGAGTGTCAAAAGCCATTGAACTTGCACTTACTAAGGGTGAGGGCGAATTTGGCAAGATCCTTAAATTCATAAGAGCTTATGAGGATGCCAACTGGACGGAAGTATCAAGAGTTATGGTGCTTGACAAGGTGGACATGGATGCCACATACAGCGCATATCTTGATGCACTTAAGTGGTATCGCACCATTTATGCCGCATAGAATGAGCAACTTATGAGACGATAACAGCAATTAGTAAGAAGTTTGCAAAAAAGACTGCGTGATACGATTTTCACGTAGTCTTTTTATATTGAGGTTTTTGTCATGAAATTATACAAAAAAGATCCCGCGTTCTACGGGAAAGTATTCACCATAGCGATTCCCATAGCCCTTCAAAGCCTTATAAGCATCGGCGTCAACATGCTTGATACCATCATGGTGGGCTCCCTTGGGGACAACGCTTTGTCGGCCACTTCTTTGGCCAATTCCTTCATAGGAATTTATCACATTTTCTGCATGGGTCTCGGAATGGGAGCTTCGGTGCTGGTATCCAGATATTGGGGCATGAAGAATTCCGTGGTCAAGGACGACAGCATAGTAAGCGAAAGTGCCAACGCCGGTCATGCTCTTAAGCAGACGGTGGCATTAATGCTTCGTATTACACTTGCTCTCGCCGCATTGTTTGCCATTGCAACTCTTTTAATGCCGGGGGTACTCATGAAGATGTATACGCCCGACAGCGAAATAATAAGACTTGGCTCCATTTATTTTAAATGGTCCGTTGTCACCTATTTCTTTCTCGGCACTTCACTGGTCAGCACAATCGTTTTAAGAAGCGTGGGAGAGGTTAAATTTCCGCTTATTGTTTCCATAGGCGCTTTCTTTGTAAACCTTGGGGCCAATTACATCTTTATCTTCGGTAAGCTCGGCGCTCCCCGCATGGAGATTGCCGGTGCGGCTCTCGGTACACTGATTGCCCGTGTTTTTGAGGCAGCCTGCATCCTTACATATCTTCTGGTTGTTGACAAAAGAATCATGTTCAGAGTCAAGGATTTCTTTATGCATACGGGCTCACTGGTGGGCGAATACATCAGAATCAGCATTCCCGTGCTTATAAGCGACGGTATTCTGGCACTCGGTACCAACTCCGTTGCAATGGTTATCGGAAGACTCGGAGCAACATTCACATCCGCCAATGCCATAACGGCGGTTACGCAGCAGCTTAGTACCGTAGTTATTCAGGGTGTCAGCCAGGCAGGTGCCATCGTCACCGGTCAGACTCTCGGCATGGGTGATAAGAAGAAGACCATGGATCAGGGCTGGCAGTTCCTGGGACTTGGGCTTGCTCTCGGAGCCGTTTCCGCTTTCTTTATCATGGTTGCCAAAAATCCCATCATCAGCTTCTACAAGGACGTAAGCGCAGAGGCCAAGGCCATTGCGGATCAGCTCATGATGGCCATCAGCCTGATTCTTGTATTCCAGGCTACCAACAGTATTATGACCAAGGGCGTTTTAAGAGGCGGCGGAGATACCAAAGTTTTGATGCTTGCCGACAATATCTTTCTTTGGGCAGTGTCCATTCCTCTTGGCATAATCGCAGGTTTTGTATTGAAACTTCCGCCTTTCTGGATTTACATATGCCTTAAGTCCGACCAGATTATCAAGACTTTCTGGTGCGTGATAAGGCTTAGAAGCGGCAAGTGGATTAAGAAGATTTCAACAGGAAAAAATTAATATAATCAGGGGGTTACATTTATGGCTAAAAAAGCTACAATCACGGTTCATCCGCAATTTCAAATCGGGGAGATTTCAGACAGACTTTTCTCCGCATTTCTGGAGCCCATCGGTACCATGGTAAACGGTACCATGTTCAATCCCAAGCATCCTACGGCAGACGAGCAGGGATTCAGAACCGACTTTATAAACGGACTTAAAAATACGGGTCTTCCCGCAGTAAGACTTCCCGGTGGCAACTTTGTATCCGCATGGCAGTGGAAGGACTCCATCGGTCCCAAGTCCGAAAGAAAGGTGCACCTCGATCCCGCCTGGCACCAGTACATCACCAATGAAGTGGGTCACGACGAATACCTTCAGTGGGCTGAAAAAGTGGGCACCGAAAGCATGTACACCGTTAACCTCGGCACCGGCCGCACTCAGGATGCAATGGACCTCGTTGAGTACACCAATCATCCCGGCGGAACCTACTGGTCGGACCTTCGCCGCAAGAACGGTCACGAAGACCCTTACAAGGTTAAACTTTATTACCTCGGCAATGAAATGGACGGCCCCTGGCAGCTTGGCTCCTGGGACAAGGACCCCTTCGGCTACGGTGTTTTGTGCAACGAAACCTCCAAAGCCATGAAGTGGATAGACGAGTCCATCGAGACCGCCGTATGCGGCTCCTCGGCACCTTTTATGGAGCATTTCCCCGACTGGGACGAAAGAGCCCTTGACCAGTGTTATGACGTGGTAGATTACCTTTCCGTTCATCACTATCACAGCGCTGAGCCCGGAGACATCAAGTCACTTCTCGGCGGTTCTTTGTACTACGAAGACTTCATCAATACGGAAGCTGCCATGATAGAGTATGTTCGCTCCAAGCACCGTTCTCCCAAGAGAGTTATGATTTCTTTTGACGAATACGGCTCGATGGTAAGACCTTTCGCTCCCTTGAATCCCGGCTACGGACGTTACAACATGGCCCGTTCCCACTATAAATTCGATCCTTCGAGAAAATACATCCTGCACGATCCCGACAACATGACCGACAGAGTATTCCCCGGAGGAGACATGCTCCACCTTCTTTCCATGACATCCATTCAGCTTGCGTTCCTGCGCCATGCGGATGTGGTTAAAATCGGATGCATGACAGGCGGCCTCGGCGCTCTTTGCGCTTCCAATCACGACCATGTATGGAAGGCCGCATCACACTACGCATTTACCCAGTTAATCGAGTACGCCCGCGGCATTTCTCTTGAGACCAAGGTTGACAGCGAGACCTACGATATGCCGGGCTACGCTATCGACGATACTTCACAATACACCGGCAAAGAAGGCGTAAATTACATCGATTCGGCCTCCGCCTGGGACAAGGACAAAGAAAGACTTACTGTTTTTGTCATCAACAGAAGTGAGACCGAAGAGTATCCGATTGATATTGATATTAAAGGCTTCGAGGGTTATAATTCATATAGGCACGTTGAAATGTATTCCCCCGATTTTGAAGCTCGAAATTCTTTTGACAAAGAAGACCTCATAGTTCCCCGGGAGAATACTGAAGGTACGCTTAAGGACGGTATTTTTACCTGCCATGTTAAGCCTCTTTCATGGAACGTGCTCGTGTTTACAAAATAAGGCATGAGCCTTTCCCACGAGGTTATTTATGAAGTTTTCCGCCAATAGAGACACAAGAGTAATAGCTCTTTGCATGGCTAAGTTTAACGGCCTTGATCAGATAAGTTTTTTAAAGGCCTTTCAGAAAATCTGCGAGCGCAAGAATTACAAGCTCTTTGTGTTTTCTTCTTCAATAGACTTTCAGACCGATTTTAATACGGAGCCCGAAGAATACATCTTCAACCTGATGGAGCCCGAGAAATTCGATGAGGTCATTATCATGACCAATTCCTTCATCAACCATGAAATCCCCCGTAAAATCGCCCGCAAGGCCAAAGAAGCGGGAACTTTGTGTATTTCTCTTAATGAACAGGTTGATAACTGTGTTACGGTAAGAATAGATTTTGCCAATTCTTTTGAACTTGTGGTACGTCATATCATTGAGTATCACGGTGTTACGAATGTTAATTTTATAGCCGGCCAGAAGGGTAACGCATACTCCGAGGAGAGACTTGCGGTATTCAGACGCGTTATGGCTGAGAACAACCTTACGGTTGAAGAAGACCGTATAGGCTACGGCGATTTCTGGGAGATTCCCACGAGCCGTGTTATGGATGATTTCCTTAACTCCGGTAAAAAGATTGATGCCATTATCTGCGCCAATGACCTTATGGCTATGGAGGCCTGCAGAAAGCTTAGGGAAGCGGGTTTAAACGTTCCCGACGATGTGCTGGTATCGGGCTTTGACGGAATAGAACTTGAGAAGTTCCATTACCCGAGACTTGCCACCTCCATCTACAATGTGGACGAGGCCGCAGAAGTTTCCATAGATGTTATGGAACGGGCCTTAAGGGGCGAGCGTCCGGACCCCGAATATATAGTCAGCTGCAAATTCAGGGAAGGCCAGTCCTGCGGATGCCTTTATCACAATGTTTTTTTGGAAGGCATCAGAAACGTGGGCATCAAGGCTTTCGAAGCTCACAGAAGCCAGCGTGACCTTGAGGCCAATATCCAGCTCCTCTGGGAAAAGGTTTCCATGCTTTCCGCCGCCAAGAACCTCTACGGCGTATGGGGCGAGCTTTACTACCTCGCCGGCAGATATTTTGATGCCGACTTCGATTTGTACATAAACGACGATTTCATGCGCGACGACCTCGAAATCAGGCCGGATGCTCCTGTCGCGGACAGAGAGCATGTTACCCAGCACTATACCGATACCATGCGCGTGGCCATGAAGATTCGAGATACCAAATTCTCCAATCTCCTGGATATTAAGAGGGAGAACCTCGTATACGATCCTGACTACATTATCAAGAAATCCGGCATAGCTCTTTTTGTACCCGTCTATGTACAGGGCTCCACAACCGGCTATGTTATGTGTAATTTTGACAGCGAGAACATGCAGTACTTCCTGCTTCTTGCTTTCATCAACAACATCAATCAGATTTTTGAAGCGCACAAAGAAAGAATCGATGTTCAGAATCTCTTCAGCATCGACCAGCTTACGGGCTTACTTAACAGAGCCGGCTTTTACAGACACGTTGAAGGCGTTGTCAACGATGCTTTGGCCACCCGCAAGAGTCTGTGTGCCATTTCGATCGACATGAACGGATTAAAGGGTATTAACGACACCTACGGCCACACCGAAGGGGATTACGCCCTTTCCAAAGTGGGAGAGTTCTTAAGAACCACCCGCGAGGAGGACTGTGTCTGCGCCCGTTTCGGAGGCGATGAATTTGCCTTCGTATTTGCGGACTATAAGGCGGAAGAAAGAAGCGAGCGCTTTGTAGACACTATCTTAAGTAAACTTGATGCCGAGAACGCTTCGGGCAATAAGCCCTACAAGCTTGAATGCGGCATCGGTACCGCCTTTAAGGTTCCCGACACCTATCAGGACTTAGAGAAGGTCTTACTTGAAGCCGACATGAAGATGTACAAAAATAAAAGAGACTTAAAAGCAAAGAAAAACTAAAATGCGCCCGTGAGCCGATTTTCGTTCTTTTTCAGTCGATTCACGGGCATTTTAAGTAGTGGATTAATTTTAAGTTAATTTGCTGTTTCCTTGGTGGTAATGGGGTGTAACTACTATTAAGATACAAAATTAATAGTAGGCGTCCGGCTATCGAGGGGATAAGCCGGGCGCTTTTTGTTGCGCC
>CAMNCH010000059.1 GCA_946534145.1 uncultured Lachnospiraceae bacterium
CGTTTGCGTAAAGCTCGTCAACCATTGCCTGCCAGTTGGATTCGAAGTCGGCTTCGGAACCGGTAACAATCTTAACAAGTGAAGGCCATGCGATTTCGTTGAGGATGTTTTCCATGTTGGCAAGCTCCTGGGGTTTCTGGTATGCCCAAAGAGCAGAGTAAGGAAGAAGTTTAAATTCGTCTGCCTGAGGGAAGATGTCTGTAAGCATATCAACACCCCATGCTTTGCATGCTGCTACTTCTTCTTCGTTGTAATCCTTTTTAACGGATTCTTTGGTGGAAGGAGTATAAGGAATACCTTCTGCGGAGTAAGAACCTCTTCCGCAGATAGGGAAGCCGGTGTAGTTACCCATACCGGTATTCTTGGAATAGTCGGGGTCGGACTGGGACTTCTTAACTTCTTCGTCGGTACGATAGGGCTGTCCGTTGTCGTCGATAAAGTAATGAACGTCTTTAACGCCCCAGTTGTAGAGCATCTGACCTTCGTCGGAGCAGAGCCAGTCAAGGAACTTGATGGCGCGGACGGGGTCTTTACAGCTCTTGGTGATACCGACACCCCAGCCTACCTTAAGGCCCTGGTAAAGAAGGGATGCACACTTTTGATCTTTTCTTAATACAACGGGAAGTCCGCAATAGGTGCATTCCATTTTGCCATCCTGGATAAGGGCGCGGTTGCAAGGGTTGTAGTGCCAGTCGGCGTCTGTGATGGCAACTACACGACCGCTGGATACTTTTGCGATATAGTCATCATCTGTCTGGGTTGCAAAGTTGGGATCGAGAATACCTTCGTTGTACATTCTGTTGAGCCACTTGAAGTATTCTTTTTCATTTTCGCTGACGTGCTTGTAGGTAACATTGAACTTGTCATCGATAAGCCACTGACCGTTATCGGGAGCTGCATCTGCAATAAAGCCTGCAGGGTTACCGAGAGTAATCATCCAGTGCCAGTCGGAAGCACTCATGGTGATACCGATCATATCCTGACCGTCGGGAGTCTTGGGATGCTTGGCAAGATAATCTTTGATGGTCTTTTCAAATTCTTCGAGGGTGGTAGGATATTCGTAATTGTTTTCCTTGATAACTGCCCACTGAATCTGTGCGGTACCATCTGTGGTGAGGTCTTTCTCGCCTACGCCGGCGTATGAGAGCTGGTAGATACCATCGTCGCCCTCACCCCATTTTAACTTCTCTAATTCGTCGCCATACATTTTTTTGATGTTGGGACCATACTGCTCAATAAGATCTGTCATATCGATGTATGCACCTGCCTCATAGAGGTCGGTTGCACTACCCTTGGCATAAATCATGTCGGGGAATTCATCGCTGGCAATCATAAGAGCTACATCTTCTTTGGGCTCGCCCTGAGAAGATACCGGATAAGAAACCTCGAGGGTTACACCTGTAGCTTCGGTGATGGCCTTTGCTACGGGGTTATCCCAGTTGGAGTTCTTACCGTCTGCGTTGTAGTAGGTAAAAGTAATAGGTGCATTGTCATCTGATGAACCTGTGTTGGCTTCTACCGTTGTGCTTGAAGCAGGCTTATCTGTTGAGCCTGTTTCTGTTGTCGATCCTGAACCGTTGGAGCCACAGCCTGAGAGCGTTCCCAGTACCATGATTCCGGCTAAGATACAAGACAGAATTCTTTTTTTCATAAAAGTCCTCCTTTATTTATTCCGGCAATGCCGGTTGCACACTTGATTTATGGTTACTGACGGCCGGAAAATCAGTCCTTGACGGAACCGAGAGTCATGCCGCCGATAAAGTATTTTTGCAGGAAAGGATATACGATAACAATGGGGAGAGTAGCCACAACTGTTACCGCCATACGTATGGACATGGGAGTTATAGCGGTGGTAACGTTTGTGGAACCGTGAACATCAAGCTTCATGGTGGCCTGGTTCATTATTTCGTACATCTTAAACTGAAGGGTAGGAAGCTTCTGAGCGTACAGATAAGTATCCATGAAGGCGTTCCATTGTCCGACAGCATAATAAAGAGCTATGGTAGCAACAACGGGTGTACATAAGGGCATAACGATTTTGTACCAAATCTGGAAATCGTTGGCTCCGTCAATCTTGGCGGCCTCTTGCAAAGCGGTTGGTAATCCGTCGATATAGGACCTGACTAAGATCATGTTGTAGACCCAGATCATTCCGGGGATTATATAAACCAGGAAGTTGTTGCCAAGATGCAACGTACGCATGATGAGCAAATACTCGGGGATAAGACCGCCGCCCACATACATGGTAACTACGAAGAGTATTGTGAAAGGCTTGTGAAAAACAAAGTCTTTACGGCTCAAAGTGTATGCCAGCATGGATGTGGTAACCACTCCGATGAGTGTTCCGATAAGTGTCCTTGAAACCGAAGTGACAAAGGGCATTATAAAGTCCGAGTCTTTAAACACATATTTGTAGTTTGATAACGTAAACATTCTCGGAACTATGAAATTAATGTTTTTTATCGTGTCCGTTGCATCGTTAAAAGAAATAGCTAGGACATTTAAGAACGGATACAGTGTTATGACGATAATTATCAAAAACACCAAAAGCAGTATGATATCGATGGCTGTAATTTTCTTTCTCATAACGCACTCCTTTAGATCAGTCTGTCTTCGCCGAACAGGCCGGCTATTTTATTGGCAATCAAAAGAAGCGTTATTCCCACTGCAGACTGGAATACACCTATGGCGGTACCGAGACCGTAATCGCTGTTACCTATGCCTCGTTTGTAGGAGAACCAGGAAAGAACCATAGTGTGTTGCTCTACTAAGGGGTTAGACAAAAGCATCTGACGCTCCATACCTACATTCAGAGCTCCGCCGATGCTCATAATAAGCAGCACGATTATAGTGGGGCGGATGCCGGGTAATGTAATGTGCCATATTCTTTGGAGGCGGTTTGCTCCGTCGATTTCAGCGGCCTCATAGAGCCCCGGATCGATGCCGGCCATTGCGGAAAGGTAGATTATTGCGTTCCAGCCTACTTCTTTCCAGATATCTATAAAGACTATGACGAACCATATCAATATAGAATTGGTGCTCATAAGGTGGAAGTTGGTTTTAAACAAAGTATCGATAACGCCGCCGTCGTTAAATACGTTCTTGGCGATGCTGGCGATAATAACCCAGGATACAAAGTGAGGCAGATAGGAGATGGTCTGCGTAACTTTCTTAAATCTCCGAAATTTCATTTCGTTTAACATTACCGCGAATACGATGGCGGAAAGGGTCCCGATAGCTATTCCTATGATTGAAACACCGAGCGTGTTTATCATGGTCTGCGTAAAGAGCCTGTCTTTAAAGGCTTTTACGAAATTGTCAAAGCCTACGAACTCTCTTTGGAAAATCGGCTTATTAAAGGTGGAAGGCTTTACGTTCTGAAAAGCCATGGTCCATCCCCACAGCGGGATATATTTGAAAATAATGAGCCAGATAACAAACGGTATCGACATGGCAAGAAGATATCGCTGCTTCCATAAAGTCCATAATGACAGTCGTGTTTTTGTTTTTGCTTTTAGCTTTTTACTACTCATTGTCCCCGTCCCTTTGTTTACGTTTTGTTTTGACATGCGCTGTTTTTGATGTGGCAGCGGTTACATGTCGAAACGTGTCGAAAGTCTTTTCGTGAATTCAGTATAAGGCAAGTTGCACAAATAGACAAGCGCAAAACGCTAATTATTCATCAATTTGTACATTCTGCGGTATTTTTGCACCATTATTGTGGATTTAAGACGCTCGAAAAAAGCATTTTGCGCAAAAAGATTGCAATAAATAACGAAACTAATTTCGCAAATATCGGAAAGCACCCCGGGTGACATATCTGCGCTCATTGCAAAGTTTTTTGAGAGTTGATAGTATATAGTAAGGATGTAGTCTGAAAGGATTTTTAAGAATCCTTGAAAAAGAAAGAAATACCAAGTATAGTTAATTGACGAAAAAGATTTAGAGAATTTGAAAGGAATTTCGAATGGCTTCTTTGAAGGATATATCTGAAAGGTGCGGAGTGTCCATTGCGACGGTCAGCAAAGCTATCAATAATAAGAGTGATGTCAGCGACGAGACCAAAGAACAGGTCATGAAGGCTGCCAGAGAGTTGGGATACCGCCTTTCGGCAAGAACCTTAAACGCCGCGGGAACCGGCAGCATAGGAGTGTTGTTTGTGGACGAATCCAACAGCGGACTTATGCATGATTATTTTGCGGGAGTTTTGGACAGCTTCAAGCGGACGGCCGAGGACCGCGGGTATGATATCACATTTGTTAACTGCAGTACCAAGCAGCCTAACCGCATGACGTATCTTGAAACCTGCAGACGTCACGGATTTGACGGGCTGGTGCTTGCATCCATAGATTTCGGCAGCAGCGAGGTTCTGGAACTTATCAGAAGCGACATACCACTCGTAACCATTGACCATGTTTTTGACAACAGAATATCCGTTATGTCTGACAATGTGGGTGGCATGAATGAACTTATGGAGTATGTTATTTCGAAGGGACATCGCAAGATAGCTTACATTCATGGCACCCCGTCTACCGTTACCAGCGGCCGTCTGGCAGGCTTCTTTCGCACGGCGGAGCGCTACGGGATAGCGATACCGGATGACTACATCATGGAGGTTCCTTACAGAAGCGTAGATGATACATATATGGCGACAGAGTCGTTGCTCGGACTCAGAAATCCGCCTACATGCATTCTTTTTTCTGATGATTTTGGCGCTATGGGCGGTCTTAATGCCATCAGGGCAAGAGGACTCAGCATCCCCGAGGATATTTCGGTGGCGGGCTTTGACGGTATGAGGTCACTTCAGTACCTCGATCCGAGACTGGCCACCATAATTCAGGACTCGGAAACCATAGGCACCGTGGCAGCCACAAAGCTTATAGGGCTGATTGAATCTCCCAGAACTACCTTTGTGGAGCAGGTCATTGTACCGGGCAAGTTGTCCAAAGGCCACACAATTCGCGATATTTCGGCACATAAAAGATAGAACGATTCGGCATTAAGAACCGTTAAGGAAGGACATCGGTATGGCATGATGAACATCCTTAACGGTCTTTTTTTACATATTAACGAAAATAGTTTCGCTAAAACAACCCAATTATCTGTGCGAAATGCAAGCGAAAACGATGTCGATTTCGTGAAAAGAACGCTTTTCTTTTGCATAATCCACAAATATGCACAACATTAACCACGATATCTTGTAAAAATACACAAGCGGGCATATACTTAAAACAACTTAAATATTTTCGAAAACTTCGAAACTTTTGAGTTAAACCTAAGGTTATTTCTTTATTTGGGAGGAAAAAAGATGAGAAAAAAGGTTTTATCTATGCTCCTTGCAGCAACGATGGCGCTCTCACTTCTTGCAGGATGCGGCAAGAATACCGAGCCCGATGCGCCCGCTTCAACTTCGACTGCAAAGACAGAAACATCAACCGGCAGCAGCACGGCAGCGGCAGAGCCTGCAGACACTCCGGCATCCGCAGTATACAAGGGAGAGGTCAATCAGCAGACATATCCCATCAGCAAGGAAAAGATTACTCTTACTTACTGGTATCCGAATGCAAGCTCAATGGGAACACTGGCTGACTACAATGACAGCGAATTTTTCCAGTGGCTTGAAGAAAAGACTAACATTCACATTGAATTTATAGTACCCGCAGCAGGTGAAGAGAGCACTGCATTTAACAACCTCTTCATCACAGGCGAGCTTCCCGACATCATGTACACCCAGCCTCAATATCATATGTATCGTGACGGTATGGACGCGGCAATCGATGACGGCTATATCGCCGATATCAGCGAGCACCTTGACTGGGCACCCAACTACGTAAGCTGGCTTAACAGTATTGAAACCGCCAAAAAAGACGTATATACCGACTCCGGTAAGATGTACGGCTTCTGGAGCTTCTGGGACAACATCGAAGGCGGTTACGCAGACCAGGGTCTTTCCATTCGTAAGGACTTCCTTGACAAAGTAGGCATGGATGTTCCTACAACCTACGATGAGTGGGAAACCGTTCTTACCGCATTTAAGGATCAGCTGGGCATAGAAGCTCCTTTCTACACATCCAAGAAAGGTATCGACCACGGCGAATTCATGGCCGGCTTCGGCATCGCACCCAGATTCTATCAGGTAGACGGAAAAGTTAAATTCGGCCCCATGGAAGATTCTTTCAAAGATTATCTTACACTTCTTAATGACTGGTACAAGAAGGGCCTTCTGGACCCCGACTTTGCCACCAGAAAGTCAACAGGTGTGGCAGCCGACAACGATATGATGTTAAACGACAAGGTCGGTTCTTTGATTGACTGGGGTACCCGTATGACGGACGCTTACATTTCAAGAGGCGCTACCAACCCCGATTTCTGGACCGTTGCAGCTCCTCAGCCCAAGAAGAGCGCAAGCGACCCCGACCCCGCATGGAGAGAGGTTAACAACAACTATCGTGATATTCAGGCAGTTTGCCTTGTAGTGAACAAAGAAAGCGAGCACCTTGAAGAAGCTATCCGCTGGATAGACAGCTTCTACGCAAAAGATGTATATCTTAACGCCAACTACGGTATCGACAGTGAAAAGGACATTGTATGGCGCGAAGCAGAAGACGGACACCGCATAGGTATCTATGATTTCCGTTACAGCAACCCCGACGGTCTTGATTCCGCTACAGTAGCAGCCAAGTACTGGGCAAAGAACCCTCCCGTCCGTTGCGAGGCTTCCCAGATTGAGCAGATGCCCCCTGAAAGAGCAGCATCCTACGCAGTATGGTCCAAGTACGAGCCCAAGAATTACATACCTGTTACCGTCACCATGACGTCAGAGGAAAAGGCTGAATATACACAGTACTACACCGATATCGAAGCATATATCGAGGAAAACGAAGTTAAGTTCATTAAAGGCGAGAGATCTCTTGATGAGTATGACGCTTACAGACAGACTCTTAAGGACATGGGAATCGAGAGATGTATTGAACTTCAGCAGTCAAGTTTGGATCGTTATAACAACAGATAATCCGCCGAGGATTTCGTCTATGGACGGAGAAAGCAGAAAGCCATTTCTGCTTTCTCCACTTTATGTAAACTATTGCCATGTTACGGAAGGTGAATGCAATGAAATCAAAGAAACCCATGCCTTTAATAAAAAAGCCGTTTAAAGAACGACTCAGGACTGATTTTAAGAAACACTGGCAGATGTATCTCATAGCCCTGCCTGTAGTCTTATATTTCCTGATCTTTAACTATGCGCCCATGGTGGGCATAGTCATGGCATTTGAAAAGTATCAGATAAAGAAAGGTATCTTCGGAAGCGCGTTCATCGGACTTGCACATTTCAAGCGGCTGTTTACGTCCCCTTTCTTTTGGCGACTGATAAAAAACACGTTACTTATCAGCTTTTACGGACTGCTGTTTTCTTTTCCCCTGCCGATTATTTTTGCGCTTTGCTTAAATGAGGTAAGGAACAAAGCCTTCAAGAAAACGGTTCAGACCATTTCGTATCTGCCCTACTTTATCTCTGTGGTGGTTGTGGTATCCATCCTGTTTGATTTCGGTAAGGCAAACGGACTGATTACCAATATAGCATCTTTCTTTGGCTGGGACGGCGGTGCGGTCATTTCTTCGGCCAAATGGTTCAGAAGCCTGTATATAGGCTCCAACCTGTGGCAGCATCTGGGATACAATTCCATTATTTTTATTTCGGCATTGGCAGCCATAGACCCTACGCTTTACGAAGCGGCCAAAATTGACGGAGCTAATCGCTGGCAGCAGACGCTTCATGTTACGCTGCCGGGCATAGCACCCACAATAGTGGTCCTGTTAATCTTAAGACTCGGCCAGATTATGGGCGTGGGCTATGAAAAAATAATACTTATGTATGGTCCTTCGACCTACGAAACAGGCGATGTTATCGCAAGTTATGTGTACAGAGTCGGTATTCTGGATGCGGATTACGGCTATTCAACCGCCGTAAACCTCTTTAACTCCATAGTAAACCTGGCAGTTCTTTGTACAGCCAATTTCATAAGCCGTAAGGTCAATGAAACAAGTATATGGTAAGGCGGTGAGAAGCATGAAGAGAAGATCAAAAGGCGAAAAAATATTTGCGGTATTCAATACCATATTTCTGCTGTCACTGTGCATTATTTTCTTTTTACCCGTGTGGCATGTGGCTATGGGCTCCATCAGTGACCCGCTGAAGGTTGCGGCGACAAGCGGTTTGTATATTAAACCCCTCGGCGAGGTTACACTGGGCGGCTACAAACTGATAATGCAGAATGCCACCATATTAAGATCCTACGGCAACACTATCATTTATGTTACGGCAGCAACGCTGTTCGGCCTTGTACTTAACATTCTGGCAGCGTATGTCATGAGCACCAAGGACCTGCTGTTTGGCAGACCCTTTGCACTGTTCATCGTATTTACCATGATATTCAGCGGCGGCCTTGTACCCACATTCATGGTAATCAACAAGCTGGGAATGATGAACACCAGATGGGCACTCATCATACCCGGGGCTCTGTCGGCCTATAACATCATCATAATGCGAACTTCTTTTGCGGGGATACCCGAGGAAATGCTGGATGCGGCGCGAATCGACGGAGCAAGCGAAATAAAGATTCTCACAAGAATCATTCTTCCGGTCAGCAAATCAATCATAGCGGTAATAGTGTTGTTCTATGCGGTTCAGCACTGGAACTCGTGGTTCAGTGCTGCCCTGTACTTACCAAAAGCAAGAAATCTGTATCCTTTGCAGCTTACACTGCGCGAAATAGTGCTTCAGTCAACGGAGAACTCCATCATAGCGGATGTTGACGGGCAGGATGTTATGATATTCCGTCCGCTCATAAAGTATGCGACCATAATGATTTCGACCATCCCCATGATGATTCTTTATCCTTTCGTACAGAAGTATTTCGTAACCGGCGTAATGATAGGCTCGGTTAAGGGTTAAAAATAAAAACAAAGGCAGGAAAACAAAATGGAATATAAAACATTAAAACCGTTCCCCAAGGACTTTCTGTGGGGCGCAAGTTCCTCGGCTTATCAGTGTGAGGGCGCATGGGACGAAGACGGCAAGAGCCCTTCGGTACAGGACTGCAAGCCCATCGAACCCGGCAACAGCGACTGGAAGGTCTGCTCCGACCACTATCACCGTTTCAAAGAAGACATCGCTCTTATGGCGGAGATGGGATTTAAGGAGTTTCGTTTTTCCATTCCCTGGACGCGTATTATCCCAGACGGTGACGGTGAAGTGAATCCCAAGGGCGTAGCTCACTATCATGAAGTTATTGATGAGTGTCTGAAGTATGGCATAGAGCCTGTTATCACCCTGTATCACTTCGACCTTCCCCAGGCACTGCAGGACAAATACGGCGGATGGACCGACAGAAGGTGCATCGACGATTTTGTAAGATACTGCGAAGTATGTTTTCGCGAATACGGCAGCAAGGTTAAGTACTTCCTTACCATAAATGAGCAGAACATGATGACGATGTACAACATGGGCGAGCACAAGGATGACAAAGAACGCTTCCAGGCCAACCACCACATGATAGTGGCCATGGCAAAAGCAACCATCCGCTGCCATGAACTGTGCAGTGCGTGGATTGCACCGGCTCCCAACATCAGCTGCGTTTATCCCGCAACTTCCGCACCTATTGATAATCTTGCGGCTGCGGATTACGACCAGTTCAGAAACAGACTTTATCTTGATACCATCGTATTCGGTGAGTATCCGGAGGCTCTGTGTGAGTATTTCCGCCAGAGAGGCTGCATGCCCGACATTACAGAAGAAGACCGCGGGTTCATGAAGAATGCCCATCCCGACTTTATTGCTTTTAACTATTACGGAGCTGCAACAGTTAAGTTTGTGTCCATAGAAGACGGAGAAAAGGCCAAAGCAGCCGGCCGTAAAGAAGGCGCAAACCGCGAAGAGTTCATGACAGGAATGCAGACAGAACCCGGTATGGCGGTAAGTGTGGACAATCCTCTTCAGGAAACCACATCCTATCACATGGGCATCGACCCTGTGGGACTTCGCCTTACCCTTCGCCAGCTTTGGGAAAGATACAGACTTCCCCTTCTCATCACCGAGAACGGCTGCGGCGTAGTGGACGAGCTTACGGAAGACGGTAAGGTGCATGACGATTACCGTATAGACTATCTGAGAAAGCATATTATAGCCTGCCGTGAAGCCATAACCGACGGCGTACACCTTATGGGCTATTCACCCTGGTCTGCTTTTGACCTTATCTCTACGCATCAGGGCATTACCAAGAGGTACGGCTTTATTTACATCAACAGAGATGAGAAGGACCTTAAGGACCTTGCTCGTATAAAGAAGGATTCTTTCTTCTGGTACAAAAAATGTATCGAGAGCAACGGCGAGGACCTGGGCTGACAGCTCAAAAATCTGTATTTTAAGGAGAACGATATGGAAAAATGGGCCAGGCTTCTTTACCAGCCTGCACTTCCGCTTTATGAAGGCAGACGGGTTACGGCAAGCCCCGAACATATAGGCATAGCGAGAAGAGCGGCCGCAGAGGGCATGGTTTTGTTAAAGAACACAGACTCGGCGCTCCCGCTTGGTCCGGAGGAAAAAGTGGTTCTGCTTGGAAAGGCATCGGTTGAATATATAAAAGGCGGCGGCGGCTCCGGAGATGTGTCCTGTGCGTATGTCCGCTCCCTTTATGAAGGATTTAAGTTTCGCGGTGTAAAGCCCTTTGAGCCCGTGGCGGATTTTTACAGAGAGCAACTAAAGAAGCAGTATGACGAAGGCTTCATACCGGGCATGACGGCAGAACCTGCGATTCCGGGTGAATTGCTGGAGGCCGCAACCGGTTTTTCCGATACTGCGGTAATAGTGTTAAACCGCTATTCGGCTGAAGGCTGGGACCGCTGCAGCATAGAATGCAACAACGAATACAATCCCTGGCCGGAGACTCCGAGCTTACCGAAGCTTTCCGAAGGACTGTTTCCCAAGGGCGACTTTTATCTGTCACCTGCCGAAGAAGAAATGATAAAGACGGTCGCGGATAAGTTTAAGAAGGTGGTCGCAGTGCTTAATACCGGCGGTGTGACGGACTGCAGATGGATACGTGACAATGAGAAGATTTCGGCGGCGCTTTACATGGGCCAGGCGGGTATGGAAGGCGGTCTTGCGGCAGCAGACATACTGTTGGGTTACGAAAACCCCTCAGGAAAGCTTGCGGATACTTTTGCGGGTGAACTGTCCGATTATCCGTCTACGGAAGGCTTTCATGATTCTTTTGACTATGTAGAATACAACGAAGACATATATGTGGGCTACAGGTATTTTGAAACAATACCCGGGGCGGCAGAGAAGGTTATATATCCCTTTGGATACGGGCTTTCATACACATGTTTTGAGGAAGAAGCGGTAAGGGTTTGCGAGACCGGCGACGGCTTTGATATAGACGTAAAAGTAACCAATACAGGCTCTCTAAAGGGCAAGGATGTGGTGGCAGTGTATGTATCGGCGCCTGCCGGAAAACTTGGTAAGGCGGCAAGGGTTTTGGGGGATTTTGCCAAGACTGAGAATCTGTTGCCGGGAGAGAGCGCGACGGTTTCTTTGCACGTGAGCAGGTATTTGCTTGCGTCCTACGACGACCTTGGCAGTGTGTGCGAGGCTTCCTACGTACTCGAGGCCGGCCGCTACGAGTTCTTTCTCGGAGCCAATGTGCGTACGGCTCGAAAACTTGACTATGAGTATGTGCTTGAGCGTGACGAAGTATTGTGCAGGCTTTCGCACAAGGTTGTGCCTTCGGAGCTTACAAAACGTATGTTGAGCGACGGTTCTTACGAAGATATGCCACAGGGACCCCACAAGGACATAAACGAGTGCCTGCTTAAGAGAGTGGAGCCGGGAACGGAAGAGGCTATGGCTCCCGAAGTGCGACATGTGGGAAGGCATCTGTTGATGAAGACTGTCAAAGAAGGGGCGCATACCCTTAAGGACGTGGCGGACGGGAAGGTTACTCTTGATGAATTTGTGGCACAGCTTAATGATGACGAACTCATTTTTTTGATAGGGGGACAGCCCAATACGGGTGTCGGCAATGTATACGGCTTTGGCAACATGCCCGAGTACGGCATCCCCAACGCTCAGACCGCAGACGGCCCCGCAGGAGTCAGAATTGCCAAAGAAACAGGCATTGTGACAACCGCATTCCCCAGCGCAACCGTAATAGCCAATTCTTGGAACCGAGAAATTGCCCGTGAAGTGGGCTTTGCGGGCGGCGAAGAACTAAAGGAAAACAACCTCTGTGTGTGGCTTACTCCGGCCGTCAACATTCACAGAAATCCTATGTGCGGCAGGAACTTTGAGTACTTTTCGGAGGACCCTTACCTGACCGGCAAATTGGCCGGAGCGTTGGTACAGGGCATACAGGCCAATAACATGGGTGCCTGCGTCAAGCATTTTGCGTGCAACAACAAGGAAACGAACCGCAAACACTCGGATTCGAGAGTTTCGGAGCGTGCCTTGAGAGAAATATATTTAAAGGCTTTTGAAATCATTGTAAAGGACGCCAATCCCTACACCATAATGTCCTCTTATAACGCAATAAACGGCGTGAGAGCTTCGGAAAATAAAGAACTCCTTACAGGAATTCTGCGTGACGAATGGCACTATGAGGGACTTGTCATGACCGACTGGTGGTGCCGCTCCGAGGAATACAGAGAGATACTGGCGGGCAACGACCTTAAGATGGCAACAGGCTATCCCGAGCGTGTCAGAGAAGCCATGGAGCTTGGAGCACTGGGCCGCGACGACCTTTTGATATGCGCGAAGAGAGTTCTTGCGACGATTTTGAAGTTTTGATAAGGCAACAAGCTTAATTTTTCATAGTACTCTTCAAAAAAGGCTATCACTTAGGTGGTAGCTTTTTTTGCGTGGTGGTGAGCTGCACTGATACCCGTTTCGGGCAAGGATGGATAAATCCTTGGTTTAAGGCTTTTTTATCTATTAAAAATCAGGGCAAAAAAAGAGGTGGGAAGGATAAAAAATTCAATCTCACCTCTTTTATGCATTGTTTCAGTTAGATTACCGCACATTTCCGGCTTCAAAGTCCGGATAATGATAGATAAATAGTCTATTTTCAAGAGTTTTATGTATTGCTCTATAAATAGAGCCTCCCAAAATGATGGATAAAATCAAGACTTTTGACATATTTATGCATTATACTGCGTTTCGGTAAGTATATCATTAGTCGGGCAGAGCATCTTTGGCATACTGAAGATCAACTAAATTGACTTCTTTATACTCGGAATTTTCTGGAGATTCATAGCGATTCCACATAGCCTGATACAGTTCTCGACTTTTTGTTATCGAAATAACATCGTCAAAGACTTCAGCCATCCAACTAAATTCGGCTTCAGTACACGTATTAAGAAACTCGATGGCACCGGGAATGTCGCTTGATAGGATTTCTGCTTCAGCCTTCCAGCATTCCTCTAGTATTACGATTTTATTCCAGAATAGCGTGCTATGACAACGAGCTGGTTTTCTTCCAAATCCGTTGATATTTCTCCCAATACATATTATAATTTGGGAGAAAGCAGAATCGCTTGGGAGAAAGAAGATGGTGGATCGGATGAGAGAATTTGATTATTCAAAACTTGCCGATATGACATGGGATAACGAAATTATATCGTATATCTCAAAGATCCATGAATATAAAGGAAAACAGGAGCTCTTTCTCAGGCAGAAACCTGTAGAATTGGAGCGCCTCATTGAGATAGCAAAGATACAAAGTACGGAAGCTTCCAACCGAATTGAGGGCATCATCACTACAGGATCGCGATTAAAGCAGCTTGTGGCAGATAAAACCACCCCGAAAAACAGAGATGAGGAAGAAATCCTGGGATATAGAAATGTTCTTAATCTTGTCCATGAGAATTATGATATGTTGCCTATCAAGAGCAATTACATTCTGCAGATGCACAGGGATCTGCTAAAGTATACGAACTATTCATATGGTGGTCAATTCAAGACAACACCCAATGAAATAGATATGGTTCTTGAAAACGGAGAGAAGGTTGTACTCTTCAAGCCGCTTGAACCTTATGAAACACCGGATGCTGTCAATATGATATGTGAAAACTATCAGTCGGCTCTGGATAAAGAATTGGTAGACGAGCTAATCCTTATTCCGTGTTTTATATTGGATTTTTTGTGCATTCATCCGTTTAATGATGGTAACGGAAGAATGAGCAGACTACTGACACTTCTTTTGTTATATAGAAGCGGTTATCTTGTTGGACAGTATATCAGTATAGAAAAAGCGATTGCCGAAACAAAAGAGTCCTACTATGATGCTTTGCAGAAAGCAGATAAAGGCTGGAATGAAGAAAAGAACGATCCGAAGCCGTTTATAAAATACATGCTTGGAGTGATACTTTCCTGTTATCGCGAGTTTGAATCCAGGTTTACTGTTGCAGAAAAAGCCGGAACCAAAAGCACTTCATATGACATAGTGAAGGCGTACATTAGCGAAAGAATTGGGAAGTTTTCCAAACAGGAGGTTTTGGTATCCTGCCCGAGTTTGGGTAGTTCTTCTGTTGAATCCGCATTAAAAAAACTTGTTGACGACGGCACGCTTATTCGTATTGGAGCCGGAAGAAAAACTTTATACGCAAGAGCTGACAGTGTAACTAAGTAAAAATATTTCCTTGTTCGATAATACTAAGACAATTGAATTGTCGCTTGCTTGAAGCATGTCAAATCGGAGAATTGGAGGGAAAACCATGTTAGAAATATTAAAAGCGAGGTTTCAGGATAATAAGAATCTTCATAT
>CAMNCH010000060.1 GCA_946534145.1 uncultured Lachnospiraceae bacterium
TTTACATTTTCATTATAGTAAAGGTTGGTAAAATGTCAAGTAAACTTTCCATTTTATTATTCATAATAAAAAACTCGAATCATGAATACATGACTCGAGTCTTTTATAGTTACAATGCGGGTGACAGGACTTGAACCTGCACGGTCGCCCACCAGAACCTAAATCTGGCGCGTCTGCCAATTCCGCCACACCCGCGTAAGTGCGAGAAATCGCACTTGGACATTATAACTTGTGCACTATGTAATAGTCAAGATGTCTTCCTGCTGTTCTTTTTTCTCATTCTCGACATATTCGCGCATGGCGGCGGTGGCGATGCTGTGCTCGGTGAGAACACGGTCGAGTCTGGCGTCAAAAAGAGTGCCTTCGCCGATACTTCCTATGTTAATAAGTTCGGAAAGCATACCTTTTAGTTTGACCGCGCCCACAGAATCGGTAATGGTGCGAAGCTCTTTGGTAAGCTTTATTTTCTCGTCAATGGCGCCGACCGTTGAAATTTCGTTAAGAAGGGTTCCGCTCTTGTCAAGATACATGGTCAGCTCGTCAAGGAATATCTTCATGTCGTTCCAGACCTTCTGAAGTCCTTCCTCGGGTACAAAAGAAGGTTCATCTTCTTTGGCAGTTCTGCCGGTTTCGGGGGCGGCTTCCGTAAAAATCTGCTTGTTCTTGGGAAGCCACTTCTGCATTACGAAATTAAGGTGCTTCATAACGATGGGCTTGGTGATGAAGTCGTTTAAGCCCGCCTCGGCGAAAAGCTTCTCCACTTCTTCGCCCGCATTGGCAGTAAGGGCTATTATCGGAGTCCTGTTTTCGCTCTGAAGCTCCCATATCTTTTTGGCGGTTTCCACACCGTCCATACCCGGCATCATGTGGTCCATGAAGATTAAATCGTATTCTTCGCCGGATTTAACCTTTTCAATTGCCTCAAAGCCCGAATCCACCGCCGTGACCTTGGCGCTGAAGGTTTCAAACAAAGCTTTGGCAACCTTCAAATTCACGCGGTTGTCATCCACCACAAGAATTCGTGCATCAGGGGTCATAAGCTTGCCTGCATAATCGCCGTGGTATCTGTCCCTGAATTTCTCGCTGTTAAACACATCCACAATTCCGAAGATATCCGTGGGTCTTGTAAGCACCACCTCATCGATTATATTGCCCCGCTCTCCCGGGTCGTTAATGCGCACGGGAATTGTGGTGGGTGAATGCTTCTTGACCGCGGAGTTAACCTCCCAGCCGTGATTGTCGGAAGAAAAAACATAATCTATCTTGGCATTCGACAGAACATCCTGCAGTTCATTTCTGTTAAAAATACTGTGTGTAGTGACATTAAGTCTTGAGAGGGTCAAAAGAAGGCTTTCCCTGTAATAAACATTGTCCTCCCAGACGCAGGCTTCCAAAGAATTATGTTCGGAAACATTGACGATGGGCTCCTCGGAGGCCTCATTAAGACGCTGTCTCACGGTTGCCGTAAAGGTTGAGCCTTTGCCCAGTTCGCTTTCGAAGGTAACCTTGCCGCCCATCATGGTGGCCAACTGATTGCATATTGCAAGTCCGAGGCCGGTGCCTTCCGTGTAGCGATGGTTCACTACATCAGCCTGCTCGAAGCGCTTAAACAGTTTTTCTTTTTCTGACGGCGGAATGCCGCAACCCGAATCCTTGATGACAAAACTTATGTCTATGTTGTCCTTGGACAGACGCTCGTAGGAAACGGACAAAGAAATAAAGCCGCTGGTAGTATATTTGACCGAATTGTTGAGTAAATTGACAAGAATCTGTTTGACCCTGACTTCATCGCCGATGACTTCCCTCGGAAAAGAAGGATCGATGTCCACCGTGAAAGCCACTTTGCCGGCGCTGAGTCTTAATGAAATCATATTTTCAACGTCCGAAATGACGCTTTTAATCCTGTAGGGAGTCTCCACAAGGCGCATTTTGCCCGCATCCATCTTGGAAAAGTCCAAAATATCGTTGACGATGTCAAGAAGGCTGTCGGAGGAACTTTTGATAATGCCGAGATAACTCTTTTGCTCTTCCTGGGGATTGCCCTTCAAAAGAAGCTCCGTGGCACAGCTGATGGCATTCATGGGAGTTCTGATTTCATGGCTCATGTTGGCCAGGAAATCGGTCTTGGCCTTTGCCTCATTGACCGCAAAATCACGCTCCGTAAGAGCGTCAACCGCTTCTTTTTCCTTGTTGCTTAAGATATTGGACAGACGTTTCTTCTCGTAAAAGAAACCGTACAATAAAAGAACCGTCGATACCGCCAATACACATATCAAGATTTCTTTAATCATCTTGCACCTCGTACAAAGATTAAACCATAACCCACTATCTATAATTATACCTTGATTTAGTTAAAAAAAAAGAGACAAACCACAGTTTGTCTCTCTTTTCAATGAGCCACCCGGGACTCGAACCCGGGACAACTTGATTAAAAGTCAAGTGCTCTACCACCTGAGCTAGTAGCCCATATTCAATTAAAAGTTACCAACTGGGCTAGGCAGATTCGAACTGCCGAATGCAGGAGTCAAAGTCCTGTGCCTTACCGCTTGGCGATAGCCCAAAGCTTACTCCAAAGATACCCACTTGGATTCTTTAGTGATTCTGTAAAACCACTACTGACTTCCGCTTTGTGAAATACCAAAGCGAAAGCGGAACGCTCCGCGCAAAACTGTTTTTTAAAGCTAAAACAGTTTTGTCATAAACCTAAAGGACAGGTTCATGATTCCGTAAAGGTGGATAGAGGGACTCGAACCCTCGATCTCCAGAACCACAATCTGGCGCGTTAACCAACTACGCTATAGCCACCATATAAAAAATGTGCCCGAAGGGATTCGAACCCCCGACCCACGGCTTAGAAGGCCGTTGCTCTATCCAGCTGAGCTACGGACACAGATTACGATTCTGAAAACTATATTCACTCAGAACGTCCGTAGACGTACTGAAAGCGGGTGATGGGAATCGAACCCACGTATCCAGCTTGGAAGGCTGGTGTTCTACCATTGAACTACACCCGCGTAAAGGATCGGGGTGACAGGATTCGAACCTGCGACCTCCTGGTCCCAAACCAGGCGCTCTACCAAGCTGAGCCACACCCCGAAATAGGACCGCGTCCTCGTGACGCAAGAAAGATTATATAATAGGGTTTTTCATATGTCAACAAAAACTTTTACAAATATTTTATCGAAAAATGAACCTCACCCAAGCGGTCTGTTTCCATGATTAAAAAGCTGGCCTGATGGCCGTTTTGACGGGGCAAAGACAGGCTTCCCGGATTCACCGCCCATACATGATAATCTTCGTCATACTCGATGGCAGGCACGTGGGTGTGACCGTATATCACAATATCTGCCCCAAGCTCTGCCGCTTTGTATATAAGCCTCTCGGTACCGTAGTAAACTCCGTCCCGGTGACCGTGGGTCAGATATACGGTATAACCGTCAAATTCAAACAGTTCTTCGGACTTAAGGGAGGAGCCCCAGTCGTTGTTGCCGGTAACCATCTTAAGGGCACAGTTTAACTCTCTTCTGAAGTCCCTTTCGCTCCCCGAAATGTCGCCCGCATGAATAACCATGTCCACCGGTCCTTCTTTTTCTATTACTTCATAGAAGTTTTTGTCGTATCCGTGAGTATCACTTACTATCAGGGCCTTCATACTCGGCTATCACTTTCCTCATCATTCTTAAGGCATTGCCTCTGTGGCTGATGGCATGTTTTTCCTCGGGCTTAAGCTGTGCTGTGGTGCAATGAAGCCTCGGAACGTAAAAAATAGGGTCAAAGCCGAAGCCGTTCTCACCGTATTCTTTGTCCGCTATCTCACCGTCCACTACGCCTCTGACCACTTTCTCGGTGCCGTCGGGGAAAACTGCGGCGATACAGCAGACGAACTGAGCGTTTCTGTTGCCGTGGCCTTCTTTGTTGACACGCTCGATAAGGTTGGCGTTTTTAATGCGGTATGAGGTGTCCTTGCCCATGTATCTTGCGGAGTAAATTCCGGGCTCGCCGCCGAGAGCTTCAACGCAAAGTCCCGAGTCGTCGGCAAGAACCAGCACGTTTTCCAGTCCTTTTTCTTTGGCCGCTTCAAATACGGCGCGGGCCTTAATCATGGCATTCTCCTCGAAGGTAGTGCCGTTTTCTTCTATATCCGTGTCAACGCCCGCCTCTTTCATGGACTTAACGCTTGTAACTACATGCATTCCGTCCAGAATTTCACGTATTTCGGACATTTTATCTTTATTGCCCGTAGCAAAAATAACATTCACTGTTTTAAGTCTCCTTCCGGTCCTATGACCGTATCGAGGGCTTCCACTATGCCCCCCGCTATTTTTTTAATATATTCGGAATCACCCAAAAGTCTGGCCTCATCCGTATTGGATATGTATCCTGCATAAAGGTAAGCCGAAGGAATGTCAAGCACCTTAAGGGCCGCTTCGTCTTCGCCGGCTTCAAAAACTCCGAGAGCCTTGTCCCTTGCCGCGGTGGCCGCTTTCTTTAGCAAAATATCGGCAAACTCCGCATTTTCAAGGCCGTTGTGGTAATACAGCGGATTGTAAAAAGCAGACATTCCGAACTTTTTGGTATCTTCCACATCGGTGGATAAATGGATGCCCACAAAATAATCCGCACCTACAGCCTCAATGGATTTAACACGCTCCGTCACTCCCAGGTACGCATCGTCCTGCCTCGTAAGAAGCACCGTATAAGGCTTGTCCTTGCACATTTCCCGCACCGTTAAGGCCAAAGAAAGGGTCACGTTTTTCTCCGTAACATTTCCCACCCTGGTGCCGGTCTCATAACCGCCGTGTCCCGCATCTATCATAACTATGGGGCCCTCGATTTTGCTTACGGGTGTAAAGCGAAGTTCTAAAACCCTGCCGTTTGGCGTCATATCGCACACGCAAGGCTCATCCAGTTCGAAGATTATGGTGGTATCCTTCATATCGTAAACGCCGCGGGCAACCTCAACATGCTCATAGTTGCCCCTGGGAGGCTCCGAAAGAAAATAGGACTCCCTCGTGTTCTTTATCCTGATGCTCACGGATTTTTGATCGTATCTTACGCCCATGGACACATCGGACATGGATGAATCCGAGGGAATAAACACCTTTAAAACGTTAATCTTGGAATCTGTAAGATTCTTTGTATCTATGTCCCAGTAAAGATCGTTATAGCCGTAAAGCCACGAATCATCGCCTTCCGTTTCTTCGCTGATAATAATGGTCTTTTGAGCCGCGTAAGCTATCAAAACGGAAAAAGAAAGGACACTTGCAATAATCGTGATTATCAAAGATACCTTTATTAATTTGCCTCTGTCAGCGTATCTTTCTTCCAAAACTACTTCTTTCCGGGCTTTTTGCCCATGAAGGAATAAAAATAGGTCTTCATCATACCGTTGTAAATCTTACGGTTTTTGTCAGCCTTTCTGTTGATGGCGGCTTCCACTCCGTCGTAAGCGGTGATGATGTACATGGACCAGTCGTCAAGATTCTTAAACCGCTCGCCGAGGGTCGCATACAAAGCAGGCAGCGCCGCCTTTTCCTCAAGTCGCTCGCCGTAGGGAGGGTTGGTAATGATAAATCCGTATTTTTTGGCATGACTTAAGTCCTTAACGTCTCTTTGCTGGAAATGAATGAGTTTGTCCACTCCCGCAAGTTTCGCATTGGCTCTTGCGGATTCCACCATACTGCCGTCAAGGTCATAGCCCTGAATATCCGTCTCTATATTGAGGTTAACAAGGTCGCGGGCCTCGTCAAAAGAATCCTTCCATATCTTGGGTGCCACAATTCCCTGCCAGTCCATTGCGGTGAAATCTCTGTTCATGCCCGGAGCCATATTGGCAGCTTTCATGGCAGCTTCAATGGGAAATGTGCCGGAACCGCAGAAAGGGTCCACCAAAATTCTGTCGGCGTGCCAGGGCGTAAGGTCCAAAAGGGCAGCCGCAAGGTTCTCGGCAATAGGTGCTTTGGACACAAGCTTTCTGTAGCCCCTCTTGTGAAGGCTCACGCCCGTGGTATCAAGTCCCACGGTAACCTCATCCTTCATAAGGGTCACACGAACGGGATAGTCATCTCCGTTTTCCTCAAACCAGCTTACATTGTAAACACTCTTTAAGCGCTCCACCATGGCTTTTTTCATGATGGACTGTATATCGGAAGGCGAAAAAAGTTTGCTCTTAACAGAAGCCGCCTTCACAACATTGAAGCGTCCGTCCGCGGGTATGTAAGACTCCCAGTCAAGAGCCTTGGTACCCTCAAACAGTTCTTCAAAGGTGGTGGCGGTAAAAGAACCTACTTTAATAAGTACACGTTCAGCCGTACGAAGTCCTATATTGGCCCTTGCTATGGCTTCATCGTCACCGATAAAAGTTACTTTGCCGTCCGAAACCTCGGATACGTCATATCCGAGATCGATTATTTCTTTTTTAAGTACGCTCTCAAGGCCGAAATGGCAGGGAGCTATAAGTTCGAATTTTCTCATAAGGAAATAATAGTTTAGGTGGGAAGATGTGTCAAGAAAGAGAAAAGGCACCGCGCCCTGCGATGCCTTTTCCTTGAGGGGAGTATAATACCTGTTAATAGGGTATTGATTAAGTCCAAGTGGAGAACTTGGCTTTATCGATGGTTTAATAATAGTACCTTGGTACTAGTTTTGCAACATGAAATAGTACCAAAGTACCAATCATTTTCTTGTGCACGTTGCATAATTAGTACCTTAGTACTAGAAGGATAAACAAAAAAGAGGCAATTTAGTTTCTTTTTCTGTTCTTTTATGCCTATACTCCATAAACGGCAAATGAGCAGGCCACTAGGACCTGCCCATTCAGAATGAGAAAAGAGTATGAAAAAGAAAATATCATTAGGAATCAAGAACCTGTCCTTTAGGTTCTTGATGGAATTGCATTAGCTTTAAAATGCAATTCCACGCGAAGAGTTCCGCTCATGTTTTGGTATTTCACAAAACATGAGTCAGTATCGGTTGCCACAGCGTAAATTAATTAATATCCGCCACCGATTTACCCGGTACCAGGGTACCGTCTACCACTATCTGCTCGAGGGCTTCGGTTCTGGGATGTTCGATAAGATTCAAAAGTTTAATGGCTGCGTGCTCTCCTATGGCCTGTGTGTCCTGCCTGATGGTGGTAAGGGAAGGCTGAAGTTTGGCAGCAAGGGTAATACCGTCGTATCCGGCAATGGAGATGTCCTCTGGAACGCTTAAGCCGTGGCGGCGCACCGAATTGATGCCGCCCATTGCAGAATAGTCATCACTGTACAAAATACAGGTGGGTCTGTCGGGACGGTCAAGCAAAGCATCCGTAAACTTCTCGGTTCTGTTGATGCTTCTGTATGCGCCATGCATTACATAGTCATCGGGGATTTCAATATGGTTTTCCTCAAGGACCTTGTAAAAGGCAGCCAGACGGTTTCTGGTAACCGCAGTGTCTTCACCGCATACATAAGCAATCTTTCTGTGTCCTTTGGAGACAATATATTTCATAAGTTCGGTCATGCCGGCATAGTTATTGGAAACAACGCCGGAATGATTGTTAAACATATAGTCGATGGTAACAAGAGGAATATCGGAATTGGCAAGTTCAATGACTTCCGGATCCGTAAAATCGATACAGGCAATAACAACTCCGTCATAGCCTCTGTAACGGCTGTGCTCAAGATAGGAAAGCCTCGGCTCACGTTTCTTGGAGCAGTTTATGAAGGTAAGGTCGTAGCCGTGATCCTCAATGGTAGCCTTGAAACTGTCCAGAACGTTTGCAAAATAATCGTGGGTAAGGCCGCTTCTGCCTTCGTCCACAAAAAGAACTCCTATATTATAAGAACGATTCGTCCTTAAAGCTCTGGCAAGAGAATTGGGCGAATAACCCATTTCTTTGGCCGTGCGCTTAATAAGTTCACGGGTTTCTTCACCTACATCATTTCGATCGTTAAGGGCTTTGCTAACCGTTGCGACAGAGACGTTACACTTTGTCGCAATGTCCTTCATGGATACCATATTTCCTCCGTCTGACCAAAGAAGATGCCGCTGCACCGTCCAATACGGCGCCCCTCGAAATCTTCCTTAATCGTTTTCGCAATTTTAGTATAATATTATTTATTTTAAAATTCAATACAGAATTTTCTATTGATTTTATGTACGTTTTTTTATAATATATAAAAAACGGACCGCTTTCCGTTTCTACAGTTTACTTAATCGTTTACTTTAACGTAAATCACGCAAAAAGGAGACAGCTATGAAGTTTGGCTACTTTGATGATGCCGCCAAAGAATACGTCATCACAACACCCAAAACACCCCTGCCCTGGATTAACTACCTTGGCACCAACGATTTCTTTTCCCTTATATCAAACACCGCGGGAGGTTACAGTTTCTATAAGGACGCCAAATTATTAAGACTTACCAGATTCCGTTACAATAACGTACCCGGAGACTCCAACGGTAAGTACTACTATATTAAAGACGGCAACACCGTCTGGAACCCCGGCTGGATGCCTACCAAGACTGACCTTGACTCTTATGAGTGCCGTCATGGTATCGGCTACAGCAAGTGGAATTCTTCCAAGAACGGCGTAAGCGCTTCGGTTCTTGCTTTTGTGCCCACAGACGACACCTGCGAAATCAATCAGCTTAAGCTTACCAACAACACCGATTCTGTCAAGGAACTTAAGCTCTTCTCCTATGTTGAGTGGTGTCTTTGGAATGCGGCAGATGATATGCAGAACTTCCAGCGTAACTTCTCAACCGGCGAGGTAGAAGTTATCGACTCCACCATTTATCACAAGACCGAGTACAGAGAACGTCGTAATCACTACGCTATCTATCACGTTAATACCAAGATTGACGGTTTCGATACACAGCGCGAAAATTTCCTCGGCGCATATCGTGACAATCACGATCCCGAGGTAGTCTTCGATAAGGGCGCCTGCACAGGCTCCATCGCTCACGGCTGGTCACCCGTTGCGGTTCACGAAATCACCGTAAAGCTTGAACCCGGCGAGACCAAGTCCTACGTATTTATCTTAGGCTACTGTGAAAACCCCGACAATGACAAGTGGGAGTCCAAAAACGTAGTCAACAAGAAACCCGCTAAGGCTCTTATTTCAAAATATCAGACTGATGCCGATGTTGACAAGGCTTTTGCCAAATTAAAAGAATATTGGGACAATCTTCTTTCTATCTATACACTTGAAAGCTCCAACGACAAGGTTAACCGTATGGTTAACATCTGGAACCAGTATCAGTGTATGGTTACCTTCAATATGTCCCGTTCCGCTTCTTACTTCGAGTCCGGTATCGGCCGTGGCATGGGCTTCAGAGATTCCAACCAGGACCTTCTCGGTTTCGTACACTTAATTCCCGAACGTGCCCGCGAGCGTATCATCGATATCGCTTCCACACAGTTTGAGAACGGTTCCGCATATCACCAGTACCAGCCCCTTACCAAGCGCGGTAACTCCGACATCGGTTCGGGCTTCAACGACGATCCCTTATGGCTCATCGCAGGTACTTCCGCATATGTACGTGAAACCGGTGACGTATCGATTTTGAAGGAAATCGTACCTTACGACAACGACATGTCCGTTGCCACCACTTTGATGGAGCACTTAAAGCGTTCTTTTGACTTCACGGTTAACAACAAGGGACCTCACAAGCTTCCTCTTATCGGCCGTGCAGACTGGAACGACTGCCTTAACTTAAACTGCTTCTCAGAGCATCCCGGTGAATCCTTCCAGTGCTTCGGACCTTCCGAAGGCCCCGTTGCGGAGTCCGTATTCATTGCAGGTATGTTTGTTAAGTACGGTGAAGAGTATGCTCAGCTTGCAGAGCTTCTCGGCGATAACGCTGAGGCAGAGCGTGCCCGTCGTGAAGTTAAGATTATGTATGATGCAGTCCTTGAAGCAGGCTGGGACGGCGACTGGTTCGTAAGAGCTTATGACGCATATTCCAATAAAATCGGTTCCAAGGAATGTGAAGAAGGTAAGATCTTTATTGAGTCCAACGGATTCTGTTCTTTGGCCGGCATCGGTGTCAAAGAAGGACTTGCCGAGAAGGCTCTTGATTCCGTTAAGAAATACCTTGACTGTAAGTACGGCGTAATGATTTTACAGCCCGCTTACACAGTTTACCACTTAGAGCTTGGTGAAATTTCCTCCTATCCTCCGGGATACAAGGAAAACGCCGGTATCTTCTGCCACAACAACCCCTGGGTTTCCATCGCAGAAACAGTTATCGGCCGTGGCGACAGAGCATTCGAAATCTACAAAAAGACCTGTCCCGCTTACACCGAAGAAATCTCCGAGATTCACAAGACCGAGCCTTACGTATACTGCCAAATGGTAGCAGGTAACGACGCTTACATTCCCGGCGAAGGCAAGAACTCCTGGCTTACAGGTACCGCCGCTTGGACCTTTGTTAACATCTCTCAGTACATCCTCGGCGTATATCCTACCCACAAGGGACTTTCCGTTGACCCTTGCGTACCTTCAGACTTCGGCGACTTCAAGGTAACCCGTAAGTTCCGCGGTGCTACCTACGAAATCTCCGTTAAGACTAACGGTTCTCAGAAGGGCGTTAAGAAGCTCATCGTAGACGGTCAGGAAGTTGAAGGGACCGTAATTCCTTTTGTAGAGGGCAAGAAAGAATATAAGGTTGAGGTCATTATGTAACTCCTCAATCCTCTCATAAAAAGTTTGGGCCATCCCTTCGGGGATGGCCTTCTTTTATTTCGATTTATTTATTCTTATCTGAAAGAGATTTAAGCATCCTGAGTTTGGCCTGCCTTAATTTCTCGGCGTTGTGGCTTGTAATGATAAACCCGATTACGAGCATTCCGAAAGAAATGCCAAGGGTAACACCCTGCAAAAAGGCCACAAACGGGCTTTCTCCGAGGTCGGCAAAGATACTTACCAAATATGCCGCAAAAGCAATGATACCTACCAAAAACATAATGTGAAAGCGTTTGGTAACTCTAAGCTTCTCTTCGTTGCTGAATTCAGCCACCATTAAAGCGGTTTCTTTTAATTCTTTGTCCATAGAGGCGTCCTCCGTTTTACCGGTGAGCATGTCGCGAAGGTCTACGTCATAAAAGTCGGACAGTTCTATTAAAAGGTCCAGGTCCGGAAGAGTGTTGCCGGTCTCCCAGCGCGATACACTTCTTCTTGAGACTCCCAGTTTCTCGGAAAGTTCTTCCTGGGTAAGATTCTTTTCTTTGCGAAGTTCTTTTAAATATAGTCCGATTTTGGCCTGATCCATAACATGCTCCTTATGATGGGCGGGTCGGCTGCTAGTCTTCTTTGTTCCTTCTTACTCTATTCCAGTGAAAGCTTGATAGAAGGCAGGAGATTGCAAAGCAACCTGTGTAGCACCAGATGGGTAATGTAAAAGTTCCGGTTACTTCTACCAGAATTAAAAGTACAACTCCGAGTACAAGAAGTGTTCCGCTGATAATTAATAAAATGTTCTTTTTCATGAATAATCTCCTTTGTGGTGTGTTTTTGTTTACACCCTCATTATGGAAAAAGAACACGTGGCTTTAAAGGACACAGACCGTCCAAAAACCTTATTTTACAAATGAGACACAAGTGTCTCAGCGGGTTAAGTCTCCATAGCATTCCGGGCGGCGGTCTCTGAAGATGCCCCAGGATAAGCGGTGTGCGGCGATTTCGTCAAGGTCAAACTCATGCACCAATACTTCCTCACTGTCTCTTCCCGCCGATTTAACTATATCACCGGTCTGGTCTGCTATGAAAGAAGAACCGTAAAAGTTTAAAGAAGATTCCTGTCCGCCGTTAGCTTCCGAAGGCTCAACTTTTTCAAGCCCATAACGATTGGCGGCGATGACGGGCATGACATTTGCGGCCGCGTGACCCTGCATGGTGCGGCGCCAGTGACCTGCGCTGTCGCTTTCAAGAATAGGTTCCGAACCGATGGCCGTGGGGTAAAACAAAAGTTCCGCCCCATTAACCGCAAGTGCTCTTGCAGTCTCCGGGAACCACTGGTCCCAACAGATTCCCACGCCAATCTTTCCAAAACGGGTATCCCAAACCTTGAAACCGGTATTACCGGGAGTAAAATAAAACTTCTCCTGATAAAAATGATCGTCCGGAATATGGGTCTTTCTGTATATTCCGAGCACGGTTCCGTCCGCATCGATTACAGCCGCGCTGTTATAAAGAACATTAACATCCTTCTCATAAAAGCTTACGATTAATACGATACCAAGTTCCGCCGCAACCTTTGTAAAATGCTTAACTGCTGCGTTGTCACCTACCGTCTCGGCATAATCGTAATATTCATACACACGTTCCTGGCAGAAATACTGTCTCTCAAAGAGTTCAGGCAAAAGAACAATATTCGCGCCCTTCACTGCCGCTTCGTGCACCAGCCTGTCGGCCTTGTCTATATTCTCTTTAACGTTGCGTGTCATCGAAAACTGAATGGCACTGACTTTAACTTTTCTCATGACTTAACTCCTTTCGGAAGTTGCTGCGTAATACAATGTATATTCCCGCCACCCACAATAATATCTCTTGCGGGAACAGGGATTGCTGTTCTGGGTTTACATAACTCAGTCATTATTTCCACCGCTCTCTTGTCGCTCTCCACGTTTTCACCGCCGAACTGAGGCAAAAGAACATAATCGTTGCAGAAATAGAAGTTAACATAACTTGCCGCCAGTCTCTCTCCCACTTCTCTCACATCCTCGCCTTCTTCAAAGACATAACCCTCAAGGTCCTCGGGTGTTACGGTTACGGGAACATCGGGAATGGGAAGCTTGTGAACCGTCACGCCTGCTGCCTCAAGCACTTTAAGACAGGACAGCGACATCTCGTACTGAGGGTCGTTTTCGTCGTCGGTCCAGGCGAGTACCGCTTCACCGGCACCGATAAAAGCGCAGACATTGTCCACATGCTCGTTGGTCTCATCATTGTATATACCGCGGGGCAGCCAAATAACGCGTTCCGCTCCCAGATACTCTTTAAGTTTGTTCTCAATTTCCGCCTTGGAAAGTTCAGGATTTCTTCCTTTACTGAGCAGGCAACTCTCGGTCACCATTACGGTTCCCGCACCGTCCGAGTGAACAGAGCCGCCTTCCAGTACGAAATTTCCGGCATCGTAATAATCATAGCCGGTCTTGTCACAGAATGCTGCGGCAAATGCATCATCTTTTTCCCAATGTGCGTAAAGGCCGTCATACTCACCGCCCCAGGCATTGAAGCGCCAGTTGATGCCTCTTACTCTTCCGTCGGGGTGTTTTACAAAAGTAGGCCCGATATCTCTGGCCCAAGCGTCATCGGTAGGAATGTCCAAAAGATTCACATTTCGAGTGTCCTTAAAGGCTTCTTCCGCCACCTTTCGTGTGTTATCGCTCACAGCCACATACACCTTTTCGCACTCGGCTATCTTTTTTATAATCGAAGTGAAAACCTTCTGCGCAGGCTGTGCCCCGTAGGGCCAGGAGCCGGGGCGCTCGGGAAATACCATTATTGTAGCTTCATGAGGCTCAAATTCAGCCGGCATTCCGAAGCCGTCCGGCGAAGGCAAAGAATCTATCTTCATGAAAGCCTCTCCTTGAAATCCTTGTATCCAAAACTCTTAATAACTCTATATTGACCATTGCAGTCAAGAGAGCCTATGTCAGGCAGACACATACCGTTAAAGGTATTGTTCTTAACCATGGAGTAAATAGCCATGTCTTCAAACACCAGTGTATCGCCGCGCTTAAGAGGCTCGTCAAAAGAATAATCCCCGATAATATCCCCCGCAAGACAAGTGCAGGAAGACAGTCTGTAATCATATTTTTTTTCGCCCTTAAGACCCGAGCCGAAAAGCGGAGGTCTGTAAGGCATCTCCAATACATCGGGCATATGGCAGGCCGCCGAAGCATCAAGAATCGCTATATCTATACCATTGTGAACCACATCCAACACGCGTGTCACAAGGTATCCCGCGTTAAGTGCTATAGCCTCGCCGGGTTCAAGATACACCTCAACCCCGTAACGGGCCTTGAAATCCCTCACCAGCTTAATAAGCAAATCCCTGTCATAATCATCACGGGTAATGTGGTGACCGCCACCGAAGTTTACCCACTTTAAGCCGGAAATATATTTCCCGAACTTCTCTTCAAAAGCCTTCAAAGTCACTTCAAGCGCATCCGAACCCTGCTCGCACAAAGTATGAAAGTGGAGTCCGTCTATATACTTAAGCACTGCCTCATCGAAATTCTCAAGGGTAGTACCCAGTCTCGAGCCGGGTGCGCAAGGGTCGTAAATAGCCGTTTCCTGAGTAGAACACTCGGGATTTACGCGAAGTCCGATGCTTTTTCCGACGCATCTGTCATGATAACGCATAACCTCGGCCACCGAATTAAACACTATATGGTCGGACACAGCAACAATCTCGTCGAACTCAGAGTCCTTGTAAGCAGGCGAAAAAACATGCACCTCACCCTTAAACTCTTCGCGACCGAGTCTTGCCTCAAAAAGCCCGCTGGCAGTGGTGCCGTCAAGATACCCTTCCATGAGTGGGTATAAAGAAAACATTGAAAAAGCCTTCTGTGCCAGCAAAATCTTACAGTCTGCCGCTTCACGCACTGACTTCAAAATCTCAAGATTCTTAATGAGTTTAGCCTCATCCGCCACATATGCGGGTGTATTTATTTTTTCAAAAGCAGGATAGTTTACCAATCTTTTCTCCGTAATATTCGGAAGCATCTCCCGAATTATTCTACCTTAACCGGATTCTCATCCACTACCCAGGGAAGACCGTACTTGTTG
>CAMNCH010000061.1 GCA_946534145.1 uncultured Lachnospiraceae bacterium
GCTTAACGTCTGGATAGGTATTCCTTACATGATGCTTATTGCAACGGGTATTCTTATGAATATTCCCGCAGACCTTTATGAGTCCGCAAGAATCGACGGAGCCAATCCCTTCCAGCAGTTCAGGTACATTACAATGCCTTATATGCTGTTCGTAACGGCTCCTTACCTTCTTACCAACTTTACGGGTAACATGAATAACTTCAACGTTATTTACCTGCTTACCGGCGGCGGTCCCGCCAATCCCAACGCGACCCACGTTACGGGCGGCGTAGGTTACACGGACCTCCTGATTACCTGGCTGTTTAAGATTACACAGGGTACCGAATCCGCATACTACATGGCATCGGTTGTAGGTATCATAATCTTTATAATCGTGTCTGCCTTTACCCTTTTGGTATACAACAGACTCGGTTCCAATAAAAATGAGGGGGATTTTGCATAATGGGTATGAGATTCAAAAGAAACCTTTCCAACTTTTTTGTTTACATTATCCTCATTATCATGAGCGTTATATGGCTGATTCCTTTCGTTTGTATTGTGTGTCAGTCCTTCAGAACAGAGAGTACTCATCAGGTAGGATATGTTCTTCCCAAAGTATGGGGACTTAAGAACTATGTTGATCTGTTCCAGAGTAACTTTACCAAATGGTATGCCAACACTTTCTTTATTGCTCTTGTGGTGTGCGTACTTCAGACGGTAATCGTTCTTTGTATGAGTTATACACTTTCGAGATTCCGCTTTAAACTGAGAAAGTTTTTAATGCAGTTTATGCTTGTGTTAGGTCTCTTCCCCGGAATCCTCGGTATGATTATTCTTTACAGAGTATTAAAGGATTTGGGACTTACCGAAGCTCATGCGGTTCCCGGTCTGATACTTGTATACTGTGCTTCCTCGGGTATGGGCTACTACATTTCAAAGGGCTTCTTTGATACCATTCCCATGTCCCTTGACGAAGCGGCCAGAATCGACGGAGCCAACAGACTTCAGGTATTTGTACAAATGATTCTGCCTCTTTCCAAGCCTATCGTAATTTATACGATACTGACAGCTTTCCTGGGTCCTTGGGGAGACTACGTATTTGCCAAGTTCATATCCTTTGGTAATCAGGCGGGCATGAACACGGCGGTAGGTCTTTACTCATGGCTTACTGCGGACGCCATAGGCAGTCGATATACCATGTTCTGTGCCGGCGGCGTTGTGGTTGCTGTTCCTGTTACGATTTTGTTCCTGTTCCTTCAGAAGTACTACGTTGAAGGCGTTACAGGCGGCGCGGTTAAAGGTTAAAGAATTGATATTAATGGGGCAGGCCTTTGACCTGCCCTTCTCTTTTGGGAGGTATAAGTGATTAAAAAAAGGATATTTGCCTGTGTAGCGGCAATGGTTATGGTTATGATGACAGCATGCGGCAAGACCAAACCCGTGGCAGAAGAAACCGACGAATATATCGTTAAGGACGTTTCTTTTGACGGGATATTTGATGTGCCCAAAGAAGACAACCACAGAGTATTCTATGAAATATTTGTAGGTTCTTTTTCCGACTCCGACGGTGACGGTCTCGGGGATTTGAGAGGCATTATCAACAGACTCGATTATCTCAACGACGGAGACGTCAAATCCGGAAAGAGCCTTGGAATCGAAGGCATCTGGCTTTCACCCATCAACGAATCCCCCAGCTATCACAAGTACGATGTGGCGGATTACATGGCGGTGGACGATGAATTCGGAACAATGGACGATTTAAAAGAACTTGTTTCCAAGTGCCACGATCGCGGCATCAAGGTTATTATGGACTTTGTTATCAATCACTCCAGCAAAGAAAACCGCTGGTTCAAGGAATTCTGCAAAGCCCGCCGCGGAGAGGATACTTCTTCGGAATTCTATGATTTCTACACTTGTGAAAAGGAACCTGTTGCGGGCAGACGGTTTGAAAAGATTGCGGCTTCAGACTGGTACTATGAGTGTAACTTCTCAGGAGACATGCCGGAGCTTAACTACGACAACGAACATGTGCGTGATACTCTTGAAACGGTAGCGCGTTACTATCTTGAGGAAGTAGGCATAGACGGCTTCAGATTCGATGCCGCCAAGTATATCTACTTTGGCGAAGAGAACAGGAATGCGGAATTCTGGATTGATTTTATGGGAAGACTTAGGAAGATTAAGCCCGACATCTACACCGTAGCCGAAGTGTGGGATTCAGATACCATAACGGATATGTACGAGCCGGCCCTTAACTGTTTTAACTTTTCGATGTCACAGGTGGACGGTCACATCAGCAATACCGCCAAAAAAGGTGACGTGAACAATTACGTTAAGTATGTGGACCGTTACATGGACAATATCGGGAAAATCAATCCCGATGCCATGATAATACCCTTTATCACCAACCACGATATGGACAGAGCTGCGGGATTTATGCAGAATACGGGCGGTTTTGCGAAGGTAGCGGCGAATCTCTACATACTTGGCCCCGGTTCACCTTTCATATATTACGGTGAAGAAATCGGCATGAAGGGCGCAAGAGGCAGCTCCAACACCGATGCCAACCGTCGTCTTGCGATGCTCTGGGGTGACGGCGATACCGTTAAGAATCCTACAGGCTCCGATTATGATGACAGTCTTCAGACCAACGGAACCCTTTCGGACCAGCTCCTTGACGAAATGAGCCTTTACAATTACTACAAGAGGCTTATTATGATTCGTCGCGCCAATCCCGAGATTTACCTTGGGGATTATACGGCCCTTTCTTTTGCCGATTCCAAGGCCGGCGGCTTTATAAGCGAGTATAACGGCAAGCAGGTGTGCGTGCTTCACAACACTACCACAAGCGCCAAAACTCTGGATTTGTCGGAAGTGACGCAGTATTCTTTTAACACTGTTGCGGCATGCATAGGCGTGGAGAATACCGAGGCGATTCTTGAAAGCGGAAAGGCTGAAATGCCCGAAGCGAAGCTTGATGGTACCAAGATTACGATTCCCGCCCAGTCAAGCGTTGTTTTAAGATAGGTGTTGACAGATTTTTTTTACAAGGTTATAATCCAAAGAAGCAATGAAGATGCGTAAGTAGTATATGTACGGAGTCGACAGAGAGTGACGTCACCGGTTGAGAGCGTCATGGCAGAAGACATATATGAATTTCAACATCGGAGCTTTCCACGAAAGCAACCCGGCTCACCGGCGAGTATAAGTGGATGCAGCGCAGCATTACGGCGCAAAGAGTGCGAGCGGATATAATATCGGCTCGAACATGGGTGGTACCGCGATTATTCGTCCCATGGCAATTAACAGTTGCCATGGGATTTTCTTTTGCATAGAAATCCGTGGCAGAACACACGTAAAGAGGAGGATAAAATGGCTGATTTGAATGAATTAACCGAGAAACTCTCTGCGATTAAAGCAGAAGTCACCGAAGGCCTCAAGGCACTTGCAAGCTCCAAAGAAGCTTTTGAGTACCGTAAGAGCCTTATGGACTCAAAAACCGGTAAAATCGGCACTCTCATGAGAGAGATGGGCAAGATTCCCAATGAATTAAAAGCCGAATACGGTAAGAAAGTTAACGAGATTAAGACTTGGGCACAGGGTGAGTTTGACGCTCTTGAGACCAAGCTTAAAGAGAAAGAAATGATGGCTCGCTACGAAAGCGAGAAGATTGACGTTACTCTTCCCGCCAAGATGCGTCCGAAGGGAAACCTTCATCCCAATACTCAGGTTAAGAACCAGATTGTTGATATCTTCGGTTCCATGGGCTTTGACGTATATGAAGGTACCGAGATTGAGACCGATTACTACAACTTCACGGCTCTTAACATTCCCGACAATCATCCCGCAAGAGATATGCAGGATACATTTTATTTGTCCCCCGAGTTCCTGCTTCGTACTCAGACTTCAGCAGGTCAGATTCACGTAATGGAAGAGGGCAAGCTTCCCATAAAGGTCATCTCTCCCGGTAAGGTATTCCGTTCCGATGATGACGCTACTCACTCACCGATGTTTAGCCAGATGGAGGGTCTTGTAGTTGACAAGGGTATTACCCTTTGCGACCTTCAGGGTATGCTCAACGTATTTGTAGAGAAGATTTTCGGCGAAGGCACCACCACAAGACTTCGTCCTTCATACTTCCCTTTCACGGAGCCCTCGGTAGAGGTAGACGTAAGCTGCTTCCAGTGTAAGGGTAAGGGCTGTAAGCTCTGTAAGGGTACCGGCTGGATAGAGGTACTCGGCGCAGGCGTAGTCAATAAGAAAGTTCTTGAGGATTGCCACATCGATTCAAACGTTTACAGCGGTATTGCTTTCGGTATCGGTATCGAGCGTATCGCAATGCTTAAGTACGGCATTAACAATATTAAATTATTATTCGAGTCCGACCTTCGCGTGTTGGATCAGCTCGATGACTAGAAAGGAGGAAATGTGATATGTTAGTACCCCTTAGTTGGTTAAAAGATTATGTAGATATAGACGTTTCCCCCGATGTGCTTGAGGAGAAGCTCTTCTCATGCGGCTTTGAGGTGGAAGAAAAATATGAAGTCGGCCACGACATCAGCAAGGTTGTAGTAGGTCTTGTTAAGACCTGTGACGCTATTGAAGGCACACACCTTCATCTTTGCACCGTTGATGCAGGCGAGCACGGAACACTTCAGATATGCTGCGGTGCCGACAATGTTAAGGCAGGCGGCAAGTTCCCTCTTGCACTTGTAGGCGCTACCGTATATGCAACTGCCAAGGACCACGTGACTGTTGAAGGCGTTATGACCATCAATGCAGGTAAGCTTCGCGGATATGATTCTTTCGGCATGCTCTGCTCAGGTGTTGAAATCGGTGTGACCGAAGACATGTACCCCGGCGCAGGCTACAACGGATTGCTCGTACTTCCCGATGATGCTGTTCCCGGAAGCGATGTTAAGCCTATTCTCGGACTTGATGACTGGATTTTCGATGTATCCATCACCGCCAACCGTCCCGATTGTCAGAGCATCTTCGGCCTTGCAAGAGAAGTTGCGGCTGTACTTGAGAAGCCTCTTAAGACACCTGCTCTTGATTACACCGAGACCGATGTTAAGAAGGATTTCAAGGTAACGGTTGAAGCTCAGGACATCTGCCCCCGTTACACCGCTCACTATGTATATGACGTTAAGATTGGCGAGTCTCCCGCATGGATGAAGAGACGCCTTGCACTTGTAGGCTGCAACTCCATTTCCAATATGGTAGACATTACCAATTATGTGTTAAAAGAACTCGGTCAGCCCATGCATGCTTTTGACTATGCATATCTTGAAGGCGACGCCATCAACGTTCGTCGTGCCGCTGACGGAGAAAAGATTGTTACACTCGATGAAAAAGAATTCGAGCTTAACTCAAATAACCTCGTAATCTGCGACGGCAAGAAGCCCGTTGCTCTTGCAGGTATCATGGGTGGTCTCAATTCAGAGATTCTTGATACCACTTCAGCAGTTATGTTTGAGTCGGCGAAGTTCGAGCGTGACAACATCCGTAAGAGCTCCAAGGCTCTCGGTCAGGTCTCTGATTCCAGCGCAAGATTCTCCAAGGGCGTTGATGAGTATACCACCGTTATGGCGCTTAAGAGAGCCCTTCACCTTGTTGAGGAACTTGGTTGCGGTAAGATTTCTTCTACCGGCTTCGACGTTAACACCGGTAACTCCATTGAACCCTTCGAGTTAAAAGCAAGCGTAGCAAAGGTTAACGGAGTGCTCGGTATCAAGGTTCCCGACGCTGATATCGTAAGAATCTGCACCAACCTTGATTTCAAACCCGAATTAAACGGTGACGAGCTTACCCTTCATATTCCCGCATATCGTGAAGATATGGCTACCTATCAGGACGTTGCCGAGGAAGTTATCAGAATGTACGGTTACGACCACATCGTGCCTACCTTCATTCCTACCGCTCAGGTTACAAGCGGCGGTTACAACCTCCGTCAGAAGACAGAGCTTAAGATTAAGAACGCACTTTGCGCTCAGGGTGCATTCGAAGGAGTGCATTACTCTTTCTTCAGCCCCTCTGATCTTGATATGTTAAGACTTCCCGCTGATGCGCCTGAGAGACATGCTATCCAGCTTATCAATCCTATCAACAAGGATTTGTCACTTATGCGTACGACCCTCGCTCCTCAGATGATTACCGCCATGGCGCGTAACCAGAAGAATGCTATCTTAGAGGGCAGAATCTTCGAGATGGGCAATAAATTCATTGCCAAGGATTTGCCTCTTAAAGAGTATCCCGACGAGCGCGAGACCATTGCAATCGGTGTATTCGGGGACAAAGAAGATTTCTTTAGCCTCAAGGGTCTTGTGGATGCTGTGGCAGCGGCACTTGATATTACTTTCGAGTATGAAGCTTCACCGAAGCCTTTCTTACATCCTTACAGAACTGCCAAGGTTCTCTGTGACGGCGTAGAAATCGGTTATCTCGGACAGGTGCTTTACGAGATTCGTGATGAGCTTGACATGAGAGTTGACAGCTATGTGGCTGAAATCGATTTGAAGGCTCTTACCAAGTACTACGGCAAGGAGAGAAAGTTCATTCCTCTTCCCAAGTATGCAGTAGAGAAGCGCGACTTCTGCTTTGTAATGGACAAGGCACTTACCTGCGCTCAGGTTGAGAACGCTATCAAGGAGTCCTGCGAGTACATCACCGACATCGAACTCTTCGACCTTTACGAAGGCGCTCAGCTTGGTGCCGACAAGAAGAGTATGGCATTCTCCGTAGTATTCACCCCTCAGGATGAAGAATTCACACAGGAGAAGATTGACGGATTCGTTGAGAACATTTTAAAGAATCTTTCAGACAAGTACGGAGCAGTATTGAGAGCTTAATATTTGTGAACAATAAAAGGCGCCGCATCGTTGTGATGCGGCGTTTTGCATTATTTCTGTGATGCTTTAACGGCTTCTTTTTGCGCCAAAGCATTGGTATCGAGGGTGTTCTTAAATACAAAGAAACGGTCGTAGAGGTACTCAAGCACAAAGTTGAGCCCCATATTGAGTATGGTTACCAGAAAATCGTTCCAGCCTTTGGTCTCCGCAAGGTAATTGCCACCGACAGTGGTGACGGGGGTAAATATCGCATAGAAGAGCGCCACCTTAAGCATGGCCACCGGAACGTTGCAGGCAGACTTGAAAGTGAAGCTCCTGTTAAGGGTAAAGTTCCAAAGCACGGACAATACCAAAGCGATTAAATATCTGGGCCAGTAGTCCCACTTGGTAACCGCAGTCAGAAGCGAAAAACTGCCTATTTCGATAAGTCCCGCCGAGGCGGAAAAAAGAACAAATTTAAGGGTACGGATAAGTTCCTTTTTTTTCATAGATGTTCATATCCCCATGTACTTTATTTTGATAAGAAAAATATTAGCACAATTCGGGGGATGAATAAAGGGAGAGTTGATTGAGCGACGGCAGATACCGGCACAAAAAAAGCGCCGGGCAGAAGCTGCACCGACGCATGTATGATACATATTATTTGGCTTCTCTCATTAAGAACTTGCCTGCGGGAATCCAGATAAGCATTACGACTGCGGAAGCAATCAATGCTGTAAAGAGCTGGGTGACCGAGAAGGTCTTCTGAGCGATGCCGATTGCCTTCTCGGGAAGGCTTGTGCAGAATCTGGGCAGAATGAAATTGGAAATAACGGCGCCCATGAAGAGAGCCTTCAAAACGGAGCCTGCTATAAGGCCGATGGGAAGGCCGATAAAGGTTTTGTTTTTAATATGTTTGTAGAATAAGTAAACACATACGCACATGATGATGTTGCCAAGAGCGATGGCGGGAATCATGAGATGAGGAGCTGCAGCCACAACCGGTGAACCTGTAATAAGGAAAGCGGTGATGGGAGCGATGATGGAAAAGATGATGCCCATAACAAGGCCGAGTGTCAGAGTTACGATTACAAGAACCACGTTAACGATGGGACCTGTGATGTAAACCGACAAGTTCTTAAAGAACTGGCTTCCGATCATGATGGCAAGCAATACGCCGCCGATGGCAATCTGCTTGTTGGAGATGTGTTTTTCAACTTTATAGTCTATGTTCATAATAGAACCTCCCGTGAAATGATTTTCAAGATATACTATACTCTCCATGCAGGCAACAAACAAGCAAAACGGATAATTCTTGCGCTTTCACAAAAGAATTTTTATAATATAGTTGCTCATGAATTTATTGTGCACGGGGGTATGACTTGAGAAAAATCTTAAGTAAGCTCAATTCCATAACCGTTTTCATCATAACCGGAGTGATGCTCGGACTCACCGGTCTTTTAATATTCTTTTTTCTTTCTTATTCCAAAACACTCAGTCGCACCGAGCAGGATGTGACTTATGACAAATATTACGTAATGATAACCGACGAAGCGGAGTCTTCTTTCTGGAAGTCTGTCTATGACGCTGCTCTTAAGACGGCCAAAGAAGAGAACGCGTATGTGGAGATGATTTCCAACAATCTCTCCCGTGATTATTCCCAGACGGAACTTATGGAGATAGCCATAGCCTCCGATGTGGACGGCATCATTGTTACCGCGGGCGAGTCGGAGAGAATGACGGAGCTTATTAACCGGGCCTACGAGGCGGGCATACCTGTTGTTACCCTTTTTAACGACAACACTCAGTCCGAGCGCCTTTCTTTTGTGGGCGTCGGCAATTACAACCTGGGCAAAGAATACGGTAACCTCATCATAAAAATGGCCAATGAAAAAATGTTTCCCGGCAACCGTATTAAAGTTACGGTGCTGGTAGATGCGGGGTCGGAGGACTCGGGACAGAACGTGCTTGCGGCCGCCATTCAGGATACTATAGCCAAAGAAAACGGTGAGAATGCCGGCAGACACAAGCCCATAGAGGTAAGCCTTGTGGCGGTGGATGCTTCCAACAACTTTTCGGTGGAGGAGTCTGTCCGAAATCTTTTTGTACAGGGCAGTACCAAGATTCCCAGTATAGTGGTATGCCTCAATGAAAATGACACCAACAGCGTCTATCAGGCGGTGGTAGATTACAACCAGGTAGGACTAGTGAACATTCTCGGATACTACGATTCCGAGGCGATTCTTAAGGGAATTGAGCGTGACGTTATTTATGCGACCCTTTCCATAGATACACAGCAGCTGGGGCAGTACTGCGTGGATGCATTGACGGAGTACTACGAACTTGGCAATACCAGCCAGTATTTTACCGCCGACAGCTATGTCATTAACAAGAAGAATGTTAATGAATACAGGGGGGAGGCTGTCGATGAAAAATAAGCTTAAAAACCTCCCCATTCGTATAAAAATGACGGGCATTTCACTGGCGGTGAACATGCTGGTGTTCATGATTAACATTGTTCTTTTGATAGCCATGAACAATATGTCCGACAAGATTGATACCGTTTATCAGGCCAATCTTCAGTTAAACGAAATATCCACGTCCATTAAGACTGTGCAGGACAGCATGGTAGAGTATCTCGGCACCAAGACCAGTGATTCTTTGGAGAATTACTACAGAAGCGCCCAGGAATTCTCTGAGCTTACCGAAAACCTGAATTACAGGATTACGGGCAGCACCCTGGGGCGTATGGAGCGTTCCATTAAGAATATGTCTTCTTTGTACCTTGAAGAGGTGGGACAGACCATCGATGCCAAGCGCGGTAGAAACGTTGAAAAATACCGCACCCGCTATGAAGAGGCCACCAAGCTCTACGGATATATCAACACTTACATATACAGTCTGAACAATGAACAGTTCAAAGAAAATTCAGAAAGCTACCGCCGGATGCTTGATGCCTTCAGACAGTTTGAAGTGGCCGGCAACCTCATAATGGTGGTGGTTATTCTTACCAGTACCGTCCTGATACTTAAACTTACATCCAACATCATAAGGCCCTTAAGGTCACTGACCGGCATGGCGGACGAGGTTGCGAAGGGTAATTTTGAAATCGATACCATTCCCGTCAATTCTTCCGATGAAATCGGTGTCGTTACCAAGGCCTTTAACAAGATGGTGGTCAACATTCAGGAATACATCGAAAAGATGCGGGAGAGCGCCGAGACCGAACGTCTTCTTAAGGAAAAAGAACTCATGATGGAGACACACCTTAAGGATGCCCAGCTTAAATATCTGCAGGCTCAGATTAATCCCCACTTTCTTTTTAATACCCTCAATGCAGGCGCCCAGCTTGCCATGATGGAGGGGGCAGACAAGACCTACGAATACGTTCAGGTCATGGCGGAGTTCTTCAGATACAACGTTAAGAAGGGCACCCGCACCGTTACCATCGGCGAGGAGTTGGAACTGGTTGACAATTACATTTATATCCTGAATGTACGCTTCTCCGGCGACATCCATTATGAAAAAGAAGTGGACAAGTCTCTTCTCAATGTAGAGATGCCCAGCATGATTTTGCAGCCCATTATCGAGAACTGCGTCAACCACGGCATCAGGGAAATGATGGGTGAGGGACGTATTAAGATGAAGGTTTATGCCATGGACGATACCGCCTGCATCCGCATAGAGGACAACGGAATCGGCATGGATGAAGAAACCGTAGACCGCCTGCGTAACGGCAGACCGGTTTCCGATGACAAAAAGGATTCAAACGGCATAGGTATGGACAATGTTTACGCCCGCTTAAAGCTCTTTGCGGGTACGGATGATGTTCTTTCCATAGAAAGCGACGGCCCGGGCAAGGGCTCCAGATTCACCATTTACCTCGACATCAAGGAGAAACGTGATGTATAAGATTATGCTGGCCGACGATGAAGGCATAGTGATTGATTCTTTAAAATTCATAATTCAGAAGGAATTCGGCGACGAGTGCAGGGTTGAGTATGCCAAAACCGGCAGAAACGTTATCGAGCTTGCGGAGAACTTCCATCCCGACATTGCCGTAATGGACATTCAGATGCCCGGCATCAACGGAATCGATGCCATGCGCGAGATACGTAAGACCAACGACAGCGTTGTTTTTATTGTCATGTCCGCCTACGACAAGTTCGATTATGCCAAAGAAGCCATGAAGCTCGGTGCCATAGAGTACATCACCAAGCCCATGGAGCGTAACCGTATCATAGCGGCTCTCAACAAGGCCATGAACATCGTCACCCAGGAGAAGAACCGCCGCTCCAACGACCTTTTGGTCAAAGAAAAACTGGAGACGGTTGTGCCTATCCTTGAAAACGGTCTTATTTACAATATTCTTTTCCATGAATATTTCGATGAAGATATAGAGAACTACAAGACAATGTTAGACATTCATTCCGAGAATGCCTACATGATGGTGTTAGTGTCCGGCGATGCCAAAGAAGGCAACCACATGACCAACGCCCTCGGCTCCAGTGTCAAGTTACAGCAGAATTACAGAGAGATTCGCGAGTACATAAAGCTTTATTTTAACGGAATCGTGGGTTCTGTTATGGGTAATAAGATTGCGGTGCTGGTGCCCTGCGACTATGAGGAGATGGATTATGCGGAGCGTGTAAGCGTAATTGCCAACGCCCGCGAGATGATTCACAAGTTAAGCCACACTACCGACATTGCTTTCAGAGTGGGCATCGGCAAGGTAAACAAACTTACCCGTATGGACAATTCCTACAGGGAAGCCATCAATGCACTTTTGATTACCACCAACACCCTCGCCCATGCGGATGACCTTCCCATCGGCTGCGATTACACCGGCGACTATCCTATCGAACTGGAACTTAAGCTCTTTGAAGAGATTGCCAAGGGACGTACGGAAGCGGCATTAAGCGTTGCCAAGGACTTCTTTGAATGGGTGCGCACTCAGGATATTATGGATGCGCGGCTTAAGGTGCTGGAGTTTGCTTTAAGAGCCGAGACACTGGCTTACGAAAACGGTATGACCTATAAACTTGAGGACAGGCGCGACTACCTGCCCAGGGTTATGGAGGCCACCGACGCGGATTCTTTGTGGGAGTGGTTTAAGGACAGGGTTATTTTTTCCGCCACCAGCATTTCCAATAAGAAGACAGAGAGCAGCAACGATGTTGTGGAGGCTTCCAAAGCATATATTGAGGCCAATTATACGAAGAATATCACTCTTGACGACGTTTCCATGGCGGTTAACATCAGTTCTTACTACTTAAGCCGTATATTTAAAGAAAGCACCGGTGAGAACTTTATCGACTATCTCACCAAATTAAGAATAGAGCGGGCCAAGGAGCTTCTCAGCACCACCCAGTATTCCATGAAGGAAATCTGCATGATGTCCGGATACTCCGATCCCAACTATTTCAGCAAGTCATTTAAAAAGAATGTGGGCGTTACACCCACCGAGTACAGAGAGGGTAAATAATTGAAGAATTTTATTGCGGGGTTAATGGTATTTACACTTCTTCTTTTCACCGGATGTGAGGTACGGGACAAAATCGAGACTCCCAAATCCGACAAAGAAGATACGGGAATTCAGATAGCCATGAGCTTCGATTCCTTTGTAATCGAGCGCTGGCAGCGTGACAGAGACGTTTTTGTGTCTACGGTCAAAGAACTTGGAGCCACGGTTAACGTCCAGAATGCCAACGGCGACGTTGAGAAACAAAAAGAACAAATCGAATACTTTATCAAGAAGGGTGTGGATGTAATAGTAATAGTCTGTATCGATTCCGATTCCCTTAAGTCTACGGTTCAGAAGGCCAAGGACGAGGGCATAAAGATTATTGCCTACGACAGACTGGTTACCAATTCCGACGCGGATTTGTACATTACTTTTGACAATGAAATGGTAGGCACCATGATGGCGGAATATCTTGCCGAAAACGGGGCGGCGGGCAAAAATGTACTGATGCTTGGGGGCTCGCCTCTTGACAATAATGTTCCCGCAGTGGAAAACGGCTTCATGGACGTATGCAAAAAGGAGGAGATGACTGTTATTGACTCCATCCACTGTGACGGCTGGCGTGCCGAGATTGCGGGGGACTACATATATGAGCATGAGGATACGGTTCGCGAGGCGGCAGGCATCATGTGCGGCAACGACAACCTTGCGGGGCAGGTAATAAGGGCTCTTTCCGAGAAGCGCCTGGCCGGTGACCTCCCGGTAGTGGGCCAGGATGCGGATCTTGAAGCCTGCCAGAGAATAGTGGAAGGCACTCAGGGCATGACCGTATACAAACCCGTGGAAAGACTTGCCAAAAGAGCGGCCGAATGTGCCATTGCCCTTGCTCAGGGAATGAAACTTGAAGGAGACGACATAAGCACAATAAATGACGGTACCTATGACATACCTTACATAGGCCTGACTCCAATAGCCGTAACCAAGGACAATCTCGACGAGGTAATCATTTCAAGCGGATTTCACCTTAAAGAGGACGTTTATTTGAACGTTCCCGAGAAAATGCCGGGAAACTGACCGTAAACCCGTCGGTAAAAAGCAGGTAAAAAGTAAAAAGGGTAAAATTTTGTAGCACCTGTGCGCTGTATGACAAAAAAATACAGCGCGCATTTTTTTACCCTTCAATTACAAAAAAATATTCAAGATGGGTAAAAATTAATTCCCTGTTAACTGTGTTATTCTGTTTGCGTAACAAAAAACTACCTAGATTAGGGAGGAAAGAATATGAAAAAGAAACTTTTAAGCATAATCCTCGCTTGCGCAATGGCAGTTTCACTGCTTGCAGGTTGTGGTGCAGGTGCATCCGGCGGAACAAAGGTCGGCGTTGCAATGCCTACCAAGGATTTGCAGAGATGGAACCAGGACGGCGAGAACATGGAGAAGCAGCTTAAAGAAGCAGGCTACACCGTAGACCTTCAGTACGCTTCCAACGATATCGCTACTCAGGTATCACAGATTGAGAACATGATCAACTCCGGTTGTAAGGTTCTTGTTATCGCTTCAATCGAAGGCGATTCACTCGGAACAGTTTTGGCACAGGCTAAAGAAAAAGGCGTTAAGGTTATCGCTTATGACCGCCTTATCATGAACTCCGATGCAGTTTCCTACTACGCTACATTCGATAACGAGATGGTAGGTACCAAGCAGGGTCAGTACATTGAAGAGCAGTTAGGCCTTAAGGACGGCAAGGGCCCCTTCAACATCGAGCTTATCACCGGTGACCCCGGCGACAACAACGCAAGATTCTTCTTCAAGGGCGCTATGGATGTTCTTCAGCCTTACATCGACAATGGTCAGCTCGTAGTTAAGTCCGGTCAGACAGACTTCGCTACCGTTGCTACTCAGGGCTGGTCAACAGAGAACGCACAGAACAGATTCGATGCCATTATCTCTGCTAACTACGCAGACGGCACTCAGCTTGACGCAGTTTTGGCTTCCAACGACTCCACAGCAATGGGCGTTACCAACTCCCTTGTTGCCAACTACGAAGGTAACCACAGCAACTGGCCCATCATTACCGGTCAGGACTGCGATATCGCAAATGTAAAGAACATGCTTGCAGGCAAACAGTCAATGTCTATCTTCAAGGATACCCGTACTCTTGCAGCTAAGACCGTAGAAA
>CAMNCH010000062.1 GCA_946534145.1 uncultured Lachnospiraceae bacterium
CTTACAGGAGAGATAGAGACTATGGTTGACAGGACTAAACTGGACAGAGAAGCTTTTCGCGAATATATGATGGAGAATTTGTGGCGGAATGATGCCATCAGGGAAGGCCGTTGGGAAGGCCTCCATGAAGGTCGTGCGGAAGGACGAGCAGAGGGTCTGGTAGAGGGCCGAACTGAGGGCCGAGCAGAAGGTCGAATGGAGGCTCGAGTTGATGCCTTAGTATGCATGTTGCAAAACGGCGGCACCGATGAAATGCTTAAGACTTACCTTAATGCTACCGACGACGAAATCTCTTTGGCCAAAGAACGATTATCTTCCGCAGAGTCATTTAATGATTAATCGGTTTATGCTATAATGATACTTGGGTGCGCGAGGATTGACTCAGGTCATCTTGGCGCGCTTATTTTCTGTAAAGAGAGGTATTACAGTGAGAGCAGATGTAGTAATTATCGGGGCGGGGCCCGGAGGCATTTTTTCGGCATATGAGCTTATGAAGAAGGCTCCGGAATTAAAGGTTGTGGTTTTTGAGGCCGGCAATCCCCTTGACAAAAGAAAATGTCCCATAGACGGCGACAAAGTTAAGAGTTGTATCAAATGTCCCACCTGCGCCATTATGAACGGTTTTGGCGGAGCAGGTGCTTTTTCCGACGGCAAATACAATATTACCAATGATTTTGGCGGCACCCTTTACCAGTACATAGGCAAAGAAAAAGCCTTGAGCCTCATGAAATACGTGGACGACATTAACATGTCCCACGGCGGCGAAGGCACCAAGATGTTTTCTACCGCAGGCTCTGAATTTAAGAAGCTCTGCATGCAGAATAAGCTTACACTTTTGGATGCAAGTGTCAGACACCTGGGCACGGACATTAACTATATTGTCCTTGAGAATCTCTATAACGAGTTAAAAGAACACGTGGAGTTTCATTTCAGAACCCCCGTTACATCCATAGAGAAGCTTGATAACGGCTTTAAGATTAACTATGACGGCGGCAGCATTGAGGCCGAAAAGTGCATAGTTTCCGTAGGTCGAAGCGGCAGTAAGTGGATGGAACAGGTATGTAATGACTTAAACATTGATACCCTGTCCAACCGTGTGGACATCGGTGTAAGAGTGGAGCTTCCTGCACCTATTTTTTCTCACCTTACGGATTCTTTGTACGAAAGCAAGATTGTGTATCGTACCGAGAAGTTTGAGGATGCGGTGAGAACCTTCTGCATGAACCCTAACGGTATCGTGGTTAATGAGAACACCAACGGCATCGTAACCGTTAACGGACACAGCTTTGAAGATCCGGCCAAGAAGACTGAAAATACCAACTTTGCACTTCTTGTAAGCAAACATTTTACGGCGCCCTTTAAGGATTCAAACGGCTACGGTGAGTCCATTGCAAGACTTTCCAATATGTTAGGCGGCGGCGTAATTGTGCAGAGATTCGGCGACCTTGAGAGAGGCCGCAGATCCAATGCCAAAAGAATCGAAGAGGGAACCATCAGACCTACCCTGGATGCTACGCCCGGCGACTTAAGTCTGGTACTTCCCAAGCGTATTCTTGACGGCATCATCGAAATGATACATGCCCTCGACAAAATCGCTCCCGGCACAGCCAATGAAGACACACTTCTTTACGGTGTGGAAGTTAAGTTCTACAACATGGAAGTTAAGATTGACGAGAATCTTGAGACCATTCACAAGGGACTTTACATCATCGGCGACGGCAGCGGTGTTACCCACTCACTTTCACACGCATCTGCAAGCGGTGTGTACGTAGCGGGCAAAATCATCGAGGAAATACAACAGCAGGCATAATCCGGCATTTCCGGCATCCTGCGCCTTAGATACAGATCAGAAAGAACACAAATGGAACAATTAGTTGAGAAAGTTATATTGGTAGGGGTATGTGAGTCGGCGGTGGCAGACGCGGACAGATACTTGGACGAGCTTTACGAGCTTTCCAAGACCGCAGGTGCGGAAACCGTGGGCAGAGTAGTGCAGGTGAGAGACTACGTGCACCCTACCACCTACGTGGGTACAGGTAAGCTTGAGGAAATAAAGCACCTTATCATAGAAACCGGCGCCACCGGCATCATATGCGACGATGAGCTTACTCCTTCGCAAATGAATAACATGGAAAAAATCCTTGATACCAAGGTAATGGACAGAACCATTCTGATTCTTGATATCTTTGCGGGTCGCGCCAAGACTCAGGAAGGTAAGATTCAGGTGGAACTTGCTCAGCTTAGATACAGTCTTACAAGACTAGCAGGTTACGGTAAGTCAATGTCAAGACTCGGCGGCGGTATCGGTACCAGAGGCCCCGGTGAGTCCAAACTTGAGTCCGACAGGCGAGTGGTCAAGAACCGTATTTCCAAACTCAAGGCCGAGTTAAAAGAAATCGTCAAGCACAGAACCGTTACCAGAGCAAGACGTGAGCGCACCAAGATTCCCGTACTTGCCATAGTAGGCTATACAAATGCGGGCAAGTCCACGCTTTTAAACACCCTGACGGATTCGGAAGTCCTGTCTGAGGATAAGCTATTTGCTACCCTCGACCCCACTACCCGTAAATATGTGCTTCAGGACGGAGAAGAGGTTCTTTTGACCGATACCGTAGGGTTTATAGACAAGCTTCCCCATCACCTGATAGAAGCCTTCAAAAGTACCCTTGAGGAGGCCAAATATTCGGATATTATCGTTCATGTGGTGGACGCATCCGACCCGGAGGCCTACGAGAAGATGAATGTGGTGTATGATACCCTTCACAGCCTTCAGGTGGAAGGTCGCCCGGTTATCACGCTTTTTAACAAGTGCGATGTGGCAGGCTCCGACCATGGTCTTAAGGACTTAAGGGCCCGCAGAGCCATCAACATCTCTGCCAGAACCACTCAGGGCATTGAAGAATTCAATAAAGCCATTGAGGAGATTCTATCGGACCGTAAGGTAGAAATAAAGCGGACCTTCCCCTTTACCGAAGCTGGCAAGATTCAGCTTATCAGAAAGACCGGCAAACTTTTGACGGAAGATTACCGTGAAGACGGAATATACGTTGAGGCCTATGTGCCTGAAGAAACAGCGGGACGCCTGTAAGGCGCCCCGTTTTAAAATGCTCAGAATATTACGCTCCTTGATATATAACCACCCGCTCCTCAAACTGCGTATAGAAGTCCTCCTCAGTATTGTAAGGCGTTTCAAAGAAGACCTTTAACATCCTTAAATTGGCTTCTTTGGTAAGAGCAGGGTTCTCGTCGGCACAGTCCCGGATATTGGCGGTAATTTCGTGCCAGGCTCGTACAAATGCCTCATAACGGCTTAGAGAAGGAATTCCCAGCCAGGACTTAATCTTAACTTTGGTTTTGGCGGGATAAGGGCACTCATGCACCTGAATAAAATAGTCAAAGCTTCCGTCATCATTGTAGATGCGGCCTAAGGGAAACAACCTGCAAAAGCCTGGGCGAAATTCATGAATGGTGCAACGTCCTTCTTTTGACAAAAAGCCGCAGACTCCGTCGGATTCACGCTTCGTAAGATAGGGAGTCACGACACCGTCCACAACCGTAAGGTTTACGGAGCTACCCATTAATTCGGCAAAAGAATGACCCAATCCCGCAGACAGACTGTATATGTCGTAGGGGTCCAAATGTATGGTGTCCTCCGTAACCTTGCAGCATTCAAAACAACCGGCGCAGTCGCCGCAACCGATTTTGGCAAGGTCTGAGGACGAGTATCTTTTTCCGTCCGATATTTCTTCAAAAGTAAGGTTTCTTTTCATGTCAACACTCCAAACAAATGTGTATTAATTATATATAAAAATTTCAAAAATAGAAAGAAGCCGGGCCGGCTTTATGCTACAATCGTTTTATGAGAAAAATTGTAACCGGCATTCTTGCCCATGTAGACGCGGGAAAAACCACATTATCGGAAGCCCTTTTATACGAAGCCGGCATCCTTAAAAAGAAGGGAAGAGTAGACACCAAAGACTCTTTTCTTGATAACAATGCATGGGAAAGAGAGCGTGGCATTACCATATTTTCCAAGGTTGCGAGGTTAAGTCTCGGTGACCTTGAACTGATTCTTACGGACACTCCCGGCCACGTGGATTTTTCGGGCGAGATGGAACGTGCCCTTAACATCTGCGACCAGGCCATTCTTATAATAAACGCTTCCGACGGAGTTCAGGCTCATACCAAGACTGTATGGAAGCTTTTAAGAGCAAGGCGCATTCCCACTTTTATTTTTGTCAATAAAACCGACCTTCCGGGCTTTGACAGGGACAGGCTTTTAAGCAACCTGAAAAAAGAATTGTCTCCCGAAGCCACGGATTTTTCGGGCATGCATACAGAGCAGTTCTACGAGGAAGTTGCTACCGCATCGGAGGAACTCCTTGATTCTTACATGGAGAAGGGAAGCTTAACCGACGCTGAAATTGCCGGGGCCATCGGGGATTCCCGGGTGTTTCCCGTCTTCTTTGGCTCAGCCCTTAAAGGGGACGGAGTCGGAGCATTTTTGGAGGCTCTTAAGACCTATTCATACAGCCCTGCCACAGGGGATTCTTTTGGCGCCGTATGCCTTAAGATTACCAGAGACAAGGCAGGCAACCGGCTCACTCACCTTAAACTTACCGGCGGAAGCCTAAAGGTTAAAGATGTCCTTGATGAAGAAAAAATCAATGAAATCCGCCTGTATTCGGGCGAAAAATATGAAGCCGTGAATGAAGTCCGTGCCACGGATATATGTGCGGTTACGGGCCTTAAGAGCTCACGACCGGGTCATACCTACGGCAATGTAACGAATGTTACGGACACTGTTATCGAACCGGTACTAACATATGCTGTGAAGTATCCCGACGACGTGGATCGTACTACTATGCACAGGATTTTAACGGAACTTGAGGAGGAAGAACCCAACCTCAAAGTGGAATACAGTGAGGCTACCCGTGAGATTTACGTGCACCTTATGGGAGAGGTCCAGACCGAAATCCTGACCCGTGAGATAGAAGAACGCTATAACATAAAGGTTTCTTTCGGCGTCGGCAATATTCTGTACAAAGAAACCATCGAGAATACCGTGGAAGGTGTCGGCCACTTTGAACCCTTAAGGCACTACGCGGAAGTACATCTTAAGATGGAGCCTCTTTACAGGGGCGCGGGTCTTCAGTTTGAGACGGATGTTTCCACGGACGACCTTGCCCTTAACTGGCAGCGCCTTATTCTAACCCATCTTCAGGAAAAAGAACACAGGGGCGTCCTCACAGGCTCCCCCATAACCGATATAAAGATTACTCTTGTGGCGGGCAAAGCTCACCTTAAGCATACCGAGGGCGGTGACTTCAGACAGGCCACCTACAGAGCGGTGCGACAGGGCCTTATGATGGCTGAGTCCACGCTTCTTGAGCCTTTTTATTTCTACGAACTTACGGTGCCCGAGAATGCGGTGGGACGCGCCATGACCGATATTGACAGAATGTGGGGCACCGCAGAAATTTCCGAGCAGCACGACGGAATCTCCGTAATTACCGGCAAGGCTCCCGTATCCACACTCAACGGTTATGCCAAAGAAGTAGCGGCTTACACTAAGGGCCTCGGCACTTTATCGGTAAGTCTGGCGGGTTATGAACCTTGTCACAACGCACTTGAAGTCATTGAGGCGAGGGCCTACAGTCCCGAGAATGACCTTCGCAACACTCCCGATTCCGTATTCTGTTCCCACGGAGCCGGCACGGTTATTCCCTGGCATGAGGTCTACAATTACATGCATTTGCCTCTTATGGATGACAGAATCGCAGACACGGACAGCCCCGCGCCCATAGCAGCGCCGACTGCAGAACGCAAAGAAATCTTTGTCACCACCGAGGAAATCGACGAAATCATCAACAAAACCGCCTATGCCAACAGAAGCGGCCGTCAGGGTTCTTTCAAGGGCATCAGCGAGAGCATGCGTGAGAAGCGCCGTATCGGAGGCAAGCCCATAAATCCGACCACTGCATCCAAAAAGGCAGCTCCGCCCAAAGAAAAATACATGCTCATAGACGGCTACAACGTAGTTCACGCCTGGGAGGAGCTTAACGGTATCGCCGAGAAAGACTTAAACGGCGCCGCAGGTCGTCTCATGGATATAGTCAGCAATTACAGCGCCATAACAGGCATTAAGACCATCCTTGTTTTTGACGCTTACAAAGTTCCCGGCCATAGTACCGAGGAGATTAAGTACCATAACATAACCGTGGTTTATACCAAAACCGCTGAGACCGCCGACCGTTATATCGAGCGCTACGCCCATGAAAACGGCAAAAACTACGATATCGTGGTGGTTACCAGTGACGGCGTAGAGCAGGTTATCATAAGAGGCGCCGGCTGTACGCTTATGTCTTCAAGAGATTTTTATGAAGACTGCAACAGAAAGAACGAGGACCTAAAATCCATGAAACTTCCGGACTCAGTTAAGATTTCACAGGATTAAGTCTGTTGTTTTTACTAAAAAGATATAGTACAATTACCCTGTTTGAATTTAAGGGAGGTAACTATGGCCGCTACTTTTGAAGAGAATAAAAGAATAATGACTGAGGTTTTATTAAACGATGAGTTTTCAAGACATCTCGGCATAGAAATTCTTGAATTTGAAGAGAAGTTCATAAGGGCCAGAATCCCCTTTAAGAAGCCTTTATTAAACAATTACGGCTCGGTTCACGGCGGAGTTTTGTATTCTTTTGCGGATATTATAGCGGGTGCGGTTGCATGCATGAGCGGCAAGTTCTGCACTACCGTTGAGGGTAGCATGAATTACCTTGAGCCTGCCAAAAGCCGCGAGTACATCTATTGCGAAGCCAAAAGAGTAAGAGGCGGCAACCACCTTGTGGTGGTTAAGGTCAAAATAAAGAACGATGACGGAACTTTAGTGGATGACGGAAGCTTTACTTTCTATCGTTCACAGAATGAAGTGGAATAAACTTTAACGGAGGTGTGTGTTGTTAGAGTTAAAAAATATAAGTTACACGGTTGATGACAACCATGAAATAATTAAAAACATCAGCTTAAAGATTGACGGCGGATTCACCGTAATCACAGGCCCCAACGGCGGAGGCAAATCCACCCTTGCCAAGATTATAGCGGGCATCATCACTCCCACAGAGGGTAAAATTTATCTTGACGGTGAGGACATTACGGACTTATCCATCACCGAAAGAGCCCAAAAAGGCGTAAGCTTTGCTTTCCAGCAGCCTGTTAAATTCAAGGGAATAACCGTAAGGGATTTGCTTACCCTTGCATCCGGTAAGACCATCGATTTTAACGGAGCCTGCAACATTCTTTCGGAAGTGGGTCTTTGCGCAAGAGACTATATTAACAGAGAGGTTAACGCTTCTTTGTCGGGCGGAGAACTTAAGAGAATTGAGATAGCCATGATTATCGCAAGAGGCACCAAACTCTCTATATTTGACGAGCCCGAAGCCGGTATCGACCTTTGGAGCTTTAACAGCCTTATTAAGGTCTTTGACAGGATGCATGAGAAGATTAACGGCTCCATCATCATTATTTCTCACCAGGAGCGTATTTTAAAGACTGCGGACAGAATCATTGTTTTGTCCGGCGGACAGATTACCGAAGACGGCACTCAGGAGACTGTATATCCCGAGCTTTTTGATGAGATGCGTACCTGCGGTAAACTCGAGGAAGGAGGTGACCGTTAATGGATCAGATGCAGCTTAATCTGTTAAAAGAAATCGCCGATATTCACGGAGTCCCGGAAGGCGCCTACAATATCCGCTCAAACGGTCAGTCCATAGGCAGAAATTCAACAGCCAACATTACCATTGAGACCAAGACCGACAATCCCGGCATCAATATCATTATTGCGCCGGGCACCAAAAAAGAAAGCGTGCATATCCCCGTTATTATCAGCGAGAGCGGTTTAACCGACCTTGTATACAATGATTTTTACGTAGGAGAGGACTGTGACGTTACCATCGTGGCAGGCTGCGGTATCCATAACTGCGGTGACCAGAATTCCGGCCATGATGGTATTCATACCTTCCACATCGGCAAGAACGCCAAGGTTAAGTATTTTGAGAAACACTACGGTGAAGGCGACGGAAACGGCGAAAACATCATGAATCCCACCACAGTGGTTCATCTTGAAGAAGGCGCCTATATGGAGATGGAGACCGCCCAGATTAAGGGTATTGATTCCACCAATCGTATCACCAAGGGCACCTGTGCCGCAGGAGCCACCTTCATAGTACATGAGAAATTAATGACCCACGGTCATCAGTTTGCCAAGACAGACTTTGCGGTAGAATTAAACGGTGAGGACTCAAGCGCCAATGTTGTGTCCCGTTCCGTTGCAAAAGACGATTCAAGACAGGAATTCTTTTCCGATATCGTGGGCAATACCAAATGCTCCGGCCATTCCGAGTGTGATGCCATTATTATGGACAACGCCGTAGTAGGCGCTTCACCCAAACTTACCGCCGCAAGCGTTGAGGCAAGCCTTATCCATGAGGCCGCCATCGGTAAGATTGCGGGCGAGCAGCTTATTAAGCTTATGACTTTGGGGCTTACGGAAGAAGAAGCTGAAGAACAGATTGTCAACGGATTCCTTAAGTAGACGTTTTGCCTTAATTTTTTAAAAATACTGAAATAAACAACGATTCCTTACAAAGCGGAGAAAAAATTTTCTCCGCTTTGCTTTTTCGTTGCCTACATGTGCGTAGTATTAGTATGTATTAAAAAAAGAATGCTTTTTAAAAGGATTGGAGAGATATGAGACTCAGCAGAAGAGGAAGAGGCATTTTTCTCATAAGCGGTACGCTTTTATGCTTTGTGCTTCAGATGTTAATATTTAAAGTACCGAATAACGGAACTTTGCTGATAGCCGGGGCGCCGGTTAATGTTACCGGCATCATTCAGGCTGTTATGGCGTTGGTTTGCGTTGTTTTGGTGCTATTAAATGCAAAAATCGGCATAATAATAGCAAGAATAGCCCTTTCAATATCAGCGCTGCTGATGATTCTGGCAATGGTAAGAAGCAAAATGTTAACACCTCTTCCCGGTGCCGTAACCATTCTTTTGTCATTGGTCTCCTGTGAAGTAATAGCCAAACAATTCAGGCGAATGGAAGCAGAAAGTATCACCGACTATGTTACCAAGCTCATTAACAGGCGAGGACTTATAAGAGAACTGGAACTTGAGCAAAAAGATTCCAAGCACTTCCACATGATGTTTTTACACATCAACAACTTAAAGGTTATTAATGATAACCTTGGATACGAGTTTGGTGACAAAGCCCTAGTTATTGTGGCAAAAAGAATACAGAGTGTGGTAGGCAAGGATACAATCGTGAGTAAACTCGACGGTACCGAATTTGCCATAGCAATTCCTGAAAAAGAAGACGTTAAGGAAATGGCGGAGGCCATTATGGCTGAGGTAACCAAGAAACTGGTGCTTGATTGCGACGGAGTTCCGGCCAATTTCTACTTAAGAGCCTGCGCCGGTGTGGCTACCTATCCCGAAGATACCAATTCGATTCTTAAACTTTTAAGATATGCTGACATTGCCATGTATCATGCCAGCAAGAACAGCAAAGAAAAGATTGTTTACTTTAACAAAAACCTTGAATCTGAGTTAATAAGACGTGCCCAGGTGGAAGAGTATATTCAGGAAAGTCTTAAGCATGACTACTTTTTCCTGGTATACCAGCCTCAGTACTACGCAAACTCCAAGAGGCTTAGAGGTTTTGAAACCCTTATCAGAATGAAACTTCCCGACGGCACCAACATAAGCCCCGGTGAGTTTATTCCCATTGCGGAGAAGACGGACTTAATCTTCAAGATTGATGAATATGTTTTAAAACGCGCTATGAAGGAGTTCAAAGAAGACATCGCCAAAAGCAATGAAAAGCTTCTTTTGTCCGTAAATATTTCGGCCAAGGACATTTCGAGTCCTGATTTCCACAATAAGCTTTCACGAATTATCGAGGAAACGGGCTTCCCTGCCGAGTGTCTTGAAATTGAGATAACTGAGTATTCCTTGTACGATTCGCTTGAGACGACGGTTGCCAATATCAGAAGCATCAGAGAGATGGGCGCTAAGCTTGCTCTTGATGATTTTGGTACGGGATATACTTCTTTGGCACAGCTTTTGAATCTGCCGTTTGACCTGCTTAAGATTGACAAGTCATTGGTGGACAACATCGAGACCAGCGAGGTCAGTCGCGACTTTGTTAACCTTGTAATTTACATGGGACACATTATGAACAGCGAAGTTATTTCCGAAGGAGTTGAGACCGAGTCCCAGCTTAAACTTCTTAAAGATCAGAACTGCGACTTCATCCAGGGTTATGTATGGAGCAGACCGCTGGCACTGAGGGATGCGCTTGAGATGTGCAGATAAAGAATATGGTATAAAGAAAGGGCTTCCTTGCGGAGGCCCTTTTATGATGCATGGAATTGTTTAGAAATCGGTTGTTTTTCTTTTGACCAGACTTCCCGAAAAAACGGTTTTCTGAGGCATTTCACGGCCGGAGAGGACACCTATCAGGGTGCTTACGAGACACTCGGAAAGGGTCTCAAGCTGATTGTCGATGGAGGTAAGCTCGGGAGTTGAGCACTCGGTGAGCATGGAATTGTTGTAGCCTATTACGGATAAGTCGCCGGGGATGGACAGACCGTTCTTTTGCCCGTATTTCACGGCTGCGATGCCAAGTTCGTCATCGGCGGCAATTACTCCGTGGAATCTGTGATCCTTTGTAGCATAGTCCGATACAAAGTCCGCTATATTCTCGAGGCCGGAGACTTCTTCCGGAATTCTCAAAATCAATTTTTCATAACCCTTAACCTTCTTGTTCTCCATGGCAGCCTTAAAGCCGTCAAGCTTCTTGTGACCGCTGTAGGAGAGGGCTTTGTAAAGATAAAGAATGTCGTGAATCCCCGAATCATACATTTCGGAAGCCGCTCTGTACATGGAATTCATGTCGTCGCAGAGGATACAGTATACGTTGTCGTGATGATAGGAGGCATTTAATATCATAACCGGTACTTTGGCGGAAACGTCCTTGATATACTGGTTTTCCTGCTCGGCTTCACCTATGAAGTTAGAGCCTACCAGGATAAGAGCGTCAACTTTTTTGGAAAGAATCAGGTTTACGTAGTTTTTTCTGGTATCGAGGTTGTAACCGGTGCAGCAGAGGATGGATTCGTAGCCCGCCGCCTGAAGATTCTGTTCAAGGTAGTAGACAGCCTTGGCGAGAAAAATGTCCGAGGAATCCGCACAAAGAATGCCTACGGTTCGCATGGCCTTAAGGCCCATGGCTCTGGCGGAGGAGTTGGGAGTGTATTCGTTCTCCTCTATGATATCCATTATTTTCTTTCTCGTAGCTTCCTTGACCTTGGGGCTTCCGTTTAAAACTCTTGAAACGGTGGCGATGGATACGCCTGCCTTTTTAGATATGTCGTAAATCGTCATTGGTTAAACCTCGTAAAGTCGTCATAGTGTAAACGGTTACATTTTTGTTACATTATACAATGATTTTTGGGGGCTTTCAATGGGGAAAAAGAGTTTGGGGCGGGAAGGACCGCTTTCTTTGGCATCGGGAGACAAACCCCGTAAATTACATGCATCGCGCCTGTTTAAATATTCCATTGACTTAATCGTAAAAAGGTGTAATATTAAAAATGTAACCGCTTACACTGATAAGCACATAAAGAACTATATAAAGGAGTTATTACAGTGGATACCATCAACAGAAAGATGACAGGAAAAAAAGAAAGACCCATTAAGGTTTTGCAGTTCGGCGAGGGCAATTTCCTTCGCGCATTTGTAGACTACATGATTGATATTGCCAATGAACAGGGCAAATTTAACGGGGATGTGGTTATAGTCAAGCCCATCGAATTCGGTAATCTCGACAGATTTCACAATCAGGAGTGCCAGTACACCGTTCAGCTTCGCGGACGCGTAAACGGAGAGCCCGCCAAGCTTAACAGAATAGTTACGAGTGTTGCCGATGCGGTAGATTCCTACGGCGAATACGACAAATACGCAGAATATGCGAAGCTTGACACCCTTCGCTTTATTGTGTCCAACACCACCGAAGCCGGCATCGTATACGATCCTGACGACCGTTTTGAATATACTCCTCCCAAGAGCTACCCCGGCAAGCTTGCCAAGTTCCTCTATGAGAGATACAAACACTTTAACGGTGATGTGAACAAGGGTCTTATCATGCTTCCCGTTGAATTAATAGACGACAACGGCCTTCACTTAAAAGAATGCGTTTTAAAGCAGGCCGACAACTGGGGCCTCGAGGAAGGCTTTGTTAAGTGGCTTAACGATGCATGCATTTTCACCTCCACTCTTGTGGACCGTATTGTTACGGGCTATCCCAAGGATGAAGCGGAAGAACTGTGTAAGGAGTTCGGCTACAAGGACGAGCTTATCGTAACCGGCGAGCCTTTTGCACTCTGGGTTATCGAAAGCCCCAAGGATTTGTCAGACGAGCTTCCTTTGCCGGATGCGGGACTTCCCGTAATCTACACACCCGACCACCATCCTTACAAGCAGAGAAAGGTTCGTATTCTTAACGGCGCTCATACTTCTTTTGTCCTTGCATCGTATCTCTGCGGCAACGACATTGTGCGCCAGTCCATGAACGACGAACTTATTCTTAAGTTCATAAAGGGTACCCTCTTTGATGAGGTCATTCCCACACTTACCCTTCCCAAGCAGGACCTTCTTGATTTTGCGGAGGCGGTACTTGCAAGATTTAATAACCCTTATGTTAAGCATGCCCATCTTTCCATCGCCCTTAATTCTGTTTCCAAGTGGCGTGCAAGATGTATGCCGAGCTTCCTTGACTATGTAAAGAACGAGGGCAAGCTTCCCAAGCATCTTTCTTTCTCCATTGCCGCTCTTATGGCTTTCTATACAGGAACGGAGATCAGGGACAAGGCTCTTATCGGCCACAGAAACGGTGAGGAATATCAGATTCTTGACGATGAAGCTGTTCTTAAGTTCTTTGCCGAGAACAGTTCCAAAGAAGCTTCAGAGTTTACCAAAGCCGTTCTTTCCAATACCGCTTTCTGGGGACAGGACCTTTCGGCCATTGACGGTCTCCAAGCTCTTGTAACCGAGTACATTACATCCATTCGCGAAATCGGCATGCGTAAGACCATGGAGAAATATTTTGCATGAAGTCATATATAAAGATTAACGAAAAAGATAACTGCATAGTGGCCCTCACCGACTTAAAGCCCGGTGATGCGGCCGAAGGCGTGACTGCCCTTGAAGCGATTCCCGCAGGCCACAAGATGGCTCTCAAGGATATAGAGAAGGGTGCTCCCGTCATCAAATACGGCTATCGTATCGGCAATGCGCGAGAGAACATTAAGGCAGGCGCGCACATCCATACCCACAATATCGAGACGGCTCTCGGGGATATTCTGGATTATACATACGAGCCCGTCGACACCGGGGTTGCGCCCACTGAAGACGTAACTTTTATGGGCTACAAGCGCCCCGACGGAAGTGTAGCCGTGAGAAACGAAATATGGGTTATCCCTACCGTGGGTTGCGTGAATAACGTGGCCACCGCTATAGCCAATAAGGCCAATATCGCTCTTGCGGGCATGAACGACACAGTCAAAAGAAGAGTGGGCGAAGTAGTTGCATTTCCTCATCCTTACGGCTGTTCCCAGATGGGCGACGACCAGGAAGCCACCAGACAGGTTCTTGCAGACTTAATCAACCATCCCAATGCCGGCGGAGTGCTGGTGTTAGGCTTAGGATGCGAGAACAGCGGTATTGATGTGCTCAAGAACTATATCGGCGAGTATGACGAAAAGCGCGTGAAGTTCCTGGTATGTCAGGAGTCTGAAGATGAGATGACAGATGCCGCTAAGCTTATAAACGAGCTGATTGACTACGCGGCTTCTTTTGACAGAGAGCCTCTTCCCGCTTCCAAACTCATAATCGGTATGAAGTGCGGCGGAAGCGACGGTTTCTCGGGCATTACGGCCAATCCTCTGGTGGGACGTTTCTCAGACATGCTTACGTCAAAAGGAGGCACCACCATTCTGACCGAAGTTCCCGAAATGTTCGGCGCAGAGACCATTCTTATGAACCGTTGTGAGAACAGAGAACTTTTTGATAAAACTGTTTGCCTCATCAATGATTTTAAGCAGTACTACAAAGACAATCATCAGACCATATACGAGAACCCTTCTCCGGGCAACAAAAAAGGCGGTATTTCCACCCTCGAAGACAAATCCCTCGGCTGTACCCAGAAGTCAGGAAGCAGCGCGGTGAAAGGTGTTTTGGCTTACGGCGAGAGGGTAAGCGCCC
>CAMNCH010000063.1 GCA_946534145.1 uncultured Lachnospiraceae bacterium
GAACTTTCTTCTTTTGACTGGTACGATATCATGCGGGTGGCGGCCTACAAACAGCACAATCCGGCCATTACCGATGACAGCGAGTGCCACGAGTCCGGAAGACTTTTAAAGGATTTCGGCGTGGCGGCAATGGTAAGAAGGCTTTCGAAGGATACAAATCATAAAGAAACCAACAACGCCTTGTACGATGCAAGGGACGAGCTTAAAATCTTAAAACTTTTAAACCGTCCCATTAAGGATTACGCATTTACGAAAGTCGGTGACATCGGAGATAACAACGAAGAATTTACGGCAGCCGAAGTGGGCCCCGATGCCCTTACAACCGATGAAGCGGAGCAGATTCTCGGCGAAAGCAAGGGAGCGGCTGTGAGGCTTATCAAAAAAGGCGAAATCATGGGCTTTAAGCGTGGCAGGAGGTACTTTGTAAGCGAGGTATCGGTAAGGGACTACATACAACGGCAGGAAGCTCAGGAAAACTTCAGGTACAAGACCACTATTATGATTATTTCACTTGCAATACTGTTTGCTTTGTTATATTTGTGGCAGTATTCGACAAAAATCATTTTTTAAAGAACGCCTTGTGGAGAGAGCATATGAAAGCAACCTTTGAAAAAATAAAAAGAATATACTCAGCCAGCTCCGGACCCATATTCATAGTAGGTTGTTTCTGGATTCACGTATGGTTTGTCTGGTTCTTTTTAAGAATCGGCATTATTCCCATAGCCGTGTTAAGCACCATAAGCTGCATAGTATATCTGATGCCACTTGTTATGAAGAAGGAAAATCTCGAGCAGAATGTTATATTTTTGATTTTCTGCGAGATAGCGGTATTTTCCCTTATTTCCACAATGATTCTTTCCATGCGGTGCGGTTTCTTTATCTATTGTTTGCCGCTTCCGCTTACAAGCTATATAGAGATTAACGATACCAGGCGAAAAAAATTACTGTTTTTGGGCGCTACCGTGGCTATGCTTCTTCTGGTGCCGCTATCTGACCTTGCGGGCCGGTTTTTCAGCGTTTACAGGCAGAGGATGGAGCCTTACAATTATATGTTCCTCTTAGGCAACTTCTTTGTGGTGGTGGCATCCTACGGAATGAATGTGTACGTATACATGAAGCGCCGCGAGCGAATGGTAAAAGAAACCAAGTACAACTCCGAGCATGATGCCCTTACGGGTATTCACAACAGAACTTATTTCTACCAGTACGTGGCTGATGCCGTGAGGAGAGATGCTTTTCACGGCTGCTTTATTATGGTGGATATCGATAACTTTAAGAAGATAAACGACCAATACGGCCATGATGTAGGGGATGTGGCTCTTCAGACCGTGGCAAGAACAGTAAAAGAAAAGGTGCGCGAAAACGATTTGTTTGTCAGATGGGGCGGAGAGGAGTTCGTTATTTTTATCGAGAAGATTTCGCTGGAAGATGCCGAAGATAAGGCAGAGTTTATAAGAGAGGCTCTGGCGGGAACCGAGTATCACGACTCCAAGTATCTGACCGTTTCCGTGGGCGTTACGGAAATAAGAGAAGAAGAGGGTTATGAAACCGCTCTTAAACGTGCCGACGAAAACCTTTATGTGGCCAAGACCACAGGCAAGAATAAAGTGGTGGCAAGTTAAACCTAAGGCAGTTTACAATAGCGCACAAAAAAATTGCGCAAAATTATTCCCTGTATGGATTGACAATCCGCAGGCTTAAGGGATAAAATTTTGTTATGAATAATTCCGATATGAAGTCGGGGTGGGGCACTGAAGTGCGTAATTATATTTTTCTAATTGTGCAATGAAAGCACATGGCTGTTCAGAAGATTGGCCGTGTGCTTTTTATGATTTTTAATACTAAGGAGGATGAGCGATGGCTTGTTTTTTAATTCCTGTCGCTGAGGCGATTGTTACCACAGTAGTGGGCAAATCAATTGAGAAAAAGGAAGCGGCTCCCGAAGTCATGAAGATTCATGTCGACGGAAACCTTGAGGAGACCGTTACAAAGATTACCTTTTCACAGAAGGTAAAATGGCTTAGAAATATGCTTTGGGGAGGTTCGGCACTTCTGGCTTTTGAGCATGTGTGGCATGGTGAAGTTGTTCCGTGGTTCCCTTTCTTAACCGCTGCGGGCAATCCCGAGGATGCGGCCGAGATGTTGCATGAAATGTCCACTGTAGGTGTGACTATGGCTGTTCTGGTTACCGCTGTATGGCTTGTTATGGTCGGAGTTACTTCTTATGCCGAGAGAAGGGCAGAGAAGGACGAGACGGTAACGGAATAGGAGGACGGACATGACACTTCTTACTACAGTTTTTGCCGCAGTTATTGCGACTGTTGTATGGTACAAGACTGCTCCCAAGAGCAATATGAAGCTCGGAACCCTTTCTCTTATGTACTGGGGCGCTTCCATTATGTGGTTTGTGGATGCAATATTTGAGTATGCGGAGTTGAAGGCAGAATATTTTACACCTGCTCCCGCCGATATGCTTAACGATTTATTCTTGGGTCTCTCCGTTGTGGCGCTGGGACTTATCATCTGGGTTGCGGTTTTATTAATCAGCGATCCCAAGGGCGTTGTTAAAGGCGTTCTTTTTAAAAAGGCAAACTGAGTTTGGGGCGGCTTTGCTTTTGGCAGGGCCGCTTTCTTTGTTAACGGAGGAAAACAGTGAAGACACTTTACATAGATTGTTCCATGGGGGCCGCGGGGGATATGCTGACTGCGGCATTGACGGAGCTTTTGCCGGACCCTGACGGATTTGTTGAGAAACTTAATTCTCTTGGTATTCCGGATGTTACGGTTACCAAATCTAAGGCTGTTAAAAACGGTATTGTGGGAACACAGATTACCGTTAAGGCGGCCGGGGTAGAAGAGGGTGAGGAGATGCATGGTCATCATCATGATGAAGAGCATCACAATCACCATCACGAGCATGATTACCACCATGACCATGAGCATGAACACGACCATCATCACGGTGACGGCCATCATCATGTGCACCGCAGTATGGATGATATTCGTCATATTGTGAAGGACCATATGAATCTGCCCGAAAAAGTAGCGGAAGATGTTCTGGGTGTGTACTCGGTAATCGCTGAAGCGGAGAGTCACGTGCACGGAGTTCCAGTAAGCGATATACATTTCCACGAAGTCGGCACGCTTGATGCTATTGCAGATATTTCCGCGGTTTGTCTGGCTATGGCGGAGATTAACCCCGATGAAGTGGTGGTATCACCCATTCATGTGGGAAGCGGTTCGGTCCGTTGCGCTCACGGAGTACTTCCGGTGCCGGCACCCGCCACTGCCTACATTCTGCAGGGTATCCCTATCTATAGCACAGAAGTGCGCGGCGAACTCTGTACACCTACGGGAGCCGCATTGCTCAAGCACTTTGCAACCCGGTTCGGCGGAATGCCCGCTATGACTGTATCCGGTATCGGCTACGGCATGGGCAAAAAAGACTTCGACACAGCCAACTGCGTACGAATTATGATAGGCAAAACCGCCGACACCAACGATACCGTGCTGGAGCTTTCCTGCAACGTAGACGACATGACCGCCGAAGAAATCGGCTTTGCCACCGAGGCTTTTTTTGAGGGCGGTGCCCTTGAAGCCTACACCATTCCCATCGGCATGAAGAAAGGCCGTCCCGGCACCCTCATCCGCGTAATGTGCCGCCCTGACGACAGAGAGAAGATGATAAACCTCATCTTTAAGCACACCTCAACCATAGGAGTTCGCGAAATGTCCACCAAACGCTACGTTTTGAAGCGCGACATAAAGACCTTGAGCACTCCCCTCGGAGACGTGCGTGTCAAAGAATCCTCAGGCTACGGCGTCACAAGGTCCAAATTCGAATACGAAGACATCTCCCGCATCGCCAAAGACAAGGGCTTAAGCCTGTCAGAGGTTAAAGCGGAGATTAATAAGTAAATAATGACAGATGATGCTCCCAATTGCGCGTTTGGCTCCGGTTGGGAGCTTTCTTTTGCTCTTGCGCCTGAGTTATGTAAACCGAACGGTATCAATACAAAATTTGTTCTCATTTTGAGAGTAATTGGGGCTAAAGTGACGAGTTATGTTAACTAAATCACGTTCCGCCAGGAGAAAAAAGGAGCAGATTCCTCTCAATTTGGAAAAACTTTTGACATAGATACAGTAAGGGTATCATAAATGTAAATAATCCTTAAATAAATGCAAACAATTGTTAATTCAGAGCGTTTGCTATTGCGATACCCCAATATTCACGGTTATTATGAAAAAGAAGAAAGAGAGAAAAGGAATATATATGAAAATCAGACATTCAACAGAGAAGGACATTCCCCGCATGATGGAAATCTTTGCCTATGCGAGAAGGTTTATGGCTGAGCACGGCAATCCCACTCAATGGGGGCCGAGCAAGTGGCCGCCGGAAGAGATGATTCGGGAGGATATTCGGAAAGAGAAAAGTTACGTTTGCGAGAATGACGAGGGCAGAATCATCGGTACTTTCTTTTTCGATTACGGCGAGGCAATCGAGCCTACTTACGCAACCATCGACGGCGGTGCCTGGATAGCAAAGGGCCCTTACGGCGTAGTCCACAGAATTGCGGGAGACGGCTCGGAAAAGGGAATCGGCGCTTTCTGCATCAACTGGGCATTTGAGCAATGCCGGCATCTTCGCGTGGACACCCACGAAGACAATATAGTAATGCGTAATCTGCTTACAAAGCTTGGTTTTGAATACTGCGGCATAATATACGTGCTTAAGGACAATTCACCGCGAATGGCATTTGAAAAGATTTGAGTTATGTAAACCACGAGGTGCTACCCATGTTAAAAAAAATCAAAAAAGCAGTAACAATTCTTCCCATAGTACTGATGCTTTTTACTATCACCTCCTGCGCAGGCAAGAAAGCGGAAACGGAGGCGCCTGCCGCGCCAAAAGAAAGGCGTGAACTCACCGACATTCTCTCAAATCCCTGGAAACTGTCCGAAAAAGAACCCACGGAGCTTCCCGGCTGGGAGGTCGTGGAGTACATCTCCGGTGTTTCGGCCCTTTCGGATGAAGATTTCTACAGCTATTTAAAAAACACCGCCTATACTGACAGATACTTTTATTCCGTAACCAATTACGAGAACAGGAAATCTCTTGACGACATAACCTACGGATACGAACTTCAGAGAATAGACATGGAGACGCTGGAAAAGAAGAACTTCAGTCTAAACTTCTCCGACATGACAATCACGGGAGAAGGAGATATCCCCACTGCCGCAGAACTTAACGAGAGAACTCTCACCGGCAGAATAACCGTTGTATCCGTTGATGCTTTCGAAGATAAGCTGACCATGTATATGATTGATAACAGGAATCAGGATACAGAGAAGCATTTTTACAAAGTAATATATACCCCCGACAACAATTCCGCAGAGTTTATCGATTATACAAAAGCCCTTGAAAAAGAATTAAATCCAGATTCCGAGTACTTCTTTATCCCTATGGTGAAAAGCGGGCCGGACGGAAGCTTTTGCTACATAGACAAAGAAGAAAGAACGTTTACCGTCTACAACAAAGAAGGCAAACAAACCACCAAATTCGACATAGACCCTTTTATCGAATATGTGGGAAGAAGTGCCGACGGAATACCGATTTTCTCTGAACCGGCAGGCATGAAAGATGTAACATTTTACGGGGTGGACGAGGCCGGAAAGATTCCGCTGTATACAGGCCCCATGCAGAACAGAAAGTGCGGACCTGACATCTACGGAAACATTCTGATGATTAAGGACGGAAGTCTGGTATCCTGGAATGTCGGAAGAGGCGAGGTCAGTAAAATCTATAAATTTGCAGGTCTCGATGTTTATAACTGCCTTGGAATAATCAGAAACGGTAACGGTGAGATTTTGGTCATATATGAGGATGGTGACGACGGCTTTCTGTACAGGCTGAATGACGAGCCTCATCCCGACACGGTAGAAATAAAGATCCTTGCCAGATTTGCGGATCAGAAGATAGAGAATAGTGCCGCGGACTACGAAAGAACCCATCCCGGCGTGAAGATGACTGTGGAGACAGTTGAGACCAACGATGACATAGAATGGGGAAAAATCGCCACTGCCATAAAAGAGGGAGCGGGTCCCGATATTATTATTACGGACAGGGAACGTCTTCGGATTCTTGCATCCGCCGGAGTGCTGTGCCCTATTGACGACATGCTTTCAAAAGAAGTGAAGGACGGCATTTTTGAATGTGTGTCAAGATACGGAGAAATAGATTCGATACTTTATGGAATTCCCTGCGATGCTTATCTTGAGGCTTGGTTTGCAAAAGATGATGTTCTCGGTAAAGAAGCATATTCTTTGGAAGAACTGATGACGGCTTACGAAGACTATAAGAATGGCAGGAGCGGAGAGACTGTTTTCGAATGCTTTAATTATACACTGCCCACCTGGATGATAATGGGTGACCTTGCCTTAAGAGGAATAGAGTACAGCGAATTTCTGGACTGGGAAAACGGCGCCTGCAATTTCGATTCGGAAGAGTTTTGCAGACTGCTCAGGTTCTGTCGTGAAAACGGTACGGACGGCGGTGAGAGTTCTAAGCCTTTCTCTTATGAAGCCCAAATGGATATGATGCATAAGGGCGATGCCTTTTTGTATGTGTTTGCGGGCAGCCTGGGAGATTATTCAAAGCTTATGAAAAACCTGGGTGAAGGCTTTCATGCGGTCGCTTTTCCCTATGGGGCGGGTATCCCGGCCTTTGTTGCCTGTTCCAATGCCATATCTATCAGTGATTTTTCAAAGAACAAAGAAATCGCCGCTGACTTTATAAACTTCTATGCGGGAGAGGACTGTCAGGTTAAATATGCAACAAACGTATGGATCAGAAAAGACGTACTTAAGAACCATGTAAAAGACGGTCACGAAAGAATAGTATACACAGACCATGGTCCGGATTATGCGGAGGAGCCGGCTTTTATTATGGACTCAAAGGCTACATTTCCTTTGGACGGCAAGCCTGACGGAACTTCCTACGTGAACGAGTTCATAGAACTAATGGATAAAGCGGTGCCGGAATCGGTGCTTTACGACATAAAAAGTATTATCCTTGAAGAGGAACAGGCTTATTTTTCCGGCATGAAGACAGAATACGAGGTCGCCAAGATTATCCAAAGCAGGGTAAGAATATATCTGGAAGAAAGAAGATAATACATCAATGAGAACCATAGAACATGCCACTACGGCGGACAGACAGGAAATACTTAAGCTGTACAAAATTCAGCTTGGCCGGGAGTTTTGCCCCTGGAACGAGTATTACCCCGGGGAAGAGGAGATTGATTTTGACCTGTCAAGAGACTCGCTTTTAGTAATGCGTGAGGACGGAAAAATAATAGCTGCAATATCAATCGACGATGACGAAGCGGTTAAATCTCTTCCCTTTTGGTCTGAGGATTTACAGCCCTCCGGAGAGGTTTCGAGGCTTGCGGTTCTGCCGGAATATCAGAACCGGGGAATCGCTCGAGAGATGATTTACAAAGCAATGGAAGTCCTTAAGGAGAGGGGCTTTGTGAGCATTCACTTCCTCGTAAACCGCCTTAACACCAAGGCCATGAAGAGCTATGAGAAGCTTAACTTTAACAAGGTGGGGGAAATAGAAATATTTAATCAGCCCATGTTTTGTTACGAAAAGAAGCTCTGATGGGAGCATAGTGCGCCTCCGAGTCACAATTACTCATACTGCTACAATCGGTTAATGCCGTCGCATTACAATGTTACATGTGCGAAGGTATTCTTTTGCATATTTAACCGGTAAAGAAGGGCAGCATGAGTAAAAAGAGCAAGGTAAAGAAGCCGCTGGGAGTAACTGTTCTTATCCGCGGTATTATTTTCATAATCATAATAGTCTGTGCAGTGGGCGGATTAAGCTTAAGCATCTTTAACAAGCGTATGATGGAGCAGGTCAGAAACCATCTGGCGGCCATTATGAACATGACAATTGCGCGTGTGGATATCGATGATTTGAAGCAGTGCATAGAGACCAAAGAAGAGTCGGAGAAGTTTAAAGAACTGACGGTTTTCTTTGACCAGGCAAGAGTCTATTATGACATCGATTCCCTGAATCTTATCTATCCCCACAAAGAAGGGGACAAGATAATGATGATGCAGGTGCTCTCCGGTCTTACGCCGGAAGGAAGAGCGGGAGTGGAGCAGATAGCCGATGTTCCCATACCGCTTCTCGGAGATGATTTTACAGCGTTCCTGCCGGAAGATTTTCTGGTGGAATCTTACAATAATTACATAAATAACAGGGAAATAAGCTTCAGTACAAGCGATTTGGTATATGGCAAAAATTACGATGCTTTCTATACCATAAGAGATGAAGCGGGTGAGCCGGTGGTACTTCTTACAGCCAGCAAATCCCTCGGTTATATCACAAGTGTTATGACGAAATACATCGTTATTACGATGGGAACCATTTTTCTTTTGTCCGGTGCATTCGTAATAATGATGGTTACCTGGATTCAGTACCGTGTCATTAAGCCGCTTCAGATTATGGGTGATGAAGCGGAAGAGTTTCAGAAGCGCGGTGAAGTGGAAGACCCCGGTATTCTTGAAATGGACGATCAGCGTCTTCATCAGGGAGACGAGGTTGAGGTTCTTGCCAATATTCTAAAGAATATGTCCCTCAGCATGAAAGCTTTCGTGGCACGTCTTATGGAGTCGGCCCACATCATGGAAGACATGAAGCAGGAGGTTACGAGAGCCAATAACCTTGCCATGCGCGATGCCCTTACGGGTGTTAAGAGCAAGGCGGCCTACGACCAGCAGGAAGAGCGCTTAAATCTTGACATTAAGGCGGGGGATGCGGAATTCGGTATAGTGATGATAGACATCAACTGTCTTAAAAAGATTAATGACAATTACGGCCACGAAAAGGGCAACGTCTATATAAAGAAAATGTGTACCATGATTTGCGATGTATTCGCTCACAGCCCCGTTTTCCGTGTGGGCGGTGATGAGTTTGTGGTGGTGCTGGTGCACAGAGATTACGCCAACCGGGAATTCCTGATAGCGGACCTTAAGAACCGTATGCAGGAGCAGTTTGATAAGACCGACCTTGATGAGTGGCTGCGTCCCACTGCGGCCATAGGAATCGCCCTTTACGATCGCAAGAACGACGAAAACTGCGATACCGTATTTAAGCGGGCTGATGCCGCAATGTATGAAAATAAAAAAGAAATGAAGGCCTGCCGTGAGGATTAGCCTTCATATCATAAGATGCATTATAAAACGCTTTGCCGGAAGAGTGCCGGCAAAGCGTTTCTTTATTTGGTCTCCAATAAATCCGTGAGCTTCTTTGAGTAAAAGAAATCGTGAACCATTTTGTCAAAAGCGGTCCACATAGGGAGGGTCTGACAGGACTCCCTTCTTTCGCAGTCATATTTCGCATCACAGAGACAGGCAACGGGAGCAAGTGAGCCTTCCATGAGCTCGAGGATTTCCCCGATATTGTATTCTTCGGGCTTTCGCGTAAGTTTGTAGCCACCGCCTTTGCCGCTGGCACCGGTGAGTAAACCGCCGCTTACCATGTCTTTAACTATAATCTCTAAGTATTTCTTGGATATCATCTGTCTTGCGGCAATGTCCTTAAGCGGTACAAAGCCGTCCGAATGCTGTGTGGCCAAATCCAGCATTACGCGCACAGCGTAGCGTCCCCTTGTAGATATCATAATTTCTCCTTCTATGGTAACAAAAGATGTTATTACCTATTCTACCGCAGGGTTAATAGGAATTCAAGTATGAAATCATTTATTCACCTATTGACATGGTGGGTAAATGGGTGTACCATGAAGCCACTGAAATGAAAGGAGCTTATCCAAGTGATATATGCAGATAACGCCGCCACCACCAAGATGAGTGAAGCGGCTGTAAATACCATGGTTGCGGTATTAAACGAAAACTGGGGCAATCCTTCGGGACTTTACACCCTCGGCCAGACTGCCAAAGAAGTACTGGAGAAGGCCAGACAGGACGTAGCCGATGCAATCGGTGCGGATCCGAGAGAGATTATTTTTACATCAGGCGGAAGCGAGGCTGACAACCAAGCCATTATTTCCGCAGCAAGACTGGGTGCGGCAAACGGCAAAAAGCACATTGTTTCCACCGCTTTTGAACATCACGCCGTTTTACATACCCTTAAGAAGCTGGAAAAAGAAGGCTTCGAAGTAACCCTTCTTGATGTTCACGAGGATGGCCTTGTAAGAGTTGACGAACTTGAAAAGGCTTTAAGAGACGATACGGCCCTCGTAACGGTTATGTTTGCCAATAACGAAATCGGCACCATCCAGCCCATCAAAGAAATCGGTGCTGTGTGCCGTGCTCATAAGATTCCCTTCCACACCGATGCTGTGCAGGCTATCGCTCATGTGCACATTAATGTGGCAGAGGATAATATAGACATGCTGTCCGCTTCAGCGCACAAGTTCCACGGACCCAAGGGCGTCGGCTTTCTTTATGTTAAAAAGGGCATACGTATCTTAAATCTTATTGAAGGCGGTGCTCAGGAAAAAGGAAGACGCGCCGGTACAGAGAACGTTGCGGGTATTGCCGCTATGGCGACGGCTCTCACTGAGAGCTTAAAGGACCTTGATAAGACCAACGAAATCGTTAAGAAGCGCCGCGACCGCCTTATGGAGGGTATCAGGGAAATTCCCCACTGCGCCCTTAACGGAGATGCTGTAAAGCGCCTTCCCGGCAATGTAAACTTCTGCTTTGAGGGAATTGAAGGAGAATCCCTTCTTTTGCTTCTTGATGATAAGGGAATACAGGCTTCTTCGGGAAGTGCCTGCACTTCAGGCTCACTGGACCCCAGCCACGTGCTTCTCGCCATCGGACGCGTGCATGATGTGGCCCACGGTTCTTTGAGACTTACCATCAACGAGGATACAAGCGACGAAGACATCGAGTACATCATTAAGTCGGTCAAAGAAGTAGTTGAGTACCTCCGCGGTTTCTCGCCCATTTGGAGAGACCTTGTGGCAGGCAAGAAACAATTCATTCTGTAAGGAGAATCATCATGGCATTATACAGTGAAAAAGTAATGGACCATTTTCGTAATCCCAGAAACGTGGGAGTCATAGAGGATGCCGACGGCGTAGGCGAGGTAGGTAACGCCAAGTGCGGTGACATTATGAAGATGTATTTAAAGATTGATGACAATATTATTTCGGACGTTAAGTTCGAAACCTTCGGCTGCGGCAGCGCTATAGCATCAAGCTCCATGGCCACCGAACTTATAAAGGGCAAGCCCGTTTCCGAAGCCATGCAGCTTACCAATAAGGCTGTTGCTGAGGCTCTCGACGGACTTCCGGACTACAAGATGCACTGCTCGGTTTTAGCGGAAGAAGCCATTAAGTCTGCTTTGGATGACTACTATTCCAAGCACGGTTCGGACAAACAGTAACATGAAGAAAGTAATTGTGGGAATGTCGGGCGGCGTTGACAGCGCTGTCGCGGCATTTCTTCTTAAGAAGGCGGGCTATGACGTTATAGGCGTGACCCTTCGCACCTGGCTTTCGGACACGGGCGAAGAAAGCCGTTGCTGCGAAATGGACGATGCCCGCCGAATTTCCAATAAAATAGGTATTCCCTATTATCCCCTTAACTGCGCAGATATTTTCAAGGACAAAGTAATCAATCCTTTTATAAACGAGTATCTCTGCGGCAGAACCCCCAATCCCTGCATTGAATGTAACCGTTATGTGAAGTGGGACAGAATGCTTTACTACGCGAAGATTTTTCATGCGGACTATGTGGCCACCGGCCACTATGCGTATGTGGTTAAGCTGGATAACGGGCGTTACACCGTCAAGACGGCTCTTCATGCGGAGAAGGATCAGACCTATATGCTCTACAAGCTCACTCAGGAGCAGCTGGCTCACACCCTGATGCCTCTTGGTGACATGTCCAAAGAAGAAGTGCGAAAGATTGCCGCCGACGAGGGCCTTTTTGTGGCAGGCAAGCCCGACTCTCAGGAGATATGCTTTGTAACCGACGGCAACTACTCGGATTATATAAGAGAGCATGCAGAAAGCGATATTCCCGGTGAAGGCAATTTCGTGGACGAAGACGGTAAGATTCTGGGCCGCCACAAAGGCATCATCAACTACACCGTAGGCCAAAGAAAGGGTCTCGGCATAGCCCTGGGTCACCCGGTTTATGTAAAAAGCATTGATGCGGCCGCCAATGAAGTGGTTCTGGCGGGAGAGGAGTCGGCAAGACTCAGCGAGATAAGGTGCAGAGACTTAAACTTCTTATCCATCGAACCGCCAAAGGCCGGCGCCGAGTTTGAGTGCTGTGTCAAGGTACGATATCATCATAAGCCTCAGAAGGCTGTGGTTACTATGGAGACTTCGGAAGTTGCAAGGGTTTCTTTTGACACTCCCGTAAAGCTCTGTGCGCCGGGCCAGTCAGCGGTATTTTATGACGAAAATGCCTGTATTATAGGCGGCGGAATAATAATATAAAAAATTTGTTATTAACCTATTGACATAGTAGGTTAATCGTGATAACCTTTACCTATCGTAAAAAAACGCAGGTGGAAAGCGGCAGATTTCCACAGATTAATCAGGACAGGAGAGACAGCAATGTACGATTACAATTCGTTCAAACTTCATAGTGTTTCAGTCATGTGTTGCTGTCGAATGCTTAACTCCCGGGCTTTAAATGTGGCCGGGGCGTCTGTTTGCGTTGACAAGCGTCCTGATTATAATCGATGTTGAACCTTACATTGAGCCATCAGCCCGGGAGCGGAATAAGCCCTCGGGCTTTTTTATTACCGAAAGATAACGCACTTAACTAACCAACCAAACCAACCTAAACTAAAACAAATTATTCAATAAAAAGGAGACAACATCATGAGCACATACAAATTCGAAACATTACAGTTACACGTAGGACAGGAACAGGCAGATCCCGCAACCGATTCAAGAGCGGTTCCGATTTACCAGACCACCTCTTACGTATTCCATAATTCCAAGCACGCAGCAGACCGTTTCGGCCTTGCGGATGCAGGTAACATCTACGGCAGACTTACCAACTCCACTCAGGACGTTTTGGAAAAGAGAATCGCAGCACTTGAAGGCGGCAGCGCAGCACTTGCACTTGCATCCGGCGCGGCAGCCATCACCTACACCATCGAAGCTTTGGCAGCAAACGGCGGCCACATCGTAGCACAGAAGACCATTTACGGCGGAAGCTACAACTTACTGGCACACACACTTCCCCAGTACGGCATCACCACAACATTCGTGGATGCTCACAACCTTGCAGAAGTTGAAGGTGCTATCAAAGAAAACACCAGAGCAATCTACCTTGAAACCCTCGGCAACCCCAACAGCGATATCCCGGATATCGACGAAATCGCCAAGATTGCTCACAAGCACGGACTTCCCCTCGTAATTGACAATACATTCGGAACACCTTATCTCATCCGTCCCATCGAGCACGGCGCTGACATCGTAGTTCATTCGGCTACCAAGTTCATCGGCGGCCACGGTACCACCCTCGGCGGTATCATCGTTGAAAGCGGAAAGTTCAACTGGAAGGCAAGCGGCAACTATCCTCAGATTGCAGCTCCCAACCCCAGCTACCACGGAGTTTCTTTCTACGATGCAGTGGGTCCCGCAGCTTTCGTAACTTACATCAGAGCCATTCTTTTAAGAGATACGGGTGCTACCATTTCACCTTTCAACGCTTTCCTTCTTTTGCAGGGTGTTGAGACACTTTCCTTAAGACTTGACAGACATGCGGAGAACACCAAGAAGGTTGTTGAATTCTTAAAGAACCATCCCAAGGTTGCAAAGGTTAACCATCCTTCGCTTGAGGATCATCCCGACCACGCACTTTACGAGAAATACTTCCCCAACGGCGGTGCGTCCATTTTCACCTTCGACATCAAGGGCGGTCAGGAAGAAGCATGGAAGTTTATCGACAACCTTGAAATTTTCTCGCTTCTTGCAAACGTTGCCGATGTTAAGAGCCTTGTAATTCATCCCGCATCCACAACTCACTCACAGCTTTCAGATGCGGAGCTTGCAGACCAGGGCATCAATAGGAATACCATCCGTCTTTCCATCGGTACCGAACACATCGATGATATCATCGCAGATTTAGAGAAAGGCTTTGCGGCAATTTAGT
>CAMNCH010000064.1 GCA_946534145.1 uncultured Lachnospiraceae bacterium
TCAAAGATGTCCTGAATGGCATCCTCGGGCACGATATAAGGCTGTCTGTATCTGTCGCTTAAAACCCTTTCAAAATCCTTAAAATCAAGGTCCCTAAAACGTTCTGTGAACCGGTCGTAATATTCTGCCGCACTTATACAGGATTCAAGGAAGTGAAAACTTGTGGACCTTATCTTCCTGAAGTTGGTCATAACCGTGCTTAAGTCCACATCTTTGGCCTTAAGCGCCGTACCGCAAATGCAGCCGCCGCGACAGAAATCGGCTGTAACCATCATGGAGTGCCTTGAACCCCTAACACCCGATAGTCCCACCAGATTTTCAATATTAATGTCCTTTACGCCGCCGAGGTTTGTAAAGATTTCTTCTGCGGGAAAGAAAGCCCTTACGCCTTCAATAAACCCGTCATTATAGGTGATAACGTTACCGATTCCGTCGGAAGTCAAGTCGCTCACGGCCCTGTTTCTGACTGTCCCTTTCTTTTCCATGTAATTAACAAGGGACTCTATGGTAATGCTGTAAGCAACATATCCTTTATTGTCGGGGTTTCTGACTTCGTCAATCTGGGTTATGCAGGGGGTAATTGCCACAAACTCGGAGTCATCGTTTAAGTACTTTCTCGCATAGACAGCGGTACAGGTCACAGGGGACATAACCGGAATCATCAGGGGAATCAGCTGAGGGAGTGTGTAAGACACATAGTTATTCAAAGCGCCGCATGTATTGGCGATGAACTGCTTGCACTGTCCGGTTCTGTCGGAATGCTCTTTCAAATATTTGGCATGGGCGTACATGGATATTTCTGCGCCGTAAGCCACATCGTAGAGCTTATAAATGCCCAGATCCTTTAAGAAGCCGAGAATTTCCGCAGATTTATTGCCATAGACCATATAAAGGGTAGGGTCTATGAGGGCGGAAATCTTCTTTTTCTCGGAAAGAGCCTTTAAAACCGTATCAAGGTCGTCTCTGTACTCTCTTGCGCCGTGTTCGCAGGCAACAACACAAAGGCCGCAGTCTATACACTTTCGCGACACTTCCACCACCTGTTTTCCATCCGTAACTCTTGATACGTTGGCACCGAAAACAGGGCACACGCTGATACACTTGCTGCAGCCTATACATTTGTCATTGGTAAAAACAATTCCTTCGTTAAACCGACTCATTCGCTGGAACTCCTGTCGAATTATTCAAATACCACCAAAACCATCGTAACGTTGAAATGCTCGTAATTTACCTGTTCTCCGAATCCCACCATGCCCGCATACTGCCCGTACTCGCTCTTCATCATTTCGTTGTAGGCATCAAGTGTGCCGTGACGCTCGAAAAAACGGATACGTGCATAGCAGTTAACGGCAAAGGTCATGGAAGGCTTTACTCCCGAAGCCTTTAATGCCGCAGAAGTTTTCTTCCAAACAGCTTCCAAAACATCCGGCTCCATAATAACCAGCTTTGATTGGTTGTAGATTCTTGCAAAGCAATCTAAGCCGCCATCATCCCTGATGCCTTTTATGTCCGTAATATAAATTTCATCCCCCACAATTCTTCCAAGGGGCCTCTCCGCAAGGATTTCTGCCAGTTTATCATCCGAAACGCCAAGCTTATAGGCAAGGGTCTCGGCCGCAGATGCACCGTCAAAGTCGTAAACGACTCTCTCCTCACAATCTACGTCTGTAGCCGTAACCACCATCTTTGTGGGTTTGAAAATGTTTTCTTTGTGCAAAAAAATCCTGCCCGTTAAATTCCTGATAAGCACAAACACACAGGCTTCGTTATAAACCTCTCCGTTTAAAGAAACCAGGGTCTTGTCCTCTAAATCCTTACCTCCGGCGGTTCCGCCCGCAACCGGGATATTAAGGGGTTCCAAAACCTTTTTAAAGGTATCCTGAATCAGTTCCTCACAATTGCCTGCGGCGTTGCTGAAATCCAGGCATATCGTATTGTCCGTATCCGAAAGCGTATGAACTGCCCTTTCTATGGAACTTGCGTACCTCATAGGATAGTGATCTATCTCAAAAAGCAGACCCGCCGCGCACTCAACTTCTTCGGTTAAAGCCCATGCCACCAGACTGTTTTTGCCGTTTCCTTTTGAAGAAAGAGCCATGTATGTGGTGCAGCCTATTACCTGCGCCTTTGGAAATGCCCTGCTCAAACGCACGGAGCACACATCAAAGTATTCTCCCGGGCACGAAAAAACAACGACAACAGGATTGCCCTTTATGCTTATCTGCTTAAGGACCTCTTCTATCGCATCGTCGGGATTATTCAGTTCACCGTATGCAACAATACCTTCTGCCATGGATAAATCGCTTTCTTTTGGCATAAATGCCCGTTTCTGTGCTTGAATCTTACCAAAATCGCCTTATCTTTTAATTAATAAATCACGCCAGATATTTAAGCAGTTTCTTTTCAAGTATGTGAAGCTGTATCGGCTTTGATATATAATCGTCCATTCCGTTTTCCAAAAACAGCTCATCTGCGCCCTTCATAACGTTTGCGCTGCAGGCAATAATTACAGCCCTTTTACGCCCCGCTTCGTTCTTACGGATTTTAGAAGCCGCCTCCGCACCGTCCATATTCGGCATGAGGTGATCCATAAAAATAAGGTCATATTCGTCCTTTAATGCATACTCTACAGCCTCAGGACCGCTGAAGCAGATGTCAGGTTCTATGCCGAACTGCTTTAAAAAAGCACTTAAAACCTTAACGTTAACACGGTTATCGTCCACCACCAGCACCTTTTTATTCTTAAACTGAGGGAGTTTTTGGCCGGCATCATCTTCATCTTCTTTTTCTATCCCAAAGAGATTAAAGGTGGCGTACTTGGGCACCTGACACAATTTTCTTTTCACGCTGTCACAAATCGGGCTTTCATCAACCACGTATACGGGAATTGAAAAATAAAAAGTGCTTCCCTCTCCGTACTCACTTTCCACCCGATAGTTTCCGCCCATAAGATCTATGATTTTGGCTGAAATGGCAAGTCCCAGTCCTGTTCCCACCACTTTTCTGTTCTTCTTTAAATCCACCTGGCTGAAGGGATGGAACAGCTTCTCCTGGTCTTCTTTTGAAATGCCGTTGCCTGTGTCCTCCACCGACACCTTTAAGAGTATTACACTCTTATCCGTTTTCTCAAAGTCAACCTTAAAGGTTATGTGGCCCGCATTTGTGTATTTAACGGCATTCCCGAGAAAGTTAATCATTATCTGTCTGATTCTTATGTCGTCGCCGAATAAGGTTATGGGAAGATTCGGATCCACATCAACGTTAAAGTCCAGTTCTTTGTCACCGATTCGCATATTGATGACGTTTATTACACCGTTCAAAAACTCAAGGGTGTTAAACTCAACGGGAAGAAGATCAAACTTTCCTGATTCGACCTTGGTAAGGTCAAGGGTCTCACATATGATATCAAGAAGCATCTTACCCGATGACTTAATCTGTGACAGGTAGTCCTTAACAGGCCCCGGGGCCTCTTCTCTTTCCGCAAGCTCCGCCATGCCGATTATGGCATTAAGGGGTGTTCTTATCTCATGGCTCATATTGGCCAAAAATATGCTTTTTGCCTGATTGGCGCTGTCAGCCACTTCTTTTAACACTCTCATCTCATCCATCTGAGAATGCATTTCGGTTACATCCGAAATAACTATCAAAAAACCTACCTGCCTGTGCATCTCAAGAAGGGGCTTGGCAAGTGATGAATAGAATCGTCCGTTTCTTTCAAAGGGATCGCTTCTTCCAAAAGAACAAAGGTCAACCCCCAGGCCCTGAAGCTTAACTCCCGGGCTCCAGGTTTTAAGTTCGGGGAAAATAATCTCGGCAGAAAGGTTTGAATCAAGATATCTGCCTTCGTCGTCCGCAACGATAACTCCCTGATCGAGGTCTCTAAAAAGGCTTGGAATTGCCTTACTTACAACATTTACCATTTTATAGTGGGTCAGATTGTAGACTAAAAGATTGAAGGTAAGAATAATCAGGAGCGACGTCGGGTCATATCCGCCGAGAATACCGCTTCTTGTAATGGCAACACCAAAATAAGGAACGCAGCACATGATGGTAATGTATACGATTCTTCTTCTTTCCACGTCCTTGTATATCATATTTCTGTATCTTAAAGCCACCACTATGGCTCCAAAAAGGCTGATTCCCAGGAGGCCTATGAAAATAAGGTATCCGATGCCCGGAACGTATTCCATATGAGGAAACGGGCCCGCCTCGGTCCATTCCGCAGACTTAAAATACCAGCCGGAATCCACTCCCGCCACAGCAACGCACAAAATGGCCACATTAGCCAGAATAAGCAAATTCGATATCCGTCTTCTGATTTCAATTCTGCAATAGGCATGAACAAAAAGAGTAAACAAAGTGCCTACAAAAGAGACTCCCAGATACTGAAACCTGAGGGCATAAAGAGCGGTTTCTTTGCCGCTTGCCGTAAGCTCCAGAAGATAGCCGAGTGCATAAACGCTTAAACAGCAGGATGTCATTATAAGAAATCTTGAATCAAGCCCAAGTCTGAAATTGAGCAAAGAAAAAGAAGCGTAAAGCGCCAATAAAACACAAATGACCTGAGCAATAACCAATGCTTGATACATAAACCCTCCAAAGGTCTTCTCATAACATTAATTAAACACTCAGGTCATTATACAATCATTAAACTTCTTAGTTTCTCTATGCGCCTAATACAAGTTTCGCAATATCAGCAGACTGTTTGGCATCTTTGGAATAATAGTCCGCACCAATCTGCATGGCAAATTCTTCCGTAAGAACGGCGCCTCCTACCATGACTTTGCAGTCAAGGCCGGCATCCCGAATCATCTTGATAGTCTCCTCCATGGAAGCTACCGTGGTGGTCATGAGGGCAGATAAGCCTACCAGCTTAACCTGATGCTCTCTTGCCGCCTCCACTACACGCTCAGGCGGAACGTCCTTACCTAGGTCGATTACGGTGTAGCCGTAGTTCTCAAGGATGGTCTTAACAATGTTTTTGCCTATATCATGTACATCGCCCTTAACTGTAGCGAGGACAATTTTGCCCTTGGAAACCGTAGCTGCGTTATGAGCTGCCATGTATTCCTTGATAACGTTGAAGCCCGACTCTGCGGCGGTGGCGCTTGATAAAAGCTGAGGCAGGAAAATAACGCCTTTCTCAAACTCCGCACCTACTCTGTCGAGGGCAGGTATAAGCTCATTATTGACTATATCCAGGGGCTCTCTTGTCTCAAGAAGAGCTCTGACGGCCTTGGCGGCGGAATCGCCGAGACCTTTTTTGATGTAATCGCCGATGGTAAGTTCACCGGAAACGGTTGCTGCCGCAGCGCCCTTGTCGGCGTTCTTCTCCTGTTCCTGAATGGCTGCGTATTTCTCTACGTAATGATTGCCCGAGGTATCTATATTCCAAAGAACATGGTACGCATCAACCGCACCCATCATGGCCGCGTTGTTGGGGTTGATGATGGGAAGGTCGAGTCCCGCCTCCATAGCAAGAGTTAAGAATGTGGTATTGATATATTCACGCTTGGGAAGTCCGAAGGAAATGTTGGATACGCCAAGTACCGTATGGACTCCGTAGCGGGCTTTTACCTCGCGTATTGAGTTAAGTGTCTCGCGGACTTCTTTTTGCTGAACGCTGGCTGCGAGGGTAAGGCAGTCGATATAGATGTCCTTGGGCTCGATGCCGTATTCAGCACACTTTTTAACGATACGACCGGCAATAGCCACACGTTTCTCGGCAGTTTCGGGAATACCGTCGCTGTCCATGGTAAGACCGATTACCGCCGCACCGTATTTGGCCGCAATGGGAAGGATGGTATCAAGAACCTTCTCCTCACCGTTAACACTGTTGACAAGAGCCTTACCGTTGTATACGCGAAGGGCCTTCTCAATAACAGCCGCGCTTGATGAGTCAATCTGAAGAGGAAGGTCCACAACGCTCTGAAGTTCCTTGACCACTTCCACCATGAGGCCTTCTTCGTCAATCTTGGGAAGACCTACATTAACGTCAAGAATCTCTGCACCGGCTTCTGCCTGCTCCATTGCGCGGGCTTTAACATAATCTATGTCGTGGTTGAGTAATGCTTCTTTAAAAAGTTTCTTGCCCGTAGGATTAATGCGTTCGCCTACCACGTGGACGCGCGTAACGTCTACGAATTCACGACCGCTGGACAAATAAGATTTATTGTTACGCTCAGGCTTAACGGGCTTGAAGCCTTTAGCCTTCTTAACCAGAGCCTCGATATATTCGGGAGCGGTACCGCAGCATCCGCCCACCATGGAAACGCCCATCTCAAGGAAGGGAACCATTTTCTCGGCGAATTCTTCGGGACCCATGTCATAAGCGCCTGTAGCGGGGTCGGGAAGACCGGCGTTTGGCTTAACGATAAGAGGAAGGTCCGAAACCTCACGCATACGCTTCACAAAAGGAAGGAGCTCGTCGGGGCCGAGAGAACAGTTGACACCGATGGCATCCACCTTGAGAGCCGTAAGCGTAATGGCCATAGCCTCCACAAGCGTACCGTTGAAGGTACGGCCGTTGGACTCAAAGGTCATGGTAACAAATATGGGAAGGTGGGTGTTTTCTTTGGCCGCAAGTACGCCTGCCTTAACCTCCAGAAGGTCGGTCTGGGTCTCAAAAACAAGGCAGTCGGCGCCGGCTTTTTCGCCTGCCACTACCATTTCTTTGTACATTTCATAGGCATCGTCGAACTTAAGATTGCCGAAGGGCTCCAGAATATCGCCGATGGTGCCCATGGAAAGACCTACCATTGCGCCGTAGGGCTCTGCTGCCTCACGGGCGTTCTTAACTGAAGCGGTAATAATCTCGGGAACCGAGTATTTGCTGCCCTTGCACTTGTAGGCGTTGGCGCCGAAAGAACAAGTGTAGATAAGCTTGGTACCCTTCTCAAGATAAGACCTGTGCACTTCCTTAATCAGTTCGGGGTGGGTAATGTTGAGCTCCTCGGGGAGATGTCCCATGGGAGCGTTCTTCTTAACCAGCTCCGTGCCCATGGCTCCGTCAAGTATTATAAGTTCGTCGAAAAGATTCATCCGTCAGTCCTCCTTCTTAAGCCCGCAAACCGCCGTAACGGTCTTGCGCGGGTTCATAAGGTAATTCTCATTTATGGTGACACCGGCCAGTCGCTCGGTGTTAAGTATCCTGATAAAGTCTTTCTGGGTGGATAAGGGAAGGTCTCCGTAACCGGGACTGAAACGCACTCCGGTCTTCATGCCCGTCTCCTCTTCCGCCTTAAGCTGCAAGGCATCGCAGGCTTTCTCCACCGCCTGAATGCCGCAGGCGTTAAGAATCACCGCAAGAGTGGGGTTTTTGACCATCTGTTTCTCCACTTCCCTGTCGAAGGCGCTTCCTATGGTGAGGCAAAAGAACATGGCCCTGTCATAGCCCTTCAAATGCTTCTTAATGGCCTTGCCCGTAAGGGTAAAGTGCTCGCCTTCCACTTCTATTCCGTTTTCACGCTCAATAATGTTAAGGAAGCGATATGTCATACCGATTTTTATGAGTTTATTGGAAAGAGCGATTCCTTCCTGAATCGTATTCTCCACAACCTCGGTAATCTCGCTTCCTCTGTAGCCAAGATACCTGAGTATCTCGCTTCTGTCGGTTATATCAAGTTTAATGTCCATCAGATTTTGTTAACGCTTTTAAATAAGCTTTCGGTGGCTTCGGTGACTTTCGTAGCCACGTCGACGTTGTTCATGGTATATAAGTGAATGCCTCTTACGCCTCCTGCCACAAGGTCGGTAATCTGGTCGATTGTGTAGGAAAGACCCGCGCTGTAGAGGGCTTCCGGGGAATCGCCGTATTTGCCGATAAGACGGGAAAACTTGGACGGAATGGAGGCTCCGCACATGGCTACGGTTCTCTCAATCTGCGTTTTTTTGACTATGGGCATGATACCTGCCGCAACGGGAACATTAATGCCGGCCTTGTCGAGCTTGTCCATGAATCTGAAGAAAATGTCGTTGTCAAAAAAAAGCTGAGTGGTAAGGTGGGTCACACCCGCATCCACTTTTTTCTTGAGGTTCTCAATATCCGCATCTAGGCTCTCCGCATCCACGTGACCCTCGGGATAGCAGGCTCCGGCAACGTTAAAGTAGCTGTCGTAGTCGCGAATATGGGCCGCAAGATCGCTTGCGTGGGGGAAGGCCATCTTAAGCTCACCCTCCGCGGGCATGTCGCCGCGAAGAGCAAGAATGTTCTGAACTCCCGCATCCTTAAGGTGCTTAAGGGTAGTGTCGATTTCTTCAACGGTGGAGCCTACGCAGGTCAAGTGACTTAAGGGCTCGATTCCGTATTCTTTTTTAATCAGGGAGGCAATCTCGACGGTCTTGTCTTTCTGGCTGTCGGTGCCGCCCGCTCCGTAGGTTACGGAAATGTAGTCTATGGGAAGTCCTCTCAAACCGTAGAGGGTATTGTAAACGGTCTCAACGGCCCCTGTTTTCTTGGGAGGGAAGACTTCCATGGAGTATACAGTTGTTTTGTTTTTATAAAGATTGGCAATGTTCATCTGATTAAATTCCTAAAATACTTGTTGCTATTCCGAAATAAACGAGCAAAGAAAGCGCATCCACGATTGTGGTAATAAAGGGACTAGCGAGTACCGCCGGGTCGAATCCCAGGCGCTTGGCAATAAGGGGAAGGGAGCTTCCCACAATCTTGGCCACAAATACCGCCACAATAAGGGTCAGGCACACCACAACGGCTACCGAAACTTCCACCTGGTCAATGAATAAGCACTTTAAAAAGTTACATGCGGCAAGGGTAATACCGCACAAAATCGCTACGCGGCTTTCTTTCCACAAAACCTTGAAAAAGTCCTTGAAAGCAATCTCATCAAGGGAGATACCACGAATAACCGTTACACTGGCCTGTCCTCCCGCATTACCGCCGGTGTCCATGAGCATGGGGATAAAGAAGGTAAGTGCCGGAATAACTCCCAAGGCATCCTCAAATCTCTTAAGAATGCTGCCGGTAACCGTAGCCGAAACCATGAGGAGTAACAGCCAGGGAATACGCTTCTTCCAGGTCTCGATGATACCCGTCTTCATGTAGGATTTGTCGGAAGGCACGATAGCTGCCATCTTTTCAATATCCTCGGTGGTCTCTTCTTCCATGATGTCCACGATATCGTCGACGGTGATGATACCGACGAGACGGTTCTCATTGTCAACAACGGGCATGGCGGTGAAGTCGTATTTTTTGAACATCCTGGCAACGTCTTCCTGGTCGTCAAGGGTGTTAACCGATATGAAGTTTTCATTCATAATCTCACCGACTGTGGTATCCGGGTCGGCAAGGAGTAAGCCTCTTAAGGTAAGTATGCCTTTTAATGTGCGGGACTTATCCAACACATACAAAGTGTTGATGGTCTCAGAGTCCATTCCGACTCTGCGCACACGTTCCAAAGCCTGTGCAACCGTAAGGTTCTCCTTAAGGTCCACAAACTCGACAGTCATGATGCTTCCTGCGGAAGATTCGGGATAACGTAAAAGGTGATTGATGTCTCGACGCGCCTCGGGTGTGGCGGTAGCAAGAAGCTTCTTAACCACATTGGCGGGCATTTCTTCGAAGAGGTCCGCAGCATCGTCGGCCATCATGTTGTTAATGATGTTACCTGCATCACGCTCGGACAAAGAAGTAATGATCATCTGCTGATGCTCTACTTCAAGATATGCAAATACGTCTGCCGCCTTGTCCTTGGGAAGGATTCTGAATACCTTAATCATGTCCTCCTCGGGGATATCCTCGAGCACTGCCGCTATGTCGGCATCGTAAAGCTCGGAGAGTTTCTGGCGAAGGCGGGTGTACTGCTTGGTCTCTAATAATTCCTTGATTTCATCCATAGCCATAGCAATTTCTCCTTATTATATGTGGTCTTATAATATGCCGCTCGGGGGAGGGGACTGTCTGAAGATTTACTCATTATAAAACCACCACCTTTCGGAAAAGATTGCATACGACGTATGCCAAAACTTACCCTAAAAATATATAATACTCAACCTTTGGTGTCAATAAAATAAGCGTCAGAAATTCGGGAAATTTCAACCTTTGAAGCGGTCAAAGAAACAATATCTTCTTTTACCTTTTCAAAGTCGTCAAAATCCGCTCTTACGACTATGGAAACCTTGTCCGTATAGAAGGTGTCCATGATGAAAATGCCTTGAGTTTCAAGGTATCGGCGTATCTTGTCGCCGTTCTGATAATCGCTTGTAATTTTGAACTCGACACCGTACTTAAGGGTAGCGACTTCGGAGGCTTCGAGGCCTAATTTGGCAGCCTCCGCATACATACGGGCCAGAGGGCCTGCTCCCAAAAGGGTGCCGCCGAAATAACGGGTTACCACTATGCAGCAGTTTCTGACTCCGCTTTCTTTTAACACATTGAATATTGGAAGGCCGGCGGTCTGGGAGGGCTCGCCGTCGTCGCTGTACTTGACTTTGTCGGCGTCTCTTCCTATAACATATGCGTAGCAGTTGTGGCGGGCGTCGTAGTAGCGCTTCTTCATAAGGTTTACGAAATCCTGAGCTTCCGCTTCGGTTTCCACCGGCTGAAGGTGGGCTATGAACCTGGACTTTTTAAGTTCGCATTCGGCTTCGCCGCCTGTTTTAAGGATTTTGTAGGATTCGTTACTCATGCTTTGATTATACTTCAACTCTTACGAATTTGTGAAGATTATCTTAAACGACTTCTTTTTTTATCAGCGTTTTGCTATAATGCAATGATGAAAGCTTATTGCTAAATACATGTCGCCATGCGGCATTTATTAAAGTGAGGATAATATATGAATTACGGCAGAAAGGGTATCAGAGAACAGCAGCTGGCCCTTAACGCAAAAGGCCCCAAGTGGGGACATAAAATACTTCTTACGCTGGCTGTTGTGGCCTGTGTGGCTATCATCGGTGTGGGTATCATCGGTGCGGCACTGGGAATCGGCGCCTTCAGCGGTATCATTTCCACGGCACCCGACTTAAGCCAGTACGACATCGGTCCCGTCGGACTTTCTTCTTTTGTATACGATGCCAACGGCAAGCAGATATACAAACTCGTTTCCGAGAACAGCAACCGTATACTTGTTAAGAGTGAGGACATCTGTCAGGACTTAAAAGACGCTTTCGTAGCCATCGAGGACGAACGTTTCTACACCCATAACGGTATTGATATCAAGCGTATTATGAGTATCAGTTATAAGGCTTTGACGGAAGGCGGCTTCTCCGGAGGCGGAAGTACCATTACACAGCAGCTTCTTAAGAATAACGTCTTCACCGACTGGATGGACGAAAGTACTTTTATCGAATCTCTTAAGCGTAAGATTCAGGAACAGTACTGTGCCATTCAGGTTGAGAAGATGTACGACAAAGATACGCTTCTTACCTATTATTTAAATACCATCAACCTCGGTCAGAACACCCTTGGTGTAGAGTCTGCTAGCCTTCGTTATTTTAATAAGCACGCTTCGGAGCTTACCCTTTCCGAATGTGCGGTTATCGCAAGTATTACCAAGGCTCCCACCACTTTCAACCCCATCAAGCATCCCGAGAAGAACGAGGAACGTATGCATGCTGTTCTTCGTAAGATGTATGAGCTTGGATATATTACCGAAGAAGAACGTAATGCGGCGCTTGCCGACAACGTATACGAACGTATTCAGGAGACCAACAACGTCGTACTCGAATCCGAAAAGCCTTCGTCCTATTACGTAGACTCCCTGATTAAAAAGGTTCGCGAGGACCTTATCAACAAAGCAGGCTACACACCCCAGCAGGCCAGCACGCTTATGTACGGCCGCGGTATTAAGATATATTCCTGCATGGACCCCGAGATTCAGAAGATTTGTGACGAAGAGTTTGCCAATCCCGACAACTACGCTCCCGCCACCGACTATCTCCTCGACTGGGCCCTCACCATTGAAAAAGCAGACGGCACTTACGAGAATCACAGTAAGGAAATGCTCAAGAAATTCATTAAAGAAAGCCGCAAGAACTACAATCTCCTCTACAAGGATCCCGAGGGATACAAAGAGGATGTTGAGGCCTATAAAGCATCGGTTATGCAGGAAGGCGACGAGGTATTGGCGGAGCGTGCGGACATTACGCCCCAGCCTCAGATTTCTTTCTCCATGATAGAGCAGTCCACCGGTAAATGTGTGGCATTAATAGGCGGTCGCGGTGAGAAGACCACAAACCTCGCTCTTAACCGTGCTACAGACTCGCCCCGTCAGCCCGGTTCCTGCTTTAAGGTGCTTTCTTCTTTCGGTCCCGCAATAGACCACAACGGCAAGTCCCTTGCATCGGTTTATGTGGATGCACCCTTCGCATACTATGACGGAACAAAAGTTAACAACTGGTACGGCGACGAATACAGAGGTATTCAGACCATCCGCGCCGGTATTTATAATTCACTGAACATTGTGGCTGTTAAATGTATTACGGAAATCACTCCCGAAGTCGGTTTCAGATACCTTCAGAACATGGGCTTTACCACCCTGGTTGAAGGCGAAAGAAGAGCCGACGGCATGATTTACACCGATATCGGTCAGCCCCTTGCTCTCGGCGGTATTACAGACGGTGTTTACAATTACGAGCTTACCGCAGCTTATGCCGGAATCGCCAACGGCGGTACCTACATCGAGCCTAAGCTCTACACCATCGTAACCGACAATGACGGCAACATTATCCTTGACAACAGAGACCCCGTCACCAGACAGATATTCACACCCGAAACATCTTATCAGCTTATTCAGGCCATGATTGACTGTGCCAAGTTTGGTTCCGGCCGACATATTTCTTTCCCCGGCATGACCTGTGCCGGCAAGACCGGTACCACTTCCAACGAACAGGATATCTGGATTGCGGCATTTACGCCTTATTACACCGCCACCTGCTGGACCGGCTATGACAACAACGAAAAGCTTACGGTTGCTCAGCAGGCTATTCCTCAGCAAATGTGGCGTAAAGTTATGGTTCGCGTAACCGAAGCCAAGCAGCTTGAGAACAAAGGCTATGACAAGCCCGCAGGGATTAAGGAGTGCAATATATGTGCTCTTTCCGGCAAGCTTCCCATCCCGGGACTTTGCGACGGCCATATCAAGCGTGAAATCTTTGCAGAAGGAAGTGTTCCCACGGAAAACTGTGATGTACATTTTAGAGGACTTATCTGTGGATACGACAATCTTCCCGCAACACCTCAGTGTCCTTTCGCTTACGAAGGCGTCATTACCATGAATCCTCCCGAAGCGGAAGCTATACAGAAGGGCTCCGCTCTTGTGGCAAGCGAACTCGATCCTCTTGCCAAGGGCAGTGTGGCCGGCGCTGCAGGTCACTGTCACCATGACGAAGCTTACTTTGCCCAGCCCGGTTGGGAGTGGCTTCTTGAGACGGAACGTGCTCAGTACGCCGAGCGTGTAGCCGCCGCTCTGGCCGCCCAGGCAGCCCAGGACAACCCCGAAGCTCAGGGTGGTGAGCAGTAAATCTACGCATTATAAAATCTGCCTTATAAAGGGACTTATAAGGCAGATTTTTTTATTAAAACTAATGCAAATTTTTCGTTGACAACTAGGTTACCCTATGCTATTATATCGTTTGTGCCGAGCAAATCCCCTCGATTCGGTATGATGCTGATGTGGCTCAGTCGGTAGAGCGTCGCCTTGGTAAGGCGGAGGTCACGGGTCCGATTCCCGTCATCAGCTTGAAAATAAAAAGACATGGTTCGTAAGAATCATGTCTTTTTCATTTTCAAAATGTTGAGGCCGCCATCGCACCCGTCCGGGGACGATTTCCGCGATGGCAATGAGCCGTGCGTAGATGAAAAGATAAAGCCGGTCGTCGAGCTTGCTCGTAAGAACGGATTTATCTTTTTAGATACATAGGGCGAAGCCCGTGACTCGTAGGCTGCCCTTTAGCCTACGAGTTGGCACGGCTCATCCTTCCGCGCAAAGTCCAAGTTTTATCTTGCAGATACATAGGGCGAAGCCCGTGACTCGTAGGCTGCCCTTTAGCCTACGAGTTGG
>CAMNCH010000065.1 GCA_946534145.1 uncultured Lachnospiraceae bacterium
AAAGCCTCAAGTCCCTTAGCGTTGGATACTTTACTGGCCTTAATGTTCTTAACAAGGCAGGTAAATACTACAAAGCTGAGTACCATCAGAATGCCTGCGTACATCGGAAGCACGCCCCAAGCGCTTGATGCCATGAATACAAGGCCGAGGAGGATGGGGGTAACGGTCTGGGCCGACATGCTGGCTGCGTAGTAGTAACCGGTGAACTTGCCGATCTTCTGTGAGGAACAAAGCTCCACAACCATGGGGAAGGAGCAGTTGTGCACGAGTGCCATACCAAAGCCCTTGATAGCCCATACCACAAAAAGAATAACGGGGAAAGAAAACTCTCCGTGCGCACCGACCACAACGCCCGTAGGTTTTGCAAAGAGCATTACGATGTAGCCAAGAACCGTAATTCCGAGACCGATGGAAATGGTCCACTTACGTCCGATTTTGTCGGCGATGGAACCTGCGGTAGCAAAACCGATTACCGAAGCAAGTCCGCCGAGGATGGTAAGAATCATGGTCTTGCTGGATGATGACTGCAAATAGTAGATTACGTAGTTGCCGATATAAGTTCCGATTGCGTTGTCGGCCATGAACCACAAGAATTCTGCGCCGAGGATAGCAAGAAGCATTTTTTTGTTGGCAGCAGACATGGGCTTGTTGTCATCAACGGGAGTCTCGATTGCCGCAAGACGCTCGCCTTCTTCCATTTCGGGCTTAAGCTCTTCTGCAAGCTTGTTTTCCTTAATGGTTGCAAAAAGAACGAGAGCGGAAATAACCATGAGCACGGAAGCGATAATGAAAGGAATCTCGATGGTCCATACTTTTCTGGCTTCGTCGGATGCGTTGATGTAGTCCGAAAGCTTTAAGAAGATACCGAGAACCGTTGCAGCGGCACCGCCGAGATAGCCCATGATATTGATAATGCCGTTTGCTTTGGCACGAAGAGGCTTGGGTGTGATATCGGGCATAAGAGCAACCGCGGGATTACGATACATCATCATGAACATAAGCACGATGGCCATCATGATTACCATGCCGACAATGTTATTTTTATGGAAGAACAAAGGAATAAAAGGAAAAGCAAAAGCTGCTACGAAAGTACCTGTAAGGATGTAAGGCATACGCTTTCCGATAGGAGTTTTTGTTTTGTCCGAAAGATTACCGAATATAGGCAAAAGAATGAGAGCGGCAAGATTGTCACATGCCATGATAATGCCCACTATCCACTGAACATTCAAAATGGTGGAAGGGTCGCTTGCCTTAAGCTCGGCGGAAGACAATCCATACATTCTGCGGGCAAAGATGTCTGTTAAGAAAGTAGGACACCAGGAGTCGTACACCTGCCAAAGAAGCAGAATGCCAAAGAAGGCAAAGCCTATGAGGCAGGTACGTTTTTTGTTGAGTTTCATGAAATATAACCTCCGATTGTGTAATATACGGAGTACGAAGCGTGAAGCATCGTTCCCCCAATGCATAGATAACTCACGTATATATTATAAAATATTCAAGGTCATATGAAAAGAAAAATCAGGCCATTAAATCCTTGACGGAAGCAATGATGTAAGGCTTGTTGATGGACTTCATGGCTTCTGCTTTTTCCAAGAGAATGTCAACTTTGGAGGACTCTCCGGCATCGATGTAATGGCGGGTGAGGAGCCTGTAAGTCTTGCCGATGTCTCCGCCGGTATCGATGATAAATTCCATAAGGGAAACTGCCTCGGCTTCATGACCGGCATCCAGCAAAAGGTCGGCCCACTTCTGAAGAGTGGTGATAAGAGTGGTGTAGTTGCCGTCATAGCGGGAAAGCTCCGTAATGTTGGGAGCGCCGTACTCCAATTTTAAATCGGTGTTGGAATAGCCTGTAAGGTTAAGGATTTTGTCCTTTTTAAGACCCTCAAGAGTAGCCATAATGCTTTCCATCTCAGGGTGGTCCTTAAGCAAATCCACAGGGAGATTGTCGGGTATTTTTATGTACTTGAGGCCGTCGAGGGGTTTACGCCTTACGGAGTCGGCTTCTAGCTCGCGCTCCCAGAAGTCGTCCTCCTGTTTTTGCATTTTTTTGGCTCTGGCATGAGCCTCATAATAGGTCCAGGCACCAAAGATGGCGAATATAAGCAAACTTGCAATTTTCCAATACATAGACTATAATCATCTCCATTAGAAACAGTATTTATAAGGATATAAGAAATGAATTTTTTTAACAGGAAAAACAGACGCGTCTTCACCATAGTACTTGTGGCGATTTTAGTACTCAGCATGGTCATTCCAATTGTATCATCATATTTAATGTAAGACAATTAAGCGGGAGTAAAAGCGTGAAGACAGGCAAGGTACCGGAAAACGTCCTTAAAAGGTCCATATTGAAGAAAACAGGCATTAAGCGCAGTGAAGTCCTCATCGGAGCAGGTGTTGGGACAGACTGCGCTTGTCTTGAATTGGGGGACGACGAGGTATTTGTTCTTTCCACGGACCCGGTTACAGGTGCTTTGACCGATACGGGTCGCTATGCCGTCAATGCCGCTGTCAATGACATTGCGGCGGGTGGAGCGGAGCCCGTAGGTATCATGGTTACGGCGCTTCTTACCACCGAAACCGAAGAAGACGATATTAAGGCCCTTATGAAGGATATCGACGATTCCTGTAAGGCTTTGAACATACAGATAATAGGCGGGCATACGGAGATTACCGATGCAGTTAAGAGACCTGTTCTTTCGATTACTGCAGTGGGCAAGGCACCCAAGAGCGTTGCGGTTAAGCCTTCCGCTCAGCCCGGCGACGATGTTGTGATTACCAAATGGATAGGCCTCGAAGGCACTTCCATTATTGCCAAAGAAAAAGAGAAGGAGCTTCTTACAAAGTTTCCTCCGAAGCTTATTTACGACAGTAAGAATTATGACAGGTTTCTTTCCGTGGTACCTGAGGCCGCAACCGCCGTTAAGTCCGGCGTGGGCACTATGCATGATGTGACCGAGGGTGGCGTTTTCGGAGCCCTTTGGGAGCTGGCGGAAAGTTCCGGCGTTGGACTTTTAATCGATTTAAAGAAAATACCCGTCAAGCAGGAGACTGTGGAAATCTGCAATTTCTTTGACATCAACCCCTATGAGCTTATGTCGGGCGGCAGCATGTTAATGACGTCTTCGGACGGTAACAGACTTGTTCTTTCGCTGAAAGAAGCGGGAATCGAGGCTGCGGTAATAGGCAAATGCACCGACAATAACGACAGGGTACTGATTAACGGAGAAATGAGAAGATTTTTGGAGCCGTCCAAAGCAGACGAACTGTATAAAGTAATAAAATAATACTTTAGAGGGAGAGACATTATGAGAGACAAAATTTTAAACGTAATTGAGAAAAATTCACGTATTGATATTAAGGAACTTGCAGTGCTGTTAGGCTATGATGAGATTGACGTTGCCAATGAATTAAAGGCTATGGAAGAGGAAGGAATTATCTGCGGATACCATACCCTTATTGACTGGGACAAGACTTCCATCGAGAAAGTAAGCGCCATTATCGAAGTTAAGGTTACACCTCAGAGAGGCCAGGGCTTTGACAATATTGCAGAGCGCATTTACAAATATCCCGAGGTTAACGCAGTATACCTTATTTCGGGCGGATTCGACCTTTTGGTTTCTTTGGAAGGCAAGACCTTAAAAGAAGTATCGCTTTTCGTATCCGACAAGCTTTCCACCCTTGAGACCGTTATCAGCACATCCACCCATTTCGTGCTCAAGAAATACAAAGACCACGGTACCATTATCGGGGCAAAAAAAGTTGACGAAAGGGAGACGATTACATTATGAGAATACCGCTTTCGGAAGAAGTCGTTAAGCTTAAGCCCTCGGGCATTCGTAAGTTTTTCGATATAGTTCATGAGATGAAGGATGCTATATCCCTTGGTGTGGGCGAGCCTGACTTTGATACTCCCTGGCACATAAGGGATGAGGGCATTTATTCCCTTGAAAAAGGCAAGACCATTTATACATCCAACTCCGGTCTTCTTCAGTTAAGACAGGAGATCAGCAAGTACCTCGAAAGAAAATACAACGTATCCTACGATCCTACATCAGAAATGCTTATTACCGTAGGCGGTTCAGAGGGTATCGACGTAGGCCTTAGAGCTATGCTCAATCCCGGGGATGAAGTTTTGATTCCCCAGCCTTCATACGTTTCCTACGAGCCTTGTACCATTATTGCAGGCGGCAAGCCCGTTATTATTGAGCTTAAGGCGGAGAACGAATTCAGACTTACGGCTCAGGAACTGATTGATGCCATTACCGACAAGACCAGAGTCCTGATACTTCCTTTCCCCAACAACCCTACCGGTGCCATCATGGAAGAAAGCGACCTTTTGGCAATCGCCAAGGTTTGTGTGGAGAAGGACATTTTCGTTATGTCCGACGAAATATATGCTGAACTTACTTACAAAGGCAAGCACGTTTCCATAGCTTCACTTCCCGGCATGAAGGAGCGTACCATTCTTATCAACGGTTTCTCCAAAGCATATGCCATGACCGGTTGGAGACTCGGCTACGCATGCGGTCCCAAAGAAGTAATTTCGCAGATGACCAAGATTCACCAGTTCTGCATTATGTGTGCACCCACCACCAGCCAGTATGCCGCTATTGAGGCTATTAAGAATGGTGACGATGACATCGCAGGCATGCGTGAAGCTTACAACCAAAGAAGACGCTTTCTATTGAATGCGTTCAAAGAAATGGGCCTTGAATGTTTTGAGCCCTACGGCGCATTCTACGTATTCCCCTGCATCAAAGAATTTGGCATGACCAGCGATGAGTTTGCCACAAGATTCCTTGAAGAGGAAAAGGTAGCGGCCGTTCCCGGAACTGCATTCGGTGACTGCGGCGAAGGCTTCCTGCGTATTTCCTACGCATATTCTTTGGACCATCTTAAAACAGCAATGGAAAGACTTGCACGTTTCGTTGAGAAGCTTCGCAAGGAACAGGGAAGATAATGCACATAGTACTACATGAACCTGAAATACCTGCCAATACCGGCAATATAGGACGTACCTGCGTAGCAACAGGTACGTCCCTTCATCTGATAGAGCCTCTGGGATTCAGAATCGACGAAAAGTCCATAAAGCGTGCAGGTATGGATTACTGGGAGCACCTTAATGTTTCCACATATATCAACTACGCAGACTTTTGTGCCCGGAATCCCGGCGCCAGAATCTGGTATGCCACCACCAAGGCCAAGCAATCATATACCGATGTTCAGTTCGGTCCCGACGACTACATTATGTTTGGTAAAGAATCCGCGGGAATTCCCGAGGAAATACTGGTGGACCATGAAGAATCATGCATCAGAATTCCCATGCTTTCACAGATTCGCTCTCTTAACCTTTCTAACTCCGTTGCTATAGTGCTCTACGAAGCTTTAAGGCAGCAGAATTTTAAAGGAATGGAGACTGAAGGACACCTTCACAGACTGGATTGGAAAGAATAAAGAAAGAGCCTCATCACTGTGATATGATGGGGCTCTTGTAATATCTAATCTTCATCAACCTTAGCCAAAGAAAATACAAACTCTGTACCGACACCCTCGGTAGAGATTACATTGATGTGCTCGTTGTGAGCCATGATGATTTCTTTGACAATAGAGAGTCCCAGGCCGGTTCCTTTTTTGTCGCGACCGCGGGAGAGGTCTGATTTGTAGAAACGGTCGAAGACAAGCTTCTGGTCTTCTTTGGGAATACCGATACCCTGGTCTTTAACCGATACAAAAACTTTTGAATGTTTCTCGGTAGTCTCTATGGTGATAACTGAATTGTGGTGAGAGAACTTTATTGCATTGTCCAGCAGGTTGTATAAGACTTGCTGGATTCTTGTTTCATCGGCATGAACCGTCAGTTCTTCTCCGGTGAGAATAAGATTGATGCCAATCGATTTGTTCTTGCAGGTGCCCTCAAAAGAAGCCGCAGTATTACGAATAACTTTGTTGATATCAAAGTTACTGAAATCGAGTACCACGCCGGCCATATTAAGGTTGTTAAGAGCAAGAAGGCTGTTGGTAAGCTTCGTAAGTCTTTCGGTTTCGTTTAACACAATGCCGATATATTTTTCGTGCATCTCCGGCGGAATGGTGCCGTCCAGCATCGCCTCGAGGTAACCTTTGATGGATGTAAGAGGCGAGCGGAAATCGTGGGAGACGTTTGCTATAAATTTCTTTTGGTTGTCCTCGGCTCTGGCAATCTCGCTGGCCATATAGGAGAGGGAAGCGCCGAGGTAACCCATTTCGTCGTCGCTGTCCACGGTAAATTCGTAGTGCATATTACCGGAAGCATACTGCTCGGTGGCGTGGGTAATCTTCTTAAGAGGTCGGTACACCATAAGGGTGAAAAAGAACAAAATGATGAGGGACAACGCAAACAGAATCACCAAGAGAAGGTAGCTGATACGAGTGTATTTGTCGCTCTGCATCATTATATCGTGCATGGAGGCGTGGATTACCACATAACCCTTAACCTTATATTCCGCGGTAATGGGGGCAAAAACACTGAGCATTTCTTCATCAAAGGAGCCAAAGAAAGTGCCGGTGGTATAGTGGGACTTACCCGTAACCGTCGGGTCAAAGCCTTCCACAACCATGGGCTCTTCCACATTGATGGGAAGGTCGGAACTTAAAATCATACGGCCCGAAGGGTTGATAATCCATATTGTGGCATTCAAAAAAGGATCAAGGACATCGATTTGCTGCTTAACTTCGTCAAGAGTCCTTGCGGACAGGTAGAGGTCGGAAGCGTAGGTGTTGGCGATGAGGTTGGCTTCTTTGTAATAGGATTCGGCTTTTTCTTTTAGCAGTGTCTGATAGGTGTTGGAAGACACAAAGGAGCTTACGATAATAAAGCCGAAAACACCGAATATTAAATATGCCAGAAGAAATTTTAAATACAGTGTTCTTTTCACGGTAATCCTTGTCTTGACTTATAGGTCAGGTTCTGGGTTCTTCTTTTAATTCGAATTTGTATCCGATTCCCCAAATGGTGGTTATCTTCCACATTTCGTGGTCGTTGATTTTCTCTCTGATACGTTTGATGTGTACGTCTACGGTTCTGGTGTCGCCAAGGTATTCGTAACCCCAGATTTTATCAAGAAGCTGCTCTCTTGTGAAAACGTGATTGGGTGTTTTTGCAAGAAAATAAAGAAGCTCGATTTCTTTGGGCGGCATATCCACGGGCTCGTTGTTGTATAAAACGGAGTATTCCGTAATATTGATGGAAAGTCCGGGATAGACTACTTTGTCAACGGTACCGGGCTCTTCTGCCGGTGCGGAATAAGCGGCGCGACGAAGGGCGGCCTTAACTCTTGCCACAATTTCTTTGGTGTCAAAAGGCTTCTCAACATAGTCGTCCGCCCCCATTTCGAGGGCGAGAACTTTATCAAAAGTATCTCCTTTTGCCGAAAGAACAATAATCGGAACCTTGGATTTGGTACGAATCTCGCGGCATACACCGTAACCGTCGATGCCGGGAAGCATGAGGTCAAGGATAATCAGCGAAGGGTCAAAATCGTCAAAGCAAGCGAGGGCAGTTTCACCGTCAGCCGCAATTTTGGTATCGTATTGTTCCTTAATCAGGTAAAGAGATAAAAGGTCGGAAATGCTGTCATCGTCATCTACGATGAGGATTCTCGGTCTGTTAAGCATTTATGGCTCCTTTCGGAAAAAGAATAATTACTTAAATTCAACGATTGTAACGCCTGCGTCGCCTTCTCCGTGCTCGCCCGCTCTGTAGGACTTAACGTATTTGCACTTTTTGAGGAAGGATGTAACTGCGTTACGAAGGGCGCCGGTGCCCTTTCCGTGTACTATGCGGACACTGGGAATGTGGGACAAATAAGCGTCATCGAGGTATTTGTCGAGTATTGCAAGGGCTTCGTCCACGGTTTTGCCGATTAAGTTGCATTCGTAAGAAATCGACATGGACTTGGACATTTTAAGACTGCCGCTGCCTGAAGACTTTCTGTTAAGACCAGGAGCGGTAACTGTTTCTTCCTGAACAAGCTGAAGGTCCTTAATATTGCTCTGTGAGCGGATAATACCGCACTGAATATAGAGGTTGCCTTTGGCATCGGGAAGTGAACTTACGGTTCCGGTAAGACCCATGGACACAATCTTAACTTTGTCGCCAAGGTGCAGGTCTTTGGGCTTAACACCCGCATTTGGAGCAGTATCTTTTTTAAGCGCAAGCTTGGAGTTTTTGTCATTAACCTTGTCGCGTAAGCCCTGTCGTCTGGCTTCAAGGTCCTTAAGAGAAACGGAACCGCCGCTTTTTTGAATGGCGCGGATGGTTTCGTCAGCAAATTCTTTGGCTTCCGCAAGGATGTCTCTTGCCTCTTCATTGGCAGCTTTGAGAATCTTGTCGCGGGATTCATTGAGTTTGTCGGTTTTTTCTTTTAAGGTTGCTCTTTCTTTTTCAATGAGAGCTTTCTGCTCCTCTATAAAGAGCTTGTCTTTCTCAATGGATACGCGGGTATTCTCAAGGTCGGCGATTACATCCTCGAAACGTTCGGATTCGTCGGTAATCTGACGCTTGGCGGCTTCGATAATGTCGCCGGAGAGCCCGAGTTTGGAAGAAATTGCAAAAGCATTACTCTTGCCGGGAATACCTATCAAAAGTCTGTAAGTGGGTGAGAGTGTCTCTACGTCAAATTCGCAGCAGGCATTCTCTACAAAATCAGTGGAAAGAGCAAAAATCTTGAGCTCGCTGTAATGAGTGGTGGCCATGGTACGGATGCCTCTGTCGTGAAGGAAGCTTAAGATTGCTATGGCAAGAGCGGCGCCCTCAGTGGGATCCGTGCCGGCACCGAGCTCGTCAAAAAGACAAAGAGAGTCGGAATCTGCTTTGTCCAGAATATTTACGATGCTCTTCATATGTGAAGAGAAGGTTGAAAGGCTCTGCTCGATACTCTGCTCGTCGCCGATGTCCGCAAATACTTCCTTGAATACCGAAAGCTCGGACAAATCTCCCGCGGGAATATGAAGTCCCGCCTGACCCATAAGGGTAAAGAGACCTACGGTTTTAAGAGTAACCGTCTTACCGCCGGTGTTGGGACCTGTGATAACCAGCAGGTCGTAATCCTTGCCGAGAGGTACATCTATGGGAACCACCTTCTTTTTGTCAAGAAGCGGGTGGCGGCCTTTGCGAATGTTAATGCATCTGTCCGTGTTAAAGCGGGGTCTGGTGGCCTTCTGGTCCATAGCCAGGCGTGCTTTGGCAAAGACAAAATCAAGCTTGGTCATAAGCTCATTGTCGGTCTTAAGCTGAACGGTATGCTCGGAAAGGGAAGCGGAAAGAGTGGCGAGAATAACAGCGATTTCTTTCTGCTCGTCGAGCTCGAGCTCACGAATCTTATTGTTAAGCTCAACAACCTTGGCAGGCTCGATAAAGAAAGTGGAGCCCGAAGAAGATTGGTCGTGCACCATACCGGAGACCTGGCCCTTGTATTCGCTCTTAACCGGAATACAGTAGCGACCGTTACGCATGGTAACAACAGCATCCTGAAGATAAGTGCGAAGAGAACCGTTCACCATGGAGTTAAGCTCTGAGTGAATCTTTTCATTGGCCTGCTGCATGGCCTTACGGATAGATCTGAGTGTGGGGCTGGCATCGTCGGCTATCTCGCCTTCCTCGGAAAGAATGCAACGGTGAATCTCCTCGGCAGTTCTGGTAAGGGGCTCAAGCAATGTGAAATAATCGTCAAGCGAATCGGGAGTTTCTTCTTCTTTTTCCCTGATGCCCCAGGATTTAACGCGGCCCACGTTTGTTAAGAATCCCGCAAAAGAAAGAAGCTCGGCAGCCGTAAGAGACGAACCGATTTCCAAAGATTTGATGGCAAACCCGAGGTCTTTGTTGGAACCGAAGCTGATGCTGCCCTTCTTAAAAAGACGGGTAAGGGCATCGGCGGTCTGAAGCTGGGCTTCCTCAATGTCGGAAAGACGTGTCATGGGAAGAAGCTCGCGGCACATCTTCTTGCCGGGAGCGGAATCCGCGTGATCTTCAAGCTGTTTGATGATGGTAGTATATTCAAGTGTAGATAAAACTTTTTCGTTCATATAACCCTCTGTAGTACTCTGAATTACCCATTATTTTACCATAGGCACCCGCTCTTTACAATAAAGTGCGGTGCGGATATACTCTTAATAAGAGGCTTTTGGAGGGCACAAATGACTGACGAGGAATTAAAAAAACTTGAAAGTGAATCAAAAGAGCAAGACGAATTTGTCTTCATGCGTGAAGAGATAAAGTCCCGCCCCATTAACCGTAAGAAACTCATGCGAAATACCGTGGTTGCGGCCATTTCCGCTGTGGTATTCGGCCTGGTGGCGTGTGTTACGTTTGCGCTTTTGGCGCCCTTTGTAATAGACCGCTTGTCGGACAAAGAAAAAGAAGAGGAAGAAGAGAAGGTTAATCCGATAGTGATTTCTTTTCCCGAGGATACGGAAGACGAGGAAATGGCACCGGAGGATATGCTGGTAACTTCGGTTGAGCCTGCTCCGGAGCCGACTGAAACACCTACTCTTGATGAGGATGAGATAAAAGCCCTTCTTTCCGACGTTAAGCTCGGTCTCGAGGATTATCAGGACATGTACAAGTCACTGTCGGATGTTGCGGTTACCGCTCAGCGCTTTCTTGTGCGGGTAACCCCTGTTAAGGACAGTACCGACATTTTCAATAACGCTTATGTAAGGGAAAGTGAGCTCACAGGCTTTATCACTGAGACCAATGAGACCAATCTTTTCATAACCACCAAGTACTCTCAGGTCAAAGGCAGTAATGATATTCTTGTTACCTTCTGTAACGGTGTTTCGGCAAGTGCGACGCTGGCTGCTTTTGACACCACTACGGATTTGTGCGTTCTGAGCGTACTTGAGGAGGACATCAATGAAGTTACCAGAGAGGCCATCAAAATAGCTACTCTCGGTTCCTCCACCAGTTACAGTATAGTGGGTATGCCGATTATTGCTGTGGGCAGCCCTCTCGGAGTGTTTAAATCCGTTAACTATGGAATCATCACATCCAATACCAACAAGCTTAACCTTACAGACAGTGTTTACAAACAGCTTTATACCAATATTTACGGCAGTTCATCGGCCACGGGCGTGCTTATAAATCTCAAGGGCGAAGTGCTCGGTATTATTGACACGACTCATTCGGGTTCAGATACGAAGAATCTGGTTTGCGCATACGGTATTTCTGAGCTTAAGAAGCCCCTTGAAAGAATGATGAACGGACTTGATACGGTTTACATGGGCATTACCGGCGATGATGTTCCTGTGGCAATGGTGTCCGCAGGTGCGCCGGAAGGTGTATTCGTTCTTTCGGTTGAAATGGACTCCCCTGCCATGAAAGCTGGCATTCAAAGCGGTGACATAATCGTGGGAACACCCATTACAAGGATTAACAAATTCAGGGATTTCCTCATTCTTTTGCGCGGATTCAAACCCGGAGATTCAGAGACCATAGTGGTATCCAGAAACTCTCAGGGAGAATACAAACAGATCAATCTGGAAATTACTTTTGAGGAATAGATTAGGAGGATATATGAAGTACATTCAGGAGTTTAGAGACGGGGATCATGTTGCGGGGATATACCTTTGCAAACAGAAGAATTCGGCGGTTACCAAGAACGGTAAGCCTTACGATAACGTTATTTTGCAGGACAAAACCGGCGCCATCGATTGCAAAATCTGGGACGTGGGGAGTGCCGGAATAAGTGATTTTGATGCCCTTGATTACGTTGATATCGTGGGTGAGGTGTCTTCTTTTAACGGAGCCCTTCAGGTAAGTATCAAAAGAACGCGTGTTGCAGGCGAAGGCGAGTACGATCCCAAGGACTACCTTCCCGTAAGTGAGCGCGACATCGATGACATGTACAAGGAACTTTTGGGATATGTGGGCGAGATTTCCAACCACTATCTTAAGGCACTTTTGGAAGAGTTCTTTGTTAAGGACGAGGCATTTATCAAGAAATTCAAAAATGCCAGCGCTGCCAAGAGTGTTCATCACTGCTTTGTGGGCGGTCTTTTGGAGCACACGGTTTCTGTAGCCAATCTTTGCAAGTATTATGCTTTAAAGTACCCTATGCTCAAGAAAGACCTGGTAGTTTCGGCGGCTCTTTTGCACGACATCGGAAAGGTCAAAGAAATTTCTTCTTTCCCCGAGAACGATTACACCGATGAAGGCAATCTCCTCGGTCACATCGTAATGGGTGCCGAGATGGTGGGGCAGAAAGCCGCTCTTATCGACGGGTTCCCTAAGTCCCTCGAAAATGAATTAAAGCACTGCATTCTTGCGCATCACGGCAAGCTTGAGTTCGGCTCGCCCAAGAAGCCTGCACTTATCGAGGCAGTTGCCCTCAATTACGCAGACGACCTTGATGCCAAGATGGAGACTTTCAAAGAAATATTAAATGCCACATCAGAACAGGGATGGCTGGGATTCAACAGACTCTTTGAGTCCAATCTGCGTGCCACCAGACAGGAAGAATAGGTGAAAATTTGCTTACCAAGAATCAGGAAGTAGAGATTATTATAACGGACCTTGGCTCCGAAGGAGAGGGCATCGGGCATCTTGAAGACGGAATGACCGTTTTTGTGTCGGATGCGCTTCCCGGGGACAGAGTCATAGCACACATCACGAAGGTTAAAAAAGCTTACGCATATGCTTTTGCGGCACAGCTTTTGGAGCCTTCGTCTTTTCGCATTGAGGCAAAATGTCCGGTTGCGCGAAAATGCGGCGGCTGCACTTTCCAGCACATGGATTATGCGAGGCAGCTTGAGTACAAACAGGAAAAAGTCTACAACTGCCTTACCCGCATCGGCGGAATTGAGAACCCTCCCATGGAAACGATTGTGGGGGCGGACAGACCTTTCTTTTACCGCAACAAGGCTCAGTTTCCGGTGGGAACCGACCGTGAAGGCAGAGCGGTAGTGGGCTTTTACCGCAGACATTCTCACGATGTTGTGGCCAATACCGAGTGCTCTATTCAGGCGGCGGTCAACAAGCCTGTGCTTGAAGCTGTTCAGAAGTTTTTAAATGACTACAGAATTGCACCCTACAACGAAGAAACCGGCGAGGGTCTCGTGCGCCATGTCTTTACCCGCACAGGATTTACGAGCAAAGAATTTATGGTGTGCATCGTTGTGAATGGCGATTCTTTGCCCCACAGCGAAGTTTTGGTGGAGGCCGTAAAAGAAATAGCAGCCAAAGAAGGCTACGAGCTTAAGAGCTTCAGTCTTAATATCAACAAGAAAAACACTAACGTCATAATGGGCGACAAATGCGTACCCCTTTATGGCGAACTGTATATCGAAGATTACATCGGAGACGTCAAGTTCAGGATTTCTCCCCTGTCCTTCTATCAGGTTAACCCCGAGCAGACCCGCAAACTTTATGATTTGGCAAAAGAATATGCCGGGCTCACAGGACAGGAAGTTCTGTGGGATTTATACTGCGGTATCGGTACGATTTCTTTGTACCTTGCATCCGGAGCAAAAAAGGTCTACGGCGTCGAAATTGTTCCCGAAGCTATTGCCGATGCACGAGTTAACGCCTCGCTTAACAATATTGAAAATGCAGAGTTTTTTGTCGGAGCTTCCGAAGATGTGGCTGATTCCCTTCCCACCCCGGATGTCATCGTAGTGGACCCTCCCCGCAAAGGCTGCGACCGGAAACTCCTTGATACCATAGTGTCCGTTTCCCCCGCCCGAGTAGTTTACGTATCCTGCGACCCCGCAACCCTGGCTCGCGACTTAAAGTTTCTTTTGCAAAACGGGTATGAATTAAAACGCGTCCGCCCTGTGGACCAGTTCCCGCATACGACGCATGTGGAGACGGT
>CAMNCH010000066.1 GCA_946534145.1 uncultured Lachnospiraceae bacterium
GGATTGATGGGAACGGATACAACGGTATCAAACTTTTTCTTAAGTTCCGGCACCTTGCTGTCCCCAAAGACAGATATTCTTTTGCCGCAGTCGGGGCACTCAAGGTAACTGAAGTTCTCAACCACGCCCAGAATAGGAATGTTCATCATCTTCGCCATGTTGACTGCTTTGTCCACTATCATGGATACGAGCTCCTGGGGAGAGGTTACCACAATAATTCCGTCAAGAGGAAGAGACTGGAAAACAGTGAGGGGCACATCGCCGGTTCCGGGAGGCATGTCTACAAACATGTAGTCCACTTCGCCCCAGATTACGTCGGTCCAGAACTGCTTGACTACGCTTGCCAGAATGGGACCGCGCCATACTACGGGGTCGCTTTCGTTTTCATTGATTAAGTTTAAGGACATAATCTCGATTCCGTTTGACGAAACCACAGGAAAGAGTCCTTCGTCGGTGGAAACGGCTCTTCCCTTAATTCCGAAAGCCTTGGGAATTGAGGGTCCGGTAATATCCGCATCAAGAATGGCTGTAGAGTTGCCCTTATGTGAAACGGCGGTAGCCAAAAGGGAAGTGATAAGAGACTTGCCCACTCCGCCTTTACCGCTTACCACGCCTATTACGTGGCGGACGTTGGATTGTTCGTTCATAGGTGCCAAAAAAGGATTGGCGCCGGTTCTTTCGCTGCAGTTAGACCCGCAGGTGCCGCAGTCATGAGTACAGTTTTCACTCATAGTATTACTCCTGTATTAAAGCTGATTGTTTTCTTTTAACTCTTTAATGTATCTCTTAAGAGCATCCTCCCAGGCGGGAAGTCTCTTAAAGCCGCAGGCCTCAAGCTTGTCCTTGGACATTCTGCTGTTGAAGGGGCGGGCTGCCTTGGAAATACCGTATTCAGCCGTTGTAACGGGCTTAACGGTTACGTTGACTCCGGCTTCCTTGAAGATGGCCGTTGCAAACTGATACCAGTTGATGAAGCCTTCGTTGGTGGCATGATAGATTCCGTATTTGTCGGTCTGAATCATATCAACCAGCAGTCTTGCAAGGTCATATGTGTATGTGGGTGAGCCCCACTGATCGTTAACTACTGTAAGTGTATCATGGGTCTTGGCAACCCTTAACATGGTCTTTACAAAGTTATTACCGTTAATGCCGAAAGCCCATGCTATACGGACGATAAAGAATTTGTCGAGGAGTTCCATGACAGCGTTTTCACCGTCTCTTTTGGTGGTACCGTATACGCTGACGGGTCCTGTGGGGTCATCGGGCTCCCAGGGACGTTCACCCTGACCGTCAAATACGTAGTCGGTGCTGATCTGAAGCATCTTAATATCAAGTTTCTTGCAGACTTTAGCTATATTGCGGGGGCCTTCCACGTTGACAAGACGAACCTTTTCTCTCTTGTCTTCGTCCTCGGCCGCGTCAACCGCAGTCCAGGCCGCACAGTGAATAACCGCATCGGGAGCGGCTTCCGTAATAACACGGTCCACGCTTTCAAAATCAGTGATGTCCATCTCGTCGATGTCCACTCCGACACCCTCTATTCCTCTTTTGGAAAGTTCTCTCATAACGTCAAAGCCTAACTGCCCCTTAACGCCTGTAACGAGTACCTTCATACTCATATCCTCCTAAAAAAATCTTATTTCAAAATCCAGCTCATAATCAGCGGATGAATCAAGCATAAATTCTTCATGAACCGGTGCGCCCCAGGAGTCGTCTCCGCCTACACCCATCTGACCCGCAAGTATGCGAACCCAGGTATACTGAGGAGCGGGAAGTTCATCCGCATGGGTGGCATTTTCAAGTTCATAGGCACTGTAAGGAAGAAATCCCAGTTCGAAGGTTCCTTCTTTTGCCGCAAAAAGTATACCGCTTCCCTCATTGTTTGTAAACCTTGCGTATCTGACCTTGGTGCGGTTGCCGCATTCCTGAGGTATGAGATAAGGTGTGAGATTGTCTGTGGGAGTACTCCTGTGAAGGTCAAAAGAAGCTCCGTTATCACGGTCCCTGTAGTTCTCAAAGGGGCCCTTGCCCAGATATTCCACGTTCTTAAATTCACCGTCAATCTTAAACTCCCAGCCAAACAGCGGAAGGATGGGACGGCCCTCGCCGCCTTTATATTTGATGTTTACCTCAACTCTGCTGTCGGGGTAAGCCGTATAAGTTACCGTGGAGTATACAACATGGTCGGTGGGGTCTTCATAGTCGTATACTGCCTTCACGCAATTGCCGAAATCCTCAAAAGAAACCATGGTGGCCAGCTGATACTGACTTAACATGTGCCAGAAATGTGAGCGTGCAGGGAGATTAAAGCCCTTGTCGTTGTCGGTATAAGCTCTGAAATATGTGGGCACCGGGGATACCGAAATAAGTTCTCTTCCCTTGCTGTTAAAAGAAACCGGTCCTCCGAGCCTTGTTTTCCATGCTTTTCCGAATAATACCTTAAAGTCGTCCGTAACGGCGCCGGCATTGCCGAGTCCGTTTGCGGTATGCTTGAATTTCCTGTCGCTGTCGCATTTGTCGGCTATAACAGGGTTAACCTCGGCCAGGCTCACCCATTCGCCGAAGGTTACGGTATAGTCTTTGTCCGCCCATTTGGTGGCTTCTTTTAACTTAAGCTCCGCCCTGTAGACGTAGTCCCGCGCAGGTGAAACATCTTCAAAAGCCGCAGGCGCCAAGGAAATGCTCTCGCCGGGGCCCGCATTCAGGGCATCAAAGCGCTCCTCAAACAGGACACGTCCGTCCTCGCGGATAGTATAAAGAATATAGTAAGCGGACAAATCCGCAAAAAGATTCTTGTTGGTAACCGTGATGCCTATTCTTTCGCAGCTTACCTTAACGTTTGAATAAAGGACCTTGGCTTCTTTAATCTTGGGGGACTCGGTTCTGTCCGCAAAAACGATTCCGTCGGTTGAGAAACAGTAATCGCAGGGGCGGTCACCGAAATCGCCGCCGTAGGCAAGTCTTTTTTTGCCCTTGAAGTCCTGCCAGAGCGCCTGGTCGAGGTAGTCCCAGATAAAGCCGCCCTGGTACATTGCATACTCATCTTCAAGGTCGGTATAAAGCTTCATGCCGCCCAGGGAATTGCCCATGGCATGCATATATTCGCAGGAAATAAAGGGTTTCTGCGGGTTGTTGTCAAGGTAACGCTTTATGTCGGCAGGCTTGTCGTACATCTTGGATTCCACGTCGGAAGCCGCCTCATAATCTCTGTCGTGAACGATGCCTTCATAGTGAGTCAGCCTCGTATCGTCGATTTCAAGGATACGCTCGCGCATCTTTAAAAAGTTCTCGCCGCCGAAAGCTTCGTTGCCGAGAGACCAAAGAAGGATGCTCGCATGGTTTTTGTCCTTCTCTACCATATTCTCGGCTCTGGTAACAACAGCCTTGGTCCACTCGGGTTTGGAGCCGGGCACCTGATAGTTTTTGTCCGTAAGTTCCTTGGAGCACCAGGTTCCGTGGGTCTCAAGGTTGGTCTCCTCGATTAAGTAAATACCGTACTCATCACAGAGCTTAATCCATGCTGTGGAGCCCGGATAGTGAGAGGTTCTCACCGCATTTATATTGTTGCGCTTAAGGGTCTTAATATCCCAAAGCATCTCCTCCATGCTGACCACACGGCCGCCGGTTGCGGAGAACTCGTGACGATCCACGCCTTTGAAAACTATTCTTTTTCCGTTAAGAAGCATGATTTTGTCTTTGAGCTCGAAGGTTCTGAAGCCGATTTTTGTGGATGCATACTCAGCCACTTCTCCCTCAGTGTCACGCAAAAGAAGGCGGCACTCATAAAGATTGGGCATCTCTGCGCTCCAATGTTTCACCGCAAGGCCCTCCATGTGAAGGCTGACCCTGTTACGTTCAACCGTCATGGGCGCTTCGAAAATCTTCTTTTTACCGTCATCATAAAGCTCAAGAACGGCAGACTCGGCATTGCCCATAACATCGGCTTTTACATCCAAAACGCCCTTGTCGTAAGAAGCATCCAAAGTGGCCTTAACGAACATGTCAAGCACATGAACCGCGGGAATCGCATAGAGGAACACATCTCTGAAGATGCCGAAAAACCGCCACATGTCCTGGTCTTCCAGCCAGGAAGCGGAGGTGTGATTGTATACTTCTACGGCAATTCTGTTTTTGCCGTGGTTAACATAATCTGTGATTTCAAAATCCGCGGGAGTAAAAGAATCCTCGGAATAGCCCACATATTCGCCGTTTACAAAGAGTCTGAAGCCTGTCTGAACTCCCTGAAAAGAAATAAATATTCTTTTGTCGCGAAGGGCTCTGTCAATCCTAACGTCAAGAACGTAGCTTCCCACCGGATTGTAATCCCTTGAAACTTCAGGAGGATTAAGCTGCTCGGTACCGTCCCAGGGATATGCCACGTTGGTGTACTGGGGTATGCCGTAACCCTGCAGTTCGATGTGGCCCGGCACCTTGATGTCGTCAAATTTTGACACGTTATAGTCCGGCATATAAAAATCTTCGGGACGAAGCGACAGATTCTTTGAATACTTGAATTTCCAGGTACCGTTAAGACTCTGAACCAGTCTTGACTGCCTGCCGTCTTCCGCCTCTTTTAAGTTGTCGTAAAAAGAATGCTCTGAGTGGGGACGACATTTGTTCTCTCCCACGTTCTCCGGATTTGAAATAAACTGGTGCAATTCTTCCGCTGTCAGTCTGCTCATTGTGTAACCTCCGTATACGGCCGAGCCGTTTATATTTAAATTCCCGCTATGGATTCCTGCAAATCGTCATAGAGTTTTTTTGCCTTGTCCGAGTCGGTTTTTAAAAGCTTGGAAAACTCTCTCGGAGTGCATTCAAGGTATCTTTTAAACATTCTGTTGAAATAGCTGGTATTGTTAAAGCCTGTGCTGAAGCCCAGTTCCGATATGGTGTCTACGCTTAAGGGGTCTTTGTAAAGAATCTTGGCCGCCTGGAAAATACGCAGCCTTATGAGAAAGTCCACCGGCGATACGCCTTTGACACGTTTAAAGCATCTGCAGCATTCGTTGCGGCTTACGTGGATTCTGTCGGCTATGTCCTCAAGGGTGATGGGGTCAGCGTAAGACTCCTCCATATAAGCTATGGCGCTTCTGACTCTCAACTCGTCCTGAGAAGGCACATTTTTACCGTTAAAGCGGGACTCAACGGAACCGTAAAAGTCCAAAAGAAGGACCCACAGCATGCAAATATATCCCTTGGTGGCCATTTCGTAGCCAAACTTCTTAATGGTGTTGGCGGCGATTATGTTGTTGACTCTGTCAAGGGCGGACTCATCCCTTAAATTGGCCTCGTCCATTACGAGACAGGTTTTTTTGAATCGTTCCCGCACCGGCACGAAATATTTGGCTGCTATAGCATTTTCCGAAGAAGTGTCTATGGCGAACTCCGGCCTGAAGACCACGCTGTAAAAGGCGGTATCCTCCGTGGAAGAAGAGGCCAGCCTGTGACGGCTGCCGGGTGTAATAAGCACTCCCTGACCCGCCACGACCTTGTGCATTCCGTCGTCGCACTGTACTCTCAGTTCGCCGTTATTGACTACCAGGACTTCCGCCTCGTCGGGACGCACCACCCATTCGGTCTTGGTGCCTTCGCTTTTTTTGCGCTCCCAGAAATTAACGGAAACGGGGTAGTCGGGGTTGGGATAGTCATATCTCAAAATTTCATCCATAAGGGGATTACTCCTCGTAGTAAGCCTTCACAATCTTAACAAGGTCGGTAACGTCCTTGGAGCCCATGGTCTCAACTGCGGAGTGCATAGCAAACTGAGCAAGACCGATATCGGCTGTCTTAACCGAAACATGGGCCGTAGAAATGTTGCCAAGGGTTGAACCGCCGGCCACATCGGAATTATTGTAATATACCTGAACGGGAGCCTTAACGCTCTCCGCAAGTTTCTTAAAGTATGCGGCGCTGACGGCATCGGTGGCATACTTCTGGCTGCCGCTGTATTTCAGCACTACGCCCTTATTGAGGTAAGGTCTGGAAGTAGGATCTGCTTTGCCTGCCATTGCGGGATGAACTCCGTGAGCATTGTCGGCTGAAATATTGAAGCTGTCGCTTATGGTGCGAAGGTATGCGGATCTGGTAAAAGAAAGTGCCTCGCACACTCTGAAAAGACTGTCCTCAAGGAAGGTTGAATCTGCGCCCTGCTTGGTGCCGCTTCCCACTTCTTCGTTGTCAAATACCGCAAGAACCGATGCATATTCCCGTGACTCTGAATCCGTAAAGCCTGCAAGACCCGCAAAAACACAGGCCTGGTCGTCAAGTCTGGGGGAAACGATGAATTCTTTGTGAGCGCCTGCGTAGGTACCCTTCTGTCTGGTATAGAGGAATAAATCCTTGCCAAGGATGTTTTCTTTCTTGACTCCGGCTTCTTTGGCAATAAAATCGTCAAAGGTGCCCTTGGCCTTCTCACCGCCGAAAAGAGGTAAAAGGTCGTTCTGAGCGCTGTATTTGTAGCCGGAATTTAAGTCGCGGTTCATGTGAATGGCCACGTTCGGAATCACACAGAGGTCTCTGTCGGCGTTTACAAGCTTCTCAACGAGCTTATCGCCTTCACGCACCACAACACGGCCGGCTACGGAAAGAGGTCTGTCAAACCATGTGGAAAGAATCATTCCGCCGTATTTTTCAACGTTTAATCTCACGTAATTGTTCTCAAAAACCATTTCGGGATTTTCTTTGACCCTGAAAGAAGGGGAATCGGAGTGGGCGCTGTAGATGTGAAAGCCCTTAAAGCCTTTTTTCGGAAGATTGAAGGCTATGATGCTGGAGCCGTTTCTTTTGACATAGAACTTAGAGCCGTTCTTAACCTTCCAGTCCTCGGACTCCTTAAACTCTTTATAGCCCTTCTCTTCAAGGGCTTTCTTAACATTCTCGACACAGTGAAAGGCTGTGGGGGATGCGTCGATGAATTTCATTAATTCTTTCATATATCTAACCTCGCTTAGCAAAAAAATCTATAGTGTGTCACATGAAATATCATAACACCCCGGGAAACAATTTTCACCAATTTTTCACAATTATCGGGGGTTTTCGGGATTTACTTATAACGAAAAATCGTATAGAATTTAGGGGTATACGGCGCAAAAGCGCCGGCACTTGAAAGGACAGTAATATGAGTGATGAATTTAACAATTCGGTTGAGCCTTCAACCGATGATACTAAGCCTGAAGGAGCCACCCTTAACGGTGTGGAAATCGCTGCTTCCGAGGCTCCCGCTTCCAAAAAAGGACTTGTGGCCGGTATCGTTGCAGGCGTGTTGGTACTTATTGCCGCTATCGTGTGCGTAATAGTATTTGTTATTAAGAAACCCGCAGGCGAGGAATCAACGGTCAGCATTTCCACCACCAATTCTGCCGAAGAAACCGTTTCTTCCGAGACTTCCGTAAGTGAAGAAACCGCTGTCGAGCCCGAAGCTTCGGAAACCGTCGAAGCTCCCGATTTCAGCGCAGGTCTTACAGTGGACGGTTTTGTCAAAGACGCAGATTTATCCGGCGTTAAGGATCTGGATGTTGCATCCATTAAGGTTCCTTACGGAGCAATAGCTTACATTTCCGACAAAGCCGAGGCCGAAATTCTGGCAGCTGCGGAACAGTACGCTTCTTTTGTCGAGGACTCTTCTTTGACCGTTGAGAACGGCAACACTATCAACCTCAACTACGCAGGCTATATGGACGGAGTTCAGTTTCAGGGCGGTACTGCCGACAATCAGACGCTGGTTATCGGTTCCGGCAGTTTCATCGACACCTTCGAAGAACAGCTTATCGGTGCTCACCCCGGTGATGATGTTACCGTTAATGTTTCTTTCCCCGATCCCTATCCCAACAACCCCGACTTTGCCGGCAAGCCCGCAATATTTGAGTGCCACGTAAACTCAATCTTAAAAACACCGGAGGTCAACGATGAGTTCGTTCAGACTTATTTTTCCGACCTTGCGGACAGTTATGAAGGACTTAAGACATACGTAATGGAGGAAGGACGCAAGAGCAATTTACAGACCTACATCGCCACTTATATCAGCGACAACTGTGAAGTAACCACTCTTCCCGATTCATATATTAAGCATGTCGAGGACCTTTACAGATACACCGACAATCAGAGCTTCGAGCAATACAAAATGTACATGGCTTACTACGGTCAGGACACTTCTGCCATGACCTTCTCCGATTACACCGGTATGTCCGATGAAGATTACAATGCTCTCATCGCGGAGAATGCACGCAAGCAGGCGGCTCTTGACTTAACATATGAGTCTATCTTCAAAAATGCGAATCTTTCCGTAAGCGATGAAACTTACAATCAGATTCTTGAATATTACGGCGGAGAAGCCCAGGCTGTTCCCGCTTACGGCGAGCCCTATGTCAGACAGACCGCCATTAAATACGCGGTAATCAACTACCTTGAAGGTATCGTGGAGATTACCGACCTTCCCGAAGAATAACTTGATTCTCGGGGATTTACATATTGACAAAAAAATCGTATACTCAAGTAGTATGCGGCGCCAAAGGCCGCAGTAATAAGAGGATTTTTAGAGGTTATTAACATGAGTGAAGAAATCAAAAACACTGTGGAAGAAACCGATTCTTCCATCAGCAAAAGCAAAGCAAAAAGAGAAGCCAGAGCGGCTGAAGTAAAGGCAGCCAAGGCCAAGAAGAATTTTGACGCCATCCTCGGCTGGGTAGTGGGAATCGCACTTGCCGCCGTAGTAATCGGTATCATCGGTATGGGTATTTACACATCCGTTACCAAGACCACTTCTTCTTCCGATTTCAGTAAAGGCCTTACCGCCGAAGGTTTTGTAGAGGGCGCAGACATGAGCGCTGTTAAGGACCTTTCCATGGAAGGTATGGAGATTCCTTTCGAAGCCGTTGAATATATGGATGACAAAGTTGAAGCACAGCTTGTTCAGGCTGCACAGCAGTTTTCTTTCTACAGCGATGACGCTTCCAAAACCGTTGAAGACGGCAACACCATTAATCTTAACTATTCAGGTTCCGTAGACGGCGTTAAATTTGACGGCGGTACCGCTGACAATCAGTCACTTACCATCGGTTCCGGCTCCTTCATCGATGATTTTGAACAGCAGCTTATCGGCTCACATCCCGGTGATGACGTTACCGTTAACGTAACCTTCCCCGACCCCTATGAGAACAACCCAGACCTTGCGGGCAAAGAAGCCGTATTTGAATGCCACGTAAATTCAATCTACACAACTCCCGAAGTTGACGATGAATTTGTAAAGGAACACTACAGCGACCTTGCAGGCAGCCTCGATGAGTTCAAGGCATACCTTAAGGAGCAGGGATATCAGAGCAACCTCGATACATATCTTGCAGATTACATTACCGAGAATGCTTCCGTTTCCAAGGTACCTTCCGCTTACAAGAAGCAGTTAAGATCTCTCATCAAGTACAGCGATGAGCAGGCCTTTGAGCAGTACAAGACCTACATGACCTACTACGGTTACAACTCTTCCGACATGTCCTTCTCCGATTACACCGGATTAAGCGATTCCGAGTACGAGAAGCACTTAAAGGAAGAAGCCGAGAAGCAGGCAGTTATGGATTTAACTTATGAATCAATCTTCAGAAATGCGGGACTTACCATCAGCGATGAAGATTACGAACAGGTACTTAACTACTACGGCAGCAACGACCGTGATGCGGCAATTGCCAAATACGGCGAGCCTTACGTTAAGCAGACAGCCATTAAGTACACAGTTATCCACTACCTAAAGGACAAAGCCAACATCGTTAAAGGCGGCTCCGCAGAATAAAGAAATCTTAACCCGTCCGGTTTTCCGGGCGGGTTTTTTGTAGTAAACTGTTTCTATGGACAATTTAAAAGTAATAGCACATATTCATACGGATTTCCCCGAAAAATTCGGAGTCCCCAGGCAAAGCGGTGTTGTTAAGGAGTTAACCGGTCGCATTGTTTTTACTCCCGAATTTCGCAGCAGAGATGCTCTTAAGGGCATGGAGGAATTTGACTATCTGTGGCTTCTTTGGGAATTTGAAGGTGTTAAAACAGATACCTTCTCTCCCACCGTCAGACCTCCGAGACTCGGGGGCAATGAAACCATGGGCGTATTTGCCACCCGTTCACCCTTCAGGCCTAATCCCATAGGTTTATCCTGCGTTAAACTCGAAGGCATCGAATACACGGCGGAGGGCCCCGTAATTAACGTTTCGGGCGTGGATATGCGGGACAATACTCCCATATTTGACATTAAGCCTTATCTTCACTATGCGGATGCCCATCCCGAGGCTTCCAACGGATTTGCGGGCAGACATATTGAAGAAGGTCTCACGGTTATATTTCCCGAAGAGCTTTTAAATCGCTTCCCGGCTGATAAACGCGCCGCCGCAATAGCCGTTTTGCAGCAGGACCCCCGTCCCCACTATCAGGACGACCCCGAGCGGCTCTATGGGGTTTCTTTTGCGGGTTACGATATTAAATTCAAAGTGCGTGGTAATGTTCTGACCGTTACGGATGCGGTCGGTTTATAAGAGAAAAAGGAGAAGGTTATGGAGATTAACAAGTATCTCGAAGTACTGCACACCATCAACAGATTAAAGGATACCACCCGCCACTGCTACACTCCAGGCGGTCGTCACGAAAGCGTTGCGGAGCACTCCTGGCGCATTACCATGATGGCTTTCTTTTTGCGTGATGAGTTTAAGGATGTGGATTTTGACAAGGTCATTAAGATGTGTCTGATTCACGATATCGGTGAGGTATTTACCGGAGATATCCCTTCTTTTGACAAGTCCAAGGCGGATGAATCCAAAGAAGAAAGTCTTTTGACCAATTGGGTCAATTCTCTTCCGGAGCCTTATAAAGCCGAAATGACCGAGCTTTATGCCGAGATGGATGCCCGTGAAACTACCGAGGCACGCATCTACAAAGCCCTCGACAATCTCGAAGCGGTTATCTCCCACAACGAGTCGGACCTTTCAACATGGATAGAGAAAGAATTCACACTGAATATAACCTACGGTGAAGACAAGTGCGCCTTCAGCGACTATCTGACCCGCTTCAGGGCACTTGTAAGAAAAGAAACCGAAGAGAAAATAGCGAAAGAACGCTAATCCGTTATTTGTTAAAAGAATCGTCACCCAAAGCCTTCAGCATCTTGAAGGCTTTTTTGGTGCTTTCTTTGTTAACGGTCATTGCCATGCCGCTTTCCCAAAGAGGCATAAGAGTGTTAAGAATCGCACCGATTCTGTCTGCAAGTGAAGCGCTGTTTTTGCCGTAGAATGTGAGCTGCTCATTCAACGTGCCGGCTACGGTTTTAGAGGTTTTTAACTCTTTGACACGGCTCTTAAGCTGGGAAACCGCAAGAGCATCGGAAGGTGATTCCCCGGAATTTTTAACCTTCTCAAGGAAAGCCTCGGCGCTTGATATTTCATCACTGAGCCTTGTTATATAAATCTCGTTCGTGTTTTTAAGCTGCTCGTAAAGCTTGCCTTCTTTTAAAAGTTCCAGGCGCTTATGAATAAGACCTTCTTTGATGCCCGTAACGGCGGCATCCCTGTAAAGAAGAGTCAGTTTATCTTCGGAAGACATAAGCTCCGACAAAGTGTCATGAATTTCTTTTATGTCAGAGTAATCTTTTTCTTTGACTATGTCAGATACGGCCTCACTCAGGGTGGCAAGGTTGTGCTGGGTTTCTACGCCGTAGTTCATTATGGATACTTTATCGGACAGGTTGATGTTAATCATTTTTTGGCCTCTTTGGTGTCAGGTTTTCTGTAGTTGGGTATGGCAATTTTGTCGGTAAGGTTAAGATGCTCAAAGAAAGCGTTGGCATCCTCATATATGTCTTTGCCTTTTATACCCATTTCATCCGGCGAAAGAATCAGCAGTTTCTTGTCGTCGATTTCCATATATCTTCTTATGAGGGGCTCGGGAAGTACTGCGCCGTAGCCGATTCCCCACTTTTCCATAAAGGGCATGGATTCTTTGACTCTTACTAACAGACGGCGGATAAATTCCTTGCCGCAAAGGGGATAGTAGCATTTGCCCACATTGATGATTTCGTCGGGGCGCTTTAGCTTAACGTCGGCTATAAAGAGTTCCTCATAATTGTAGCTTGCCTCAAAAGCATGGAGGTTGACACCGATATCGTTGTTTTCAAACAAGGAAATAAGGTTTAAGGTCAGTATGCCTCTGTTTCTTATCTGACTGTCGGTGTTCTCGCCGCTGTAGGCAAGGTTGATATAAATATCTATAAACTTCTTTTCTTTGGCCTTATCAAGGCGCCACATGGTCTTGGGAGTGCCCGCCACAAAGTTGGGCACATGAGGCCTTGAACCTACCACTGCGGGAACGGAGCGACGGTAATTGGTCTTTAAAATGTTTACGCTTTCAAGCTCCTTTTTAAGGCGCATGAATACACCAAGTCCCTTCTCGTAGCCGCCATGGCAGTAGTTAATGGCGTTACTTAAGGGCTCTCCCGCAAAGTCCTCGGGAAGATAAAGGCTCTTCTGAGTCTTAAAGACCGCTCTGTTAACCTCGGGATCTCCCTTTAAGTAGTTCTCAAGCTCCGAAAGTGACTTAAAGTAGATTCGATATATTTTAAATTTTTCGTCTCTGTCTATCCGTATGGACGGTGCGTTAGCCATCAGTACTTTCTTCCTTTGCTTGCGGCCTCTTCAATCTGCACTCTGAAAATGCTTAAAAGATTTCCCGCTTTTGACTTGGGATCCAGTTCTTTTTCCATGTTCTCAGCGATGAAGGCAAGATATTCCGGGTCCTTGGTCTGAATGAATTCGTATGTCATTATTTTATCTGTTGAAAAGCTGTCATTATCAAGGTATGTCTTAATTCTGTAAGCATCTCTGGTGGTAAAAATACCCGATGCGGGGATTCCGCAGACTTCGCTCCATTTGTCAGTAGCCCTTCTGAAAGCGCAGGCAAACTTGAACCACTCGGGATAATCCGCCAGAATAGCGGCTTCAACACGGTTATCGTAATCCACATAAATGGGTATCATACGCTGCTGAACCGATTCCTCAATCTTCTCTCTGGTGCTGTAATTAACGTCTGCGCCGCTTCCGTCGGTGTTACCTGCGGCAATTACGCGGAAATTGGGGTGACGCTGCACGCGCTCTCCGCCCGGGAAGCTGTAGTTTGAGTCAATCTTGTTGGAGAGGAAAGAATTAAGCTTAACCGTGGCCTTGCTGTTACCGTTGTCAAGTTCGTCGCAGAAAGCAATTCCGCCGTACTTGTAAAGTCTGTAGAAATTGGACTCGCTGTACTCTCCTGTGGCGGTAACGTAGCCGAGGATATCGTATTCTTCGTTGATGTAGCCTATGTCGTCGCAGTTAAGACCCAGAAGTTCTCCCACCTGGGAAACCATATATGTCTTACCGCAGCCGGAAGGTCCTATAAGGTAAGGGTTAACGTTCTCCATAACTGCTGTAACTACGTCGTCAAACATTTCATGGAAGATTTCACCCTTGGCGATTCTGCGTTCTTTTTCCGCCATTACGGTCTTGTAGCGGTCGGCAAAAGGAATGTTGGGGTCAAGAAGAGGGTTAACGGGTAAAACAGGCTCTTCATGACGGGGACCTCTGTGGCGGGGCGGGGGAGGCAGAAATCCGGGGCCTTTGGGAGGCTCGTAAGCGATGGGAGCCACATTGCCATCAGGTGCGCCTTCTGCGTCAGCCGGAGCTCCTTCGGGCTGCTTAACCATTCTCTCGATGCTTGCGCTGTTTAGTACGGAAAGTTTCTCAATCTTGTCAAGAATTGCGTCATCAACCTTGGCTTTTGCCAGGAATTCTTTGACCTTGTC
>CAMNCH010000067.1 GCA_946534145.1 uncultured Lachnospiraceae bacterium
CGTCTCGGTTTCTTTCTGCGCCTTAGGCTCTTCTCTTCCCGTCATTTCACAGGTACCCTGGAACAAAGCCTTCTCATCCACTATGAGGCCTTTTGTATGAAGGTTGCCGAAGATTCTGCCGCTTGAATTGGCTTCAATCTTCTCGCTTGCATACAGTTCGCCGTGTGCTTCGCCGCCTACCAAGATATTTACGGCTTCAATCTTGCCGTCCACATTGCCGCCGTTGCCGATAATAACGGTGCCGTCGGAAATAATGTTGCCTTTGACAAAGCCTTCGATTCTGATGGTTTCTTTAGTACGGATGGTGCCTTCAAATTCGGTTCCCTTGCCGATTACGCTGTTAACCCTGCTGGCAATGTACTCATCTGCTTTCTTACCCATAAGCTTCCTCCTGATAAAATCTATGTTGATCGGGTTAAACTCTTAACCTTCAATATCTATTACGTCCATGGGGTCCATGTATTCGTCATTGTAAGTAATCTGATAGCCGAGGTAGACATTGTCCTCGCCGCCTATAAATAAAATGGCGCCTCTTACCACCTCATCGCCCACTGTGACTTTGGGGTCCGAATTGTTGCGGTAGATGGTAACATATCCGTTGCCGTGGTCTATCTTAATGCATCTTGTGAAGATTTCATCGTCGGTGATGGATACCACACGACCGTCGGCGGTGGCTACAACGTCCGAAACGGTGGACATTTCAAATACGGTGATGGGGTTTTCTTCAACGGCCTTGCTGCCGCCGGCATTGTATCTGTCTCCCACATCGTAGTTAAAATAGCCTGCCAGTTCTTCCTCCGGTTCGTCCATTACAGATATGTCTCTGATGGCTGCGGAGCCTGTAAGTGGAAATCCGGAAGGTATGTGCTTGAGAGCAAATTCCTCTTCTTCTTTTTCCCTTTCCATGACTGCCATGGCCACGGTGTTGTTAAGGATCTGGTTCTGGGCTGAAAGTTCGGCTTTCTCTGCCCCGAGAGTATCGATAAGCTCGTCCTGTTCGGCAATAATGCCTCTTAATACCGCAAGCTTCGATTCCATCTTGTTGACTTCGTAAAGTTCGAAGACTATGAGACCTACTCCCAGGATAAGGACAAGTATCATGGTCCAGACCGAAAGTCTTAAGATGTTGAATCTCGAGCGGTAAAATTTGGTCTTGTCAACGGAATAATCCGAGGTAACCGCAATGGTATAATGTTTTTTTATTTTACGCTTCTTTTTTATCATTCGTATAGAACTCCGATGACAAACATACTAATCTCACACATTTTAACAAAATAATGCAAAAATGGCAAATATATATAATTTCTGTATAGAAACTCTTTCAAAAAAATGAGTTTCACGCTTTACTTTTCAAAAGCGATGTGATATTCTGAATTTGTTGCGAGGCAACATATATATTTTTGGAGGTATCTGTAATGAACAAAGGTACAGTAAAGTGGTTCAACAACCAGAAGGGTTACGGTTTCATCTGCGACGAGTCAGGCAAGGATGTATTCGTACACTACTCAGGACTTAACATGGAAGGCTTCAAGTCTCTCGAAGAGGGCGCAGCTGTTGAGTTCGACGTAGTTGACGGCACCAAGGGACCTCAGGCAGTTAACGTAACAAAGTTATAAGATTAAGTACTAACGTCTTATACACTTAATCAGCAACACGATGTGCCTTTTCTTTATATGTTTATATAGAATTAGCAATACGTTTTTTGATTTAAGTGAGGGGAATCCTAAATGAGTACACGAGGAGCTTCGAATAATTCGAAGCTCCTTTCGTTTTTTCAATATTCTTTTTCCGATAAAGCAGGTTATTTGTAGAGTTTAACCAGTTCCTTGTAGGGAATCTTGCCGCCGTATAAGTCAAGGCCGCTTCCCACGGTAAAGTTGACACGTGAATCGGTCAGAAATTCAAGCTGCTCAATATCCTTGAAAGTGTTGATACCGCCTGCGTAAGTGATGGGCTTCTGAATGCTCTTGGTGGCATCGCCGAGGATTCTTATAAGCTTCTCGTCAATACCGTGGCGCATACCTTCCACATCTACACCGTGAATCAGGAATTCATCGCAGTATTCGCTTAAATGTTCAAATACCGCCGGAGTAACACGCACATTGGTGAACTTCTGCCATTTGTCGGTAACTACGTAATAGTCGCCGTTTAAGGCTCTGGCACTTAAGTCAAGGACCACGTGCTCAGCTCCTACCGCATATCTTAAGGCCTTAAGATTGTCAAAAAGAATCTCTCCGTCCTTAAAAACATAGCTTGTAACGATAACATGGCTGGCACCCGCTTCAATATAGGAACGGGCATTGACAGCGTTAACACCGCCGCCCACCTGAAGACCGCCGGGATAAGCTGCCAGGGCTTTAAGCGCTTCCTGTCTGGAATCGTGATAATATTTGGAATCCTTGCTGTTTAGCAAAACAACATGGGCTCCCGTGATTCCGTCTTTTTTGAACATTCTGGCAAACCATGCACTGTCGTGCGCGGATACGTAATTCTCATCGGCAACGTCGCCGTCGCCTCTTAAGCTTCCGCCCACAATCTGCTTAACCACGCCGTTGTGGATATCGATACAAGGTCTGAACTTCATATAGCCTCCTTTAATAGGCTCAGCCGATTACCTTGGTCATGTCATAAAGACCGGCCGGCTTCCCCTTCAAGTATTTTGCGGCCTGAACAGCTCCGTTGGCAAATAAAGCCTTGGAGTAAGCCGTATGGGTGATGGTAATCACCTCATCGGGACCTGCAAATATTACTTCATGCTCCCCCACAATACTGCCACCTCTTACCGCAGAGATACCTATCTCCATCGGATCTCTTTTTTGTCTGTAAGAAGAGCGGTCGTATACGTAATGATATTTATTATCAAGCGATTCATTAATGGAATCCGCTATAGCCAGTGCGGTTCCGGAGGGTGCATCCACCTTCTGGTTGTGATGCTTCTCGACAATTTCAATGTCAAAGCCCGCAGGCGCCATAATCTGTGCCACGTTCTTAAGTTCCTTTAGCAACATATTGATACCAAGGGACATATTGGCAGAGCGTAATATGGCCACCTCTTTAGAGTATACCATAACTTTATTAACCTGTTCATCAGAAAGTCCCGTTGTACACAAAACCAAAGGAACTTTTTTGTCCCTGCACCAGTCAAGAAGTGCGTCAACCGCTTTGGCAGATGCAAAATCAACCACTACGTCAGCCTCGACGTTGCACTCTCCTATGGTCTTAAATACAGGATAATTATTGGTCTTAATATGGTCGGATATGTCTATTCCGGCCACAATCTCGCAGTCGGGGTCACTGTTACAGATGCCTGTAATAACCTGACCCATTTTGCCGTTGCAGCCGTGCATTATTATTCTTGTCATTTTAAAATCCTCTCAATCTTTGGTTAAATCGTTGGCGCAAAGAACCTGATTGGCCTTTACGGAAATACCGTAGTCGGCAAGGGATTTCTTAAGTTTTTCAACGTTGGCGCCATCCATCTCTGTGAGCGGAAGGCGAAGAGGACCCGCATTCATGCCCATAAGATTAAGGGCGGTCTTAACGGGGATAGGGTTAACCTCGATAAATAAGCTCTTAATAAGGTCGATGGCTTCAAGCTGAAGTCTTGCGCTCTTCTTAACATCTCCCTCGAGATAAGAAGCCACAATGTCATGAGTCTCGCGAGGCGCAATGTTGGAAAGAACGGAGATAACACCGATTCCTCCGAGAGAAAGAAGAGGCACTATCTGGTCATCGTTACCCGAATAGATAGCGAAGTTCTCATCCATAATGGATGCAAGTTCAGCCACCTGAGAAATGTTGCCGCTTGCTTCCTTAATAGCCACAACGTTGGAAGCGCGACGTGCGATTTCTTTGACCGTTGCGGGCAAAATGTTGCAGCCGGTTCTTGAAGGTACATTGTATAAAATGGCAGGAATCTTAACTGCCTCAGCCGTCTTAACGAAGTGCTCCACAAGGCCTTTCTGGGTAGCCTTGTTGTAGTAAGGTGTTACCAAAAGAAGGGCGTCTGCGCCGGCCTTCTCGGCTTCTTTTGAAAGGTAGATGGCGGTCTCGGTGCTGTTAGAACCTGTGCCTGCGATTACGGGTACTCTTCCGTTAACCTTCTCTACTGTATGGCGGATAACATTGATGTGCTCCTCGTGGGTAAGAGTGGAAGCCTCACCGGTGGTGCCGCATGCCACGATTGCATCAGTGCCGCCTTTAATCTGGAACTCAATAAGCTCTGTAAGCTTGTCGTAATTAACGGTTCCGTCCTGATTCATGGGTGTTACAAGCGCTACAGCAGCGCCTTTGAAAATAGGTGTGTGCATATTAATCCCTCCTGTGTAGTCGCGATGCCTCGCAAAATAAAGTCTTAAGCACACGGTATTAAAAAAAGACCGAACGTAAAAAAATACGGTCGGTCGCTTAAACTAATAAAACTTGATAGCTCCCCATCCCTCTCGGGATGACAGTCATACACCTCTTTGATGTATGCCCAGGACCCGGATCTTCGGTAAATCCGTTCCTTCGGCGCCGTACCCTTTCACCGGCTCTCATCTGTGTCCGACACATCAAACCGATTACTCTTGCAAAGCGCGACCTCTACCGTGCTCTTATTTACTTGTCAGAAATGTATCACACAAAAACACAAGTGTCAACACAAATGTGCAAATAATACGTAGTTTAGTACGGGCTTCTCTGAGTCATGGCAGAAATCGGTTCCATGACTTCCTTCAAATCCTTAAAAGCCCCCGCAAGAGTGGCAAGGTTTGCATCAAGAGATTCCACACGTTTCATAAGTTCCGGAACATTTACGGACTTAATCTGTTCGGAAATCCCCTTCAAATCCACCTTGGTCAGTGAATCGATTGTGGGTTTGTACAAAGAAATAATCCTCGACACATGGGAAAATCCCGCCAGCAATCCCACAATAATAAAGAAAAACATACACAAAACTATCAGCAACAATACTCTGTTAACTCTTATGCTTCTTTTGATCTTCTCAAGTTCTTCTGTCATGCTAAATCTCCCGCTCATATTATTATTTCGCAAAAGAATGCGAGCCTACGAGGGTAATTATAGCATAAAAACATTAATGAAATGTTGATAAAGCCTCTCTGATGGCAGTAAGTTCTTCCTGCAAAGCATCTATCTTGTCATGCAAATCCGCAGGATCAAGTCTTGAAATTCTGTCAGACATAAGTGTCCAGTCGGTTTCCGAAAACTTTCTGATAAGAGGCAGGTACTCCTGACTTAACTTGTAAAGATAGAATCCGCCGAAGCAAAATCCTGCAATAATAAGCAAAAACAAAAACAAAATAATAACTATCAGTGCTCTGTTAACTCTGACGCTCCTTCTGAGCTTGGCCATATCGTCTGTCATTTTTAAGTCTCCCACAAGAAGTTATTGCGGGCTTTCGCCGCAATTATCATTATAGCACAGGAATATACGGCACAACTTAAAAATTCCTTATTCTTCCCAAAAAAGTTCGTCCAAAGTCTTATCCAAAGCCCTGCAGATGGCTATACAGAGATTGATGGTAGGATTGTAGTCTCCTTTTTCTATGGCATTGATGGTCTGTCGCGTTACATTGCAGGCTTTGGCTAAGTCTTCCTGTGACATGTCCTTGGCCGCTCTTGCGGATTTAAGCCTTAGATTCTTCATTCTTCCTCCTCACCGGTTGCAGTCTTTCTTTTTACAAAGAAAAGGGTCAGCAAAATTCCCACAACTACAGTAAGCAGCACAAATATAACGCCGATTTCAAACCGTCCTTTTGCATAAATGTGACCCTTCACGATGTTTATGACAGAAGCCGCAAGAAGCAAAAGAAACAGCACCGTAAAAATTCCCGTCATTCTGCCGCTCATGACATTTACCGCAAAATATCCGTCATAAACGGTAGTATATATAGCAAAAACAGCGACCCCCACTATAATTGCAGCTTCGCAAAAGATTGCCGGGCTCATGAAATCCGACATGCCCGAATAAGACAACAGACTGTATATGAGCATCAATGCAAAGAGTGTATAGAAAGCGTATTTATAGCCGTTTCCGATTACAAGTTTCTGACGCTCGTCGTACTCGGGTCTTGAGCCCTTGTAGCACAAAGAAAAAATAAGGAGCCCCATCAAAAGTCCGTATACCGTGCAACCTGCCAGAAAAGTAATCGTCTGATGAGAACGAGACATTTCCACTTGAAGTGAATAAGTCACATCAAACACACCATCCCTGTAACCTTCGAAAACATCGCCTGAAGTCTCATAGCCGCCGTCATAGTCTGCCACAAAATCTCTGTAAGCCTTATCGTCTGTAAGTATCACGAATTCAGCTCTATATTTACCGGGCTCGAATTCTTTGGGTACAAATTCGGCGTTAACCATATTTCCGGTCATCCAGCTTATTACTTCATCTCCGTTCTTAATCTGTAAGCCGGTAATATATCCCGGTTCCTCTTCGGGCCACCATTTTGCGGATACGACGTATTTACCCTTTCTTTTGATGGTAAAGTCAACCCCGATAGCCGGTCCTGTATACTTACCGTCCGCAATTTCCACCGGACCATTATAGTTATATGTGAACACTTTCATGGAAAAATTAAGCGTTGCGGCCACAAACACCACAAAGAATGCAGTAAGCAGCACCATTACCGCTATCTTCACCCAGGTTCCGTTTTTTTGTCTTTCCATAATTTCCTCCTGAAATTTGTCATCTATTGTAATCATACTGTATATCTTCTTTTTCTTTTTGTCAAGTATATTTTACATTTTGACAACTTTTTTACCGGAAAAGCCTTGGAAAGCCCTAATTTTGTGCGTTTTTTCCTTGTCACGTTAATATAGGGGTGTTATAATCCCAAAGGTTAACTTAGTGAAGATTTGAAATGTGAGGACTTTATGTTACAAAAAAGAGAAGACATTCGTAACGTAGCAATCATAGCTCATGTAGACCACGGTAAGACTACTCTCGTGGATGAGCTTTTAAAACAGAGCGGCGTTTTCAGAGTAGGTCAGGAGGTTCAGGAACGTGTAATGGACTCCAACGATATCGAGCGCGAGCGCGGTATCACCATTCTTTCCAAGAACACCGCCGTTTCATATAAAGGCACCAAGATTAACATCATCGACACCCCCGGCCATGCTGATTTCGGCGGCGAGGTTGAACGTGTCCTTAAGATGGTTAACGGTGTTATCCTTGTAGTGGATGCTTTTGAAGGTCCCATGCCCCAGACCAGATTCGTTCTTACCAAGGCTATGGCGCTTAAGCTTCCAGTTATTGTATGTGTCAATAAGATTGACCGTCCCGAGGCTCGCCCCGAGGAGGTTATTGATGAAGTACTTGAACTTTTCTTAGAGCTTGACGCTTCCGATGAGCAGCTTGACTGCCCCTTCGTATTTGCTTCCGCCAAGGGCGGATTTGCGTCCCTCGATCCCAAGGTTAACGGTACCGACATGCAGCCCCTTTTCGAGACTATTTTAAATTACATTCCCGCTCCCGAAGGCGACCCCGAAGCAGGTACTCAGGTACTTATTTCCACCATCGACTACAACGAATATGTAGGTCGTATCGGTGTAGGTAAGGTTGACAACGGTTCCGTCAAGGTCAATCAGGACGTTGTAATCGTCAATCACCACGAGCCCGACAAGATTCGTAAGGTTAAGATTTCCAAGCTCTACGAGTTCGACGGACTTAACAAAGTAGAAGTCAAGGAAGCAGGCATCGGCTCCATCGTAGCCATTTCAGGTATCTCCGACATTCACATCGGCGACACTCTCTGCGACGTGGACAACCCTCAGCCCATTCCTTTCCAGAAGATTTCCGAGCCCACCATCGCCATGGATTTCTGTGTCAACGACTCTCCTCTCGCAGGTTTGGAAGGCAAGTTCGTAACCAGCCGTCACCTTCGTGAGAGACTTTTCAGAGAGCTTAACACCGACGTTTCTCTTCGTGTTGAAGAGACAGACTCCACCGACCGCTTCAAGGTATCCGGCCGCGGCGAGTTGCACTTATCCGTCCTTATCGAGAACATGCGTCGTGAAGGTTTTGAATTCGCAGTATCCAAGGCTGAAGTTTTGTACAAAGAAGACGAAAAGGGCAAGCGTTTGGAGCCCATGGAAATCGCCTATGTAGACGTTCCCGAAGAATACTCCGGTACCGTAATCGAGAAACTCTCCCAGCGTAAGGGCGAGTTAAAAGAAATGGGTCACGCAAGCGGCGGTTATACCAGACTCATCTTCTCCATTCCTTCAAGAGGACTTATCGGTTACCGCGGTGACTTCATGACAGATACCAAGGGTAACGGTATTTTAAATACAATGTTTGACGGCTACGGCCCTTACAAGGGAGACATCGCTTACAGAAGCCAGGGTTCACTTATTGCTTTTGAAAACGGCGAAACCGTAACCTACGGCTTATTCAACGCTCAGGAGCGCGGTACCCTCTTTATCGGCCCCGGCGAAAAGGTTTACAGCGGTATGGTAATCGGTCAAACCGGTAAGGCTGAAGACATCGAGGTTAACGTATGTAAGAAGAAACAGCTTACCAACACCCGTTCCTCCGCAGCCGATGAAGCTCTTCGTTTAACTCCTCCCAAGATCTTAAGTCTTGAGCAGGCGCTCGACTTCATCGACACCGACGAGCTTCTGGAGGTAACCCCCACAAAGCTTCGTATCCGCAAGAAGATTCTCGATCCCCTTATGAGAAAGCGTGCGGGATTTAAAAAGAACTAAAATTTATGGCCGGGCATCATGCCCGGCCATTTTTGATTGGTACCTATTTCACAAATATATTGATTACGGGCCTCACACCGAAAGCGTCTCTAACGTACGTCGTCCCGTCAATTCCGCCCATGGAATCTATGAATGCGGCTGAATTGCTTTGTTCATCGGTGTCGCGCAGCCACCAGCCGGTGGTGCCTTCAGCGTTCGAGACATCTACACCGTAGAATTGTTTCATCTTCTCAGTATTCTCAGGAGTCCAGGCAAATGCACCGTTTTTAGTCGCATAAGCACTGGGACGGGCATACAAGCGCAAGTCGGCATTCTTCAGAAAGTATTCACATGCTTTCTCATATGAATCGGGCTTGCCGGCTAACAGGTCTGAGGTAATGCCAAAGTACGAATAAGCCTCTTCACGTGATAACACATATACAAAGTCTAATGAATGCACACCGTCGCTGTTGTCGTTGTCGCGGTTTCTGAGCATGCCTATTTCATTGCCAGAAAAGGCTTCTTTTACAAATTCTTCGTTCAGCCATTTTCTCAAATCACTGTTAACCCATGACGTTTTAGAATTTTCGGAACAGAACAATTTGTTTTGAATTGCGTCTTTGGATATCAGCGTAAGACCGGCTTCGCCTTTATCAAGGACATACCATTCAATGTCTTCCGCGCCGTCGGAGATGTTACCGTTTTGCTCATATTTACCGAACTTTACGATATCGCCGATTTCCGCTTCATTAAGCGGTACTGCCGCCTCAGGGCTTGTGGTATGAGAGAATTGCTTGTCAGCTATTTCCATGCCGTCAAAGCTTGATACGCTCTTCTTCGGTGTTTCTGCTCTCTTGCCAAAAGCAACTTCCTCGTCCACGCGCATATTTACATATTCTTCCCTAAGCTTCATCTCGATAATCTGCAGTATTTCATCGTCGGAAAGCGCTGCCTTCCCCACATAATAGCAGTTGTCGCTGTCGCAGAAAGCAACTCCCGTACTATCATAGTCTTCCGGGGTCTGAATTACCTTAATTGCGGAAGCAGGTTTCTTTTGCCCCGACTTATATAAAGCCTGTAATCCTTTGTATCTTGATTCTTCCTCATAAGAAAGCTCACTGACGTGTTCAATTCCGTCGTCGTTAACACGCTTATAGCCACCGACAAGTTCACTGTCGGAGTAATGAAACATAATATAATAATAATCAACTTCGCTTTCTGTCATGTCACCAAAGAGTCCGCTGTAGTCATCCGGAGTCTCATTAAACTCTTTTACTTTCTGAGTTACGGCGTAGCTGTCTTTTGCATGGTAATCGATGATTTGAAGAAGTTCCTCGTCTTTAAGGGTGCGCTTGGGAAGATGAAGGATATTTTCTTCTCCCTGCGGGGTAACCTCCAGAAATACTCCGCTTAATCTGTCGATACCTTCTGCGGTTTTGTAGATTGCCAGTTCTTCCTTCGGATATGCTTCGTTGTTGTTATAAGCTCTTTCAAGTTCCGAAAAACGGCTTTCTTCTTTTTTCTTGAAATTTCTGCTCTTAACGTATAAAAGGTCGCCGCCGGAATTGGCTACGTCATACAGGTAGTCAATCTTGTACTGTTCCATAGCCTTGTAGATTTCAAATCTTGAATAGATTGTTGCCGCAACAGCCGTACCGGTTCCCAGAACCAACACTGCAAGCACACATGCGGCCACCAAGCCCGCTCTGCTGCCAAAGAAACCGCGTCTATCATGTGCGGATGCTTTGCTTGAGCGTATTTCTTCAATTGCTCTTTCTTTGGCCTCTGTCACATTACGGGGAATTACTATATTCTGAGAAAATAAAGTCTCTATATCTGATTCACGTTTCTTCATACCGATTGCTCCTCATAGTATTTCTTAAGCTGCTCTCTGGCACGCGATAATCTGGTGCGGACTGTGCTCTCCGGGATCCTAAGGATATGCGCAATTTCCTTGGTTGAAAAACCTTGGGAATAGTAGAGAACCACAATCACTCTGTACTTTTCATCAAGAGTATCAAGTGCCTCCTCAAACTCCAGATTGTGCACATCTTCTGCGCCTTCTTCCACTGCCATATCCTCAAACCTTACAATATTGGAATTGTTCTTAAGAATCTTGTAGCACTCATTTATAAGAATCCTGGTAATCCATGTCTTAAAATATTGATTCTTCTTAAGCGTCTCAAGCTTCTCCCAACATATCAAAACGGTCTCGGATATGGCGTCTGCCGCATCATCGTTGTTTCTTACTATCGCATATGCTGTTTTGTAAAGAGACTGCATCTGAGTGTCAATAAGTTTTGAGAATGCGTCAGCATCCTTTCTTTTGGCAGCCTTTATGAGTCTCTCGATTTGCAGTTCGCTCATTTTTAAATCATCCCTTTAGGTATTAAGGTCCGGCCCTTTCAATACATTAGATTAATAATCGGTACAAAATGTTTCACTTATTCAAAAAAAGTATAAAGAAACCCAAACACTTTCGCGCTTGGGTTAATCTTCTATTCATTACCGTCATATTTATTGGTATACATTACCAGAACATCGTCGGGCTTGATGACTGTATTTCCGTTTGGAATAATAACCCGACCGTTTCTTTTAATCATAACTATCAGCGATTGTCTTGATATATCCAGTTTCTTAAGGGGAGCACCTACCCATTCGTGCTTGTCCTTTACAATAATCTCGGATAAGTCCATTCCCTTATTCTCATCGTAGCGTTTGGCTGCGAATATCAGTATGTCACCGGTTTCAAAGACCAGGTCGCCCTTCGGAATTATTTCTTTTTCATCACGAATAACAACCGCGAGGACTGTCTCCGGCGGAAGGATGGCTTCTTTCAAAGGCTTATGGTTCCAGGGGTGGTCCTTCACCATGACACTTGCCACGAAATGAAGAGGCTTTTCTTCTTCTTTGAACACAATCTTATTAATCTTAGTGTAGCTTTCAACGAATCCTGCGGAAATAATACCTGTAGGGATAGCTACCATTCCCACACCCAGGAAGGATATAACGATAGCCATTATTTTGCCGCCCACGGTCACGGGATATATGTCGCCGTAGCCTATGGTAAGAAGGGTGGATGTGGACCACCAGATGCCCGAGAATGCGTTTTTAAACACCTCCGGCTGAGCCTCATGCTCCATGGAATACATGCACAAAGAAGACGCAACCATCAGTATCAGTACCATGATGACGGAAGAAAAAATCTGCTTGCGCTTCTCTTTCAGGACATCGATGATAACGTTAAACGCGTCGTAGCGCGAATTAATCTTAAACAGCCTGAATATTCTTATGACCCTGAATACCCTGAAAGCAACGATTCCCGCCGGGAACACGATAGGAAGGTAATAAGGGAAAAACGTAAGGAAATCCACAATTCCCGTAACGGAAAAAGCAAATGTCAGCCTCGCCATAAGCCCCGACTTGCCGGGATACATGATGTCTGCGGTCCAAAGCCTTAAAATATATTCAACGGTAAAAATAATAACCGTCACAAGCTCTATTGCATCCAGTATGCCCTCATACCGATTAAGTTCCGAATATGTGGAAAGAATGGCCGCCGTAACGCTTACAAATATCACCACCGTGATGAATATGTCAAACAGCCTGCTGGGCCAGTCTCCTACGTTACCTATCTGAATAATGTCATATATACGCTTTTTAACGGATTTTTCTCTTGCCGCCATAGCCGGTTCTCCTTGTCACAAAGGCATTTCCAATAAAAAATTATACCATGTTCAAAAGAAAAAAACACATGAAAAATCCCTCCCCACCGGCTGCCCCGACAAAGAGGGATAATTCGCTGTTTTTTAAGTTTCTTTTTTTACCTTTTCCTCAAATTCGGGAAGAGGCATGGGCCGTGCGTAGTAGTAACCCTGAATTACATCGCAGCCCTGCTTGGTTAAGAAATCCGCCTGTTCTTTGGTCTCAACGCCCTCGGCCACCATCTTAAGATTCAAGGCTTTCGCCATGCTTACCATGTAAGCGATGATTTCGTTGCCCCGTTCCACGTTGGTGCCCCCTCTTAAAAAGCCCATGTCAAGCTTTAAAACATCAATGGGTATATCCTTAAGAGAGTTAAGGGATGAGTAACCGCTTCCGAAATCGTCCATGGCAATTGCAAATCCGATGTCCTTAAGCTTGTATACTCTTTCCGTAAGAGCCGCCTGGTCCTTCATATATGCGCTTTCGGTTATTTCAAAATAAAGATGCTTTTTGTCCACCGGGTACTTCTTGGAGAGTTCTCTTATTACGTCCACAATGGTGTCGTTCTCAAGGCTGATACGTGATATGTTCACGGATATGGGCACCTGAGGGCCGCCTGCTTTTTCCCAGGTCTGTACCTGTTTGAAGGCACATTCCCAGACGTATTTGTCCAGTTCCTTTATGAAGCCGTTCTTTTCAAAAATAGGGATGAACACCCCCGGAGACACTATGGAACCGTCTTGCTTAACCCATCTGCACAGTGCTTCCGCACCCACCATTTTACCGCTTAAGTGATTGTACTGAGGCTGCACATAAAGAACAAATTCACCGTCAGCCATGGCTTCACGCATCTTTAAGGTGATTTCGGTTTCTTCCTGCATCTCGCGGCGCATTAAGTCCGAATATTCGATAAAAGTGTTCTTGGTACGGTCCGTAGCCTTATCCGCCGCATAGGTACAAAGGTTAACCACATTGGCAAGCTTTAAGTTGTGGTCCGTAACCCTGTACATACCAAAACGTATGGTTATGGGGAAAAATACTCCCAGCCTTGAAGCATTGAAGCTTTCCATACCGATAATCGGGTCAAGGAATTTAGGCTTATCCTCCACAAAGAGAGCAAACACACCGCCGCCGAATCGTCCGCAGGTACCTTCTTCTCCCGCCAGAGTCTCCATGGTCTTGGCTATATGAATAAGTACCATGTCGCCCATGTCCGTGCCGTACAGGTCGTTTACGTTCTTAAGCTTGTTGACATTGCCCACCATAAGGATGTAGGTCTTGCC
>CAMNCH010000068.1 GCA_946534145.1 uncultured Lachnospiraceae bacterium
GCGGAATGCAGAAGCTTCGCGGAAGTTATCCGGCGGATCCGCCTTATACTCAGAAGAAATAGTATAAAGAACGGGTGACTGATTACTCAGCCACCCGCTTTTTTATTTATTACTGATTATTTCATAACACGTAAAGTTGTTACCTTGGTCTCTGCCTTGTTGCCGTATGCATCAGTAATTACGCAGTATACTTCTGCTCCGTCGAGATGGTCCACGATATAACGTGAATAAACCTGTTCGGTGCAACCGGTTTTGTGGAACTTACCGTCGCCGTTTGCGTACTTGATGTACCAGCTGTAGTTAAGGTTATCGGTGCTAAGCTGTGCATTACCGTCAACGATAGCGTATGCTGCGCCTGCTGCCTTAATTGCTGTTCTGTAGCCGACCTTACCGTAATAGTTAGGACCTGCCCACTTGGTAACCACTACTTCACCAGGGATAACCTCTGCAACATCGGTCTTTACCTTGTTGCCGTATGCATCTGTAATTACACAGTATACTTCAAGGTTGTCTGTCGAAGCCTGAGAGGTTCTGTGGAAGGTGTCGGTAAACTGACCTGCCTTGTGGAACTGTCCATCGCCGTTTGCCGACTTGCTGTACCAGGAATAGGTAAGTCCGTCACCCTGTGCCTTAACGGTAATGTCAATCGCCTGACGATGCTTGGGCGCGATAATGCTCTGAGGCTGCTTAACAATCTTAAGCTCTGTGGGAGCTGACTGTACCAATACTGCGGTTCCGAATACTTCTGTTGAAGACCAGCCGTTACCGGACTTGTCTGCCCAGCTTAAGGTGCCGCTTCTTTTGCCGTTGGCATTGGCATCGTTAACCTGAAGTTCGAGACCAATCTGAGTTCCGGCCTTAGCTTCGATATCGGTCCACTTGAATGCTGCTTCTACCATGTATCCTTCTTCGGTAAGAACCGCTTCGGATAAAACATTGGCATCAACACACTTGGTACCGTTGAAGCTTCTTTCGTTCAGATAGTTGATACGATACTGTTTGTCGTCTTCCTGATAGGATCCGGACTTAGCATTGTTCTCATCGATAAATACTTCGATTGAATCCTGCTCGTGAGCCTGGGAAGCGTCCTTGTTAAGAACGTCGTCAGCTACGTCCATAAGTACATATAAGTACTCTTCATCCCATAATAACTTAGCTGTAGCGGTAACGTCAGCGCCGAGGTTAATGGTAAGAGGAATGCTCTCAACCTTAAGCCATGCTTCGTCGTCTGCTACGCCGTCAATTACAACAGAGCCTTTTTCAATGGGCTGTAAAGGCTTGGTAACTACTGCTGCGTAGTACTTGTCGCTTTCTGCCTGATTGAAGGTGGTATCGTTGTAGGAAACCTTTTCTGCGCCGTCTGTTACGACTACGTCGAGTTTAATCTTGTTGTTAACGATTGCTTCCGCTGAAGCTGCTACGTTAACAATTGCTTCATAACCGTTATCGATAGCTGTTGCATCTGCTCTTGCTACTGTTACGGAGTGGATGGAACCGTCTGAAACATAAACGGTAACTGCATCGGTATCGTCAACTGTAGCATCTGCTACGTTAACCTTAACATGGACACCTTCTGCATCCCACATGGGAACGAATGTTGCAACATCGTCCTTTAAGCTGTAGGTCTCGCCGCAGGAGAAGTCTCCGTTAACAAGCTGTACCATTGCTACGTTTCTGATTTCGGGTTCAAGTTCGCCTGCGTTGCAAAGTGCATAGAATGCAGGTTTTGCCTTGTAGTTGTTATCGAATAACAAAGGATACTGTCTGCTGTTGCCTGAAGCACCGCCACCGGCTCCGTTAGCGGTCTGAAGCCATGAATGTTTGTCCACTACGCCCCAGATGGTGAAGCCTGTTACGTTGGTACCTTCTGCAATAAGTCTTCTTACAGTGTCATATAAGTCTTTGTATCTCTTTGCAAGTTGCTCGTCCTTGGGACCTGTGCTGCCCTTGAAGTCGATTTCGGTAAACTGCACCTGATCAACGAGCTCGCCATATGCTTTTGCAGCCTTCTTAACAGCTTCCATGGTAGGATTGGTATCCTCACAGAAGTAGTGAGCCTGCATACCTACACCGTCGATTCTGGAACCGGGTGTAGCCTGAACGTTCTTAACGAGGTTAATGATGCCCTTTGATTTGTTGGGCTGATATGCGTTGTAGTCATTGTAGAAAAGAGCAATGTCTGCAGGCATATATTTGTTGGCGTATACGAATGCGTTGTTGATGAATTCAGGGCTTCCGTATACTCTCCACCATGTGGAGTTTTCGTTCTGATTTCTGTAAGTGCCTGAGCTGTCGCTGATAGCTTCGTTAACAACATCCCAGCCGTAGAAGAGTTCTTTGTACTTGGAGCCTTCAGCTGTGTAGTGAGCACATACGGCTCTGATATAAGCTTCAAGACGCTTATTCATAACTTCGGGTGTTACATAACCCTTGGAAGTATCATAGTCCTCGCGGAAGAAGAAATCGGGTGTCTGAGAGTGCCATACAAGCACGTGACCTCTGATACGGATCTTCTTGTCGGGATGCTCATTGTTCCAGTCTACAAAGAAATCAAGATATCTGTCGGGAGTGGAGAAGTTAAGTACAGGGAAAAGAATCTCTTCGCCGTTTAACTCAACCATAACTCTCTCGGCATTCTGCTTAAGCATGGAATCGGGCTTAAGTTCGTTACCAAGGGTAACACCGTTAAAGTGCTTGGTAACAAGTTCCATTTCCATGGAATCTGCAAATTCTGCTGAGCTGATGGCACAGCCGACGATAAAGTCATCGCCGAGAACCGATGTCATCTCATCGCGAAGGTTTACGATATCATACTCAACGCCCTTCTCTACGGGAGGCTCTGTTTCGGGTGTGGTATCGATAACAATTTCAACACTTTCGATTGTAATGGAAGCGGGGAACACGTCATCCTGTCCGTTCATGGACATTACTGCGATGTTGGTGATTTCTTCATCACCTGCATATGCAAGGCTGTAAGTAGTCTTGCCGCTCTGGCCGTAGAATGCCTGAAGCTCTTTGCCTGTTGCGTCATAAAGCTTAAATGCTACGGTGAGGCCCTGATCCTTAACGTTAATCTTTAAGGATTTAATCTTGTCGGCCTTAACGGGTTTGGTTAATGCAAACCAATACTCGTTCCATTCTTTTTCAAATGTAAGGGTGTTTCCTTCAACGGCTGCACCTTCCCAGCGCTCTGTGAATACAAGATTCTCTGCTGTATAAAGCTGAGTCTCTTCATAAACGATGGGAGTGTACTTAACGGTAATCTTGTCAACGGTAACGCTGTAAGGATATACGCCATCGCCTGCTGCAGGCATGGACATGATACCGATATACTTCAAATCGCCTTCGTAAGTGGGTGCGATGGAGTATTCGGACTTACCGTTGTTGCTGTAGTTGGGCTGCATTTCGTTCATACCGGAATCGTAGAACTTAATACAGATATTGTTGCCCTGGTCGGAAACTGCGGTTGCAACATAGTCAACTTCTTCAGCGTTGTAAACCTTACCAAGGTCGAATACATATTCCTGATACTGTCCGTCAAAAGAAAGAACGTTGGACTCAGCGGGAGTATTGCTCCATCTGTCGTAGAAAGAAAGCTCTGTGTACTCATCAAGACCTTCTTTTGCGGGTTCAACGGGCTCAACAGGCTGTGCTGCGCCGTTTACTTTGACGGTAATGCTGTCAACGGTAACGCTGTAAGGATAAGCTTCCTCACCTTCTGCCATAGACATAACGCCTACGAATCTTACGTCTCCGTCGTAGTCGGGAGCGAGGGTGTATTCTGCGCTTCCCGAGTTATGATAATTAACGAGTTTTTCGTTCATGTCTGCATCGTAGAGCTTTAAAGCAACATCGTTGCCCTGCTCGGAAACAGCCACGATTACGCTTTCAACCTGAGCGGCGGAAAGTGTCTTGCCAAGGTCAAATACAAATTCATTGTACTGAGCACCGAACGTAAGAACATTGGACTCTGTGGGAACGTTGTCCCATCTGCCGGCAAAAATAAGATTTTCGTTGAACACAAGATCTGTAAGCTCTTCGACAGGTGTCACGGGCTCTACAGGCTCAACGGGATTAACGGGCTCATCAATGGGCTCGGTAACCGGTGCTTCAACCCCAAGTTCTCTTTCGGTTACAAAGGTAATCGATGAAAAAGTAAATGTCTTTTCCTCCTCGGCGCAATTCATAAAGCCGATTTCGGTGGGAACTACAGCGTCCTCAAGCGATACACTGTCTGCCCAGTAGCTTACAGCTGTCTTACCTTCCGCGCTGTAAATCTTAAGAGCAAGATTCTCTGTCGCCGATACGCTCACTTTGTATCCCTTAAGACCCGCCTTAACAACGTCTTCGGGGATTGCGTACTTAACTTCTGCATACTGCGCAGAAAACGCGAAGGCTGTACCTTCATCAGTTGTTTCGGACGTATACTGATATCCGCCCGGAGTTCCGAGTTCTGCGATTGCATAAGTAGTCTCATATACGTCGCCGTTCTTCACAGACTCTGCCGCATATGCCTGGTTCACGTTGGCAAAGGTGCTTGTTATAAACAACAAACCTGCCATTGCCAGTGATAACACTTTGTGTAATCTTTTGTGCATATTATGCCCCTTCCCTTAATATTATTACAAAAAAATTGTGCAGTTCCCCTACCCATATTCTTTGTAATTTTTATTATTATGTTTTTTTTGCTGTCTAACCTATCAACTTGTGCTAAAAATATGTCAGTTTTTGCCAAAAGATTGTACATAATGCAAAAGTACACAAAATGCAGTGAAACGTTTCGCTCTTTTGCACAAAGAGAAAGGCGCCCGGACCTGAGTCCCGACGCCTTAGTTAAAGTCTTGCATATTAATTATTGAATCTTTTCCGTAGCAGGAATGTTAACCGTAGCACTTAATACCTTCTTGCCGGTTAACGCTTCGCTTCTTGAGTCGGGTGCCTGGTCGCCTACGTAAACTGTAGCTGTGCCTTTGTTAACCACAAACTCGCCGTTTTCATCCGCAAGAGCGAAGGCTTCTTTGGGCAGGTGAATGACTGCTTTTTTCTCCTCGCCGCCGTCAAGGTTAAGCTTCTTGATGCCCTTGAGTGAGAAGTTGGGAACGTGCTTGAGAGGAGCCTCGGCATTAATCTTAACGTATGCCTGAACCGTTTCTCTTCCGGTAAAGTCACCGGTGTTCTTAACGGAAACTTCCACATCGATGCCGTCGTCGGTAAGGGTGTCAGAGCTGAGTTTCAAATCTTTCACGTCATAATTGGTATAGGAAAGTCCGTAACCGAAAGGATAAAGGGCATCCTTCTTCATGTATCTGTAGGTGCGTCCTTCCATGCTGTAGTCCGTAAACGCAGGTAAATCGTCTGTCGAGTAGTAGAAAGTGATGGGAAGCTTACCCTCAAAGTTAGCATCGCCAAAGAGCAATTCTGCCAGAGCCTTACCACCTTCGGCACCAGGATACCATCCCTGAACGATTGCGGGAATGTTCTCGTCTGCCCATGAAAGGTCGAGTGCAGAACCTGAGAGAACCACCAGTACTACGGGCTTGCCGCTTTCTTTGGCCAGTTCCAGAATCTTGGGCTGTATGCCGGGCAAAAGAAGGTTAGGCTTGTCACCGCTGGCATACTGGTTACCCTGGTCGCCTTCTTCGCCTTCAAGGCCGGAGTCAAGACCCATTACGCATACCACAACATCGCTGAGTGCACAGATTTCTTCAACTTCGGAGAATCTGTCGCGGCCGTTGGCAAGACCGGTAACCTTGGGCTGGCAGAGATGGCAGCCTTCGGAGGTGTACACGCGAATTCCGTCACCGAGGTAATCCTGCATACCTTCAAGAACCGTTACGTATCTGGAAGCGGTACCTTCATAGTTGCCCACCAAAGCACGGCGGTTATTGGCATTGGGGCCGATAACTGCGATGTTTTTGATCTTGGACTTGTCAAGAGGAAGGAGTCCTCCTTCGTTTTTAAGAAGAACCGCACATTTTTTGGCAGCTTTAACATTTAATTTGTGCATGGGCTTGCTGTCCACAACATTGTAAGGAATGTTGTCAAAAGCAGTTTCATCATCGCCCATGATGCCGAGCTTAAATCTGGTGGTGAAAAGATTAATCAAAGCTTCATCGAGACGTTCCTCAGGTACAAGACCTGTCTCCACGGCTTCTTTTAAGTAGCTGAAGAGGTTACCGCAGTTTAAGTCGCAGCCGTTGTTCATAGCAAGAGCTACGGACTCAACGGGAGTCTTGGTAACGCCATGGCCCTCGTGGAAGTCCTTGATGGCCCAGCAGTCACTGGTAACGTGGCCCTTGAATCCCCAGGTGTCGCGTAAGATATCCTTAAGCAGAGTCTTGGAGCCGCAGCAGGGCTCTCCGTTGGTACGGTTGTAAGCACCCATAACCGCCTCAACCTTGGACTCGGTTACCAGAGCCTTGAAGGCGGGAAGGTAGGTCTCGTACATATCCTGCTTGGATACTACTGCATTAAATTCATGACGAACGTCTTCGGGACCCGAATGTACAGCGAAATGTTTGGCACATGCCGCTGCCTTTAAGTGGTTCTCGTCATGACCCTGAATACCTTCTACGAAGCGAACTCCGAGTCTGGAAGTAAGGTAAGGATCTTCGCCGTAGGTCTCATGACCTCTGCCCCATCTGGGGTCTCTGAATATATTTACGTTGGGAGCCCAGAAAGTAAGGCCCTTGTATATGTCTCTGTCGTTGCGACGGGCCTGCATATTGTATTTGGCACGTCCTTCGGTGGATACCGCATCACCGATTTCTTCCAAAAAGTCCTCATCGAAAGTAGCGGCAAGACCGATAGCCTGAGGGAATATTGTGGCAATACCCGCTCTCGCAACTCCGTGAAGAGCTTCGTTCCACCAGTTGTAGGCATTTACGTTAAGCCTGTCGATGGCTGCAGCGGGATGTAGAGTCTGGGAAACCTTCTCCTCAAGGGTCATTTGGCTTACAAGCGCCATGGCCTTTGCTCTGTACTGTGCAACTTTTGTGTCGTTCTTTGTGATTTCCATTTCTTTTTCCTTCCTGAATGAAAAAAACTATTTTCTAACGCTTTCAGGCATTCCGAAGTATGCTGTCGGCGGAGTTTCTTTGTACAAATAAAGTTTTAAGGGCACAAGTCCGGGGTCCTTGATAAGGAGGGTAACCTCGTTGACGCCCTTCTTGAGTTTAACCTGTGAAGTACAGGTTCTTCTGTGAGAAAGAACGCCTTCTGCCCAAACCTTGTCAGCAGCCACGCCGGCTCTGTAGCCGTCCGGAACCGTATTGAACTCGCCTGCGGACTTGCCGTTAACCTTTACGCCGTAACGCAGCTTGCCTTCTCTTGACAGAGGGTTGGTGGGTGTGAAGTCGGCCTGAAGAGTATATTCGCCGTCTTCGGTTGCGTAAATCTTATAGGTCAAAGAAGGCTCCTCGCCCTTTTTGTATTTGGTCAGAACAGGGAAGCACTTCATACCGCTGTCGTATACGCCGTAGTCCTTGAGTTCAATCCACTTGCTGCCTGCGGGAGCGGATTTTTCGGAATAGTCACGGGCCAGAATCGAGTAGCCGAATCTGCCGGGCAGGAACGCACCCTTGGGAGCTTCTTTGGTGCTGTTGCAGGCTGTAAATTCAACCTCAACCTTCGTGTCGCCGTCAAAGAAAGTTACCAATGCGGTTTCTTTGTCCGCTTTAAGTTTGCTGCGGTCGCAGGTGAAATTAACCACTTCGTCGTACTCAACCTTGATGTCGGGTGTTTCCGCATCGCAGGTAAGCCACTTGCACTTGGGCATGTCCATGTGAACGTTTAACTCGCCCACACCATTATTGGAAAGACGGATGGATACGGTATCGCTTCCGTCGAATTCAAAGTCGTTGGCTTTAATGCGCATGCAAGGTCCGTAAACCTTGTCGTAAATCTTTTCGTCATCGGTTCTGGAAACAAAGAGTCTGGGTCTGTCGAAGGGCTCCACCTGAATCATGAGAGGATATCTCGAACCGTCTTCGTTCCACTTGGTAAAGCCTACATGGCTGGCAAGTTCCATGCCTCGCCACTTATGATTTTCAAAGTCGGCCCATTCCTTCTTGAGTTCTTTGTCCCTTGCTATCTGGAACTTAATGATGTCTGCGGTTTCATTGGCAATCTTTAAGTTCTGATGAGCCTGAAGAAGGTTAAGTCCGCCGAATAAATGCATGCGGATAAGTGCGATGGTGGCTCTGGTCTGGAAGCCCGTAAGCGAGTACCATGCACGTTTGGCATCACCTTTGAGACCCTTTTCGAAGGCCTTAAGTCTTTCCTCAAGTTCGCTGAGTCTCAAAAGAAGATTCTGCGCTTCATGGAAATGACAGGAATCGTAGATAAGAGGATTCAGTGCCTCGGGTCTTCTGTAACCGTTGATTCTTACGGTTTCGGTCAGAATCTCTGCCGCCTCGGTAACCTTGGCCTCAGTAAGAGTGTTGCCAAAGTGAGTGGCAAGGGCCTTCTTGGTATAGTCAAAACAGGTATTGGGTGCCTTGGTGCCATACTTGTCAAAATCATATGCCATATTTAAGAAATATGAAAGAGGGAATTCGTTGTGCTTCAAATCGCCCACGTTCAGAATCCATACACTTCTTACACCGTACTCATAGGCCTGAGTCATCTGCTCCCACATAAGAGCGAGGGGCGATGAGTTTATCCACTCATAAGAGATGGGGTCGCCGTGGTAATCCACATGATAGTACATACCGAAGCCTGCGGGATGCTTGCGCATTTTGTCGTCGGGAACGGTTCTTAAATAGCCATGATTGTCCTCGCAGAGCATAAGAATTACGTCATCGAGAACATCCCAGTCACAGAGTCCCTCCGTTTCCTTGTCGCCGTAGTAGAAAGGCTCAACTTCTTTGTACAAAGCAAGAACCTGTGGGAAGGTTTTTTTGTATTTTTTCTCGGTTTCTTTAATCAGTTTCTTCTGGCAGACGATAACGTCCTTTAAGAGGTCGATATTGTCCTTGAGGGTGGCATTGGCCCCGAGGATGGTGGAGTCTGCCTCACCGCGCATACCTACGGTTACCATGGAGGTAAACATTCCGCGCTCGTCCAAAGAATCCTTCCAGAAACGGGTGATTCCCTTGGTATTGGCGTGATAGTTCCAGGCATCGCCGTAGATGCTCTTGGGACCGCGAACCTGTCTGTATTCTTCGCCTGCACGAAGACAGGGTTCATGATGTGAGTTACCGATATAGATGCCGTACTCATCAGCCAGTTCGTATGACTTAAGGCCGGGGCCGTCCCATGCAAAACTTGAGGACCACATTGCGGGCCAGAGATAATTGCCCTTAAGTCTTAAAAGAAGCTCAAAGACATGGTCGTACATTTCAGCGGTAAAGCCCTTGAAATGTTCCATGGTCCAGTTGCCGTAGCAGGGCCATTCGTCGTTGATAAAGAAGCCTCTGAACTTAACGCTGGGCTCTTTGGTAGGCTTTGAATCTATTTCGATTTTAAGTATGTTCTTGTGAGGAATAACGGAGTCAGCCCAGTATACAAGGGGTGAAACGCCGCAGAGCTCAGAAATGTTGAATAAGCCGTAGATGGTAGCGAGTTTGTCGCTTCCGACTACAAGCAAAAGATTTTTAATGTTGTCGGTATGGAGAAGAACGTATTTGTATACTTCCCACTTACCGTTTATGTCAGAAATCTTAACCTTGCCGTCCTCAACCATTTTGTCAAGAAGGGGGCTTGAACCTATAGTACAGGGAATAACGGCCACATCGGCCTTCGGGAGATTGCCCGAGAATTCTTTGACTTTTACGGATTCTCCCGTGATGGCGCAAAGATCCGCCATGACCTTGCCGGCAACGCGTTTAACGCCTTTCTCTGCTTCTTTTTCCACAAAGATTTTTGCCGATACTTTACTGTCGTGTAATGTTATTTTGTCCATGAGATTTGTCCTTTTTAAGAAATAATCAGACTACATAATAGTGCAATTATCATTATACAGAAAAATATTAAAAAACACTTATCAAGAAGTGCCGAAAAAGTAGTAAATCTTGCGATTATAATTGAGTTTTAAAAGAAAATTGCTTATCATATAGCCATGGAAAATATAAGAAACAATCTTCCCGAATCTTTCAAAGAAAGCATGCGGGAAATTTTAAAAGAAGAATATGATGCCTTCGAGGCTTCCTACGATGGTCCCCGGTATGTGGGACTTCGTTACAATCCCCTGAAGGCTTCCCGAGAAGAATTTCTCTCCGCCGTGCCCTTTAAGCTTGGGCCTGTTGACTGGGCCACCGAAGGATTTTATTACGACCCCGAGGAGCGTCCCGGCAAGTCTGCACTTCACGAGGCAGGTGCTTTTTACATTCAGGAGCCCAGCGCCATGTCTGCAGTGGCCGCTTTGGACCCTCAGCCCGGCGACAGAGTCCTGGATATGTGTGCCGCTCCCGGAGGCAAGTCCACTCAGATAGCCGGCCGCCTCATGGGGCAGGGGCTTTTAGTCTCCAACGAATACGTTCGCGACCGTGCCCGCATTCTTTCCTCCAATATTGAAAGAATGGGCGTCACCAATGCCTGCGTAATAAACGAATCGCCCGACGGTGTATCCTCACGTTTTCCGGCTTTTTTTGACAAAATTCTTGTGGATGCCCCCTGCTCCGGCGAGGGTATGTTCAAAAAAGAAGAAAACGCTCTCGGCGAATGGAGTCCCGAGAACGTTAAAATGTGTCACGAAAGGCAGCTTATGATACTGGACGAAGCCGCCAAATGTCTTAAAGCCGGCGGTGTTTTGGTATATTCCACCTGTACTTTTAACAAGATTGAAAACGAAGGTACTGTTGAGGCCTTTTTAAGTTCCCACCCCGAATTCACCATTGAAAAAACCGAGCGCTTCTGGCCCCACAAGATTAAGGGTGAAGGTCACTTCGTGGCACGCTTTAAAATGGCGGGCGAGGCTGTTGCCAAAGAAGAAAAGCCTCTTCCCCTCACAGGCAGCGCCGCAAAACAGTTAAAGGAGCTTAAGGACTTTCTGGCAAACGAACTCCGGCTCACAGATGATTGCATAGACCGCCTTACTTCAGAGCGCCGCCTCGAAACCTTCGGAGACAATCTCTATCTGCTTCCTTCCGGCATCACAACTCTTAAAGGTCTGAAAGTTGAGCGTCCCGGACTCTGGATAGCAACAGTCAAAAAGAATCGTCTGGAGCCCTCGCACTCGCTTGCTTTGGCCTTGAGGCCTTCGGATGTTAAGGTATCTGTTGCCCTCAGCGACACCGATGCCGACCGCTACATCGAGGGCAATACCCTCACCTGCGACCCTTCCGTTAAAGGCTGGGTGCTCTTAACCGTCCGCGGCTTCTCCCTTTCTTTCGGCAAAGTTTCCGGCGGAGTAATCAAGAATCACTATCCCAAGGGATTAAGAAGAATGCAGTAGCATATCGCTATATCAAAAAAGCGGAGGCCGCAAAGGCTTCCGCTTTTTAAAGTCCGAACATTACTTTTTCTTCAATGCATCATTCATTCTGTTTGCAAGGTTCTTATTGTACCTGTAGAAGCAATACCAGATAATCAAAACAATCACGAGAGCGCCTGCCAGTGTGAGCAAGCTTGCCGCAAGTCCGGCCTTAATCGGTATCCAGCCCACATAGGAGCCCACTACAGCGTACACGGCAAATCCTATAGTTAACTGCACAACCGTTGCAACTCCCTTTGAAACAGATTCTTTGGAATAGAGAACCGAAGGTGCGCCGAAAGCTATACCTGTAGCCAGACACGCAAGCACCATTTTGGTAAATCCGTAATCTGTGAGAGTAAAGGTTCCTCCTCCCACAATATCAAACACCACTCCTGCTATCACAAATATCAAAACACTAATTAGAATTCCTGCCAACGAACTTTTTGCCACTTCTTTAAAAGTCTTCATATTCTTTCTCCTTTCTAGAGCCCCAGATATTCTTTGAGTTTCGGGACGAATTTCCTTGAGATGTATTCTTTTTCCCCATCCTTAAGATAAAGAAGCATCACTCCGTTAAAAGAAGGCTCCACGCTCTCCAGAAACTTTAGGTTGATGCAGGCGGATTTGGATACCTGCATAAAATCGGGGCCAAGGATTTCGAGAAGCTCATACATTCTCTTGTTAACCAGGTAAACTTCTTTTTTGCAGGATGCATAGACCTTCTCGTTCTCAACGCGTATGAGGGATATTTCTTTGGCATCCAGTATCACCATGCGGTCGTCGATATAGCCGATGACTGGGGCCGATGTTCCTACCTTGCCAAGTACCTCGGCAATATTTGAAATCTCCGCCGTCACGCAGTTAGTATTTATCACCGCATAGGGTTCTTTAATGTCGGGGGATACATTTATTTCTATTCTCATGGTTTCCTCCAGGTTCCACATTGTTTTCCGGAAAAAGAATGTGTTTTTCTTTGTGATTGTATCTTAACATCGCAGCACGTTCTTGTCATGAATATTGAGGTAAGTGGTTATATTACGGGGCTAAGTTGCAAGCCGGTGGCTGTAAATGCATAGAGAAAGGGCCCCGGAAAAATCCGGAGCCCAGATTTAATACTTATTTATCCTTAAAAAGATTAAGGAAGCATGGTTTCGCTACCGTATGTAGCTTCCCAAGCGCTAAGTCTTTCGTCAGCGATTGCCTTACCGCCTGCTGCCATGTATTCAGCCATACCTGCATCCCATACAGAGTCGAAATCAGCAACAGCTGCTGTTACGGACTTATCAAAGGTCTGATCTCTCTTACCCTTAAGGTCGGTAGCTTCTGTTTCAGCTGCGATGTCGCCTACTGAAGGAGTCTTGGGTACTACGGAGTCAAGGCTTGCTGCCTCGATAGCTGCCTGAACGTCAGCGGGATCTACATCTGAGTAAGTGTAAGCAAGTGAAAGAGTGGTAAGTTCAGGTGTAGCAAGTCTTAAACCGTTACAGTTAATGGTCATATCGATGTTCTTACCGGAGTTCTGATACCAGTCGTGATGAGCTTCGTCGGGAGCGATAATCTTGATTGCGCCTGTAGCTGCATCAACTTCATGGATAACGCCTTCTTCACCTGTCTGTAAGAATTCAACTACAGCGGGATCGGACATGAACTCAAGGTAGCAAAGAGATGCGATGGGTTCATCGTTGGTAGCGGGGAAGAATACCTTACGGTCTCCGCTCTCAGAGTAACGATACTTGGTGTACTTACCGTTCTTGTCTTCGAAGCAGTTAACTGCCACGAATTTAGCTTCGGGGCCATAGATACCTGCAAGAGTAGCGTTGATGGAATCCTTGCCGCCTCTGAAAGGATAGTCGTAGTTGTGCATGAATGCGCCTACGAAACCTGCTTT